>DATBZM010000348.1:0-31170 GCA_036513175.1 Xanthobacteraceae bacterium | reverse complement strand
CCGCTCGCGGTAGAAGGCGGGCGCGCGCGGCAGCGCCGTAGTGATCGAGGCGATGACGCCGATATGGCCGGGGCCGAGCCGCCACAGATGCAGATCGCACAGCCGGTCGCCGTCGCGCTCGATCGCCATGCGGATGTTTTCCGCCATGTCGGCGTCGGCCGTCATGTCGAGCAGCACGCTGCCGGTGTCGCGCACGAGGCCGTAGGACCAGCTCGCGATCACGATCGCGCCGACGAGGCCGGCGACCGGGTCCATCCAGACCCAGCCGAGAAAGCGGCCAAGCAGCAGGCCGGTGATGACGAGCACCGAGACGGCGGCATCCGCCATGACGTGAACGAGGGCGGCGCGCAGATTGTGGTCGCGATGGGTGCGGGCGTCGTGGTGCGCGTCGTGCTCATGGTCGTCGTCGTGATCGTGATCATGATCGTGATGATGGTCATGATCGTCATCGCCGTGATCATGCGCGTGACCGTGGCCATGATGATGGTCGTGCCCATGATCGTGCCCGGCGCCGAGCATGAACACGCTGGCGACGTTGACGATGAGGCCGAGCGCCGCGATGGCGATCGCCTCGTTGAAATGCACCGCGACCGGCGCGATCAGCCGCATCACGGCCTCGTAGCCGATCAGCAGCGCGACCATCGCCAGCACGATGGCGCTGGTGAAGCCCGCGAGATCGCCGAGCTTGCCGGTGCCGAAGCAGAAGCGTGGATCGTCGGCGTAGCGGCGCGCGTACGTATAGGCGGCGGCCGCGAGCAGCAGGGCGGCCGCATGCGTCGACATGTGCAGACCGTCGGCGACGAGCGCGATCGAGCCGAAGACGATGCCGCCGGCGATCTCGGCCACCATCATGACGGTGCAGAGCGCGATCACGCCCCAGGCACGGCGCTCGTTGCGGGCGTGGCCGGCGCCGAGGAAAACGTGGCTGTGGGTCAGTTCGGAAGCCGCCGGGTCGAGATCGCTCATGCGGTCCTCACGTGCAGATCGCTCACTTGAGATAGGAGTGCATCACGTCGATGAGCTGCTCGGCCGCGCGCGTATCGAGCGAAACGGCGTTCTCCTGTGCGCCGACCAGGTGACTGCGCACGTGATCCTCGACCACCTCGGCCATCAGGCCCGCGACGGCGCCGCGGATGCCGACGATCTGGTGCATCACGGGCTCGCAGCCGGCCTCGCTGACCAGCGCGCGCTCGAGCGCCTCGACCTGCCCGCGGATGCGCCGCACCCGGGCGAGCAGCTTCTGCTTTTCGCGGATCGTATGGGACATAGGGTAGGGGGCTATCCTATATTGCCGGCAAGATCAAGGCGCGCTCCCGGGGCCCGGGCTTGCCGTGCCGGCAAAATGGCAGATTCCAGAACGAACCTAACTGGGATAACACCAGCGAATTCAGGTAGAACCGGCGGGCCGCTCGAGTCTGGTCCGAGGGTTTTCCGCGGCCGGGGCCGTCATTTCCGTTGCGTCCGCGTCCGCGTCAGCGGAATGGCCGGATTGCGGATGGGGTCGACCAGACAAAACGACCCGATGAGGAGGCCCGAATGGCAGGCGAGACAGCGCGTTTCGGCTTGCGTCCGCGAGGGCCGGTGCCGGCGGTCCGGCCATTCGATCTGCCGCCGCGGCTCAAGGCCATGCGCGATGACGGATATGCGGCGGTGGCCGAGCCGTTCCGCGGGATCGCCGGCGTGGGCGGAATCGTGCCGGGGCTGTTCGCGCGCGAGCGCACGGGCCACTCGCTTGCCCCGCTCGAGGAAGCCGCGCGGTCGTTTCTGGCGGCGCTCACGCCGGCGCAACGCAAGTCCGCATGCTTTCCGATCGATGACGAGGCCTGGCGCCAGTGGTCGAACATTCATCCCTGGTTGATGCGCCATGGCGTTTGCATGGCCGACCTCGACGGGAATGCACGCGAGCGCGCGCTCGCGCTGGTGCGGGAAACGATGAGCGCCGCCGGCTATCGCACGGCGCGCGACATCATGCGGCTCAACGAACACATGCTCGAGGTCACGGGCCGGGCCGAGGAGTACGGCGAATGGTTCTACTGGGTGAGCGTTTTCGGGGAGCCGTCGCCCGGGCAGCCCTGGGGCTGGCAGGTCGACGGCCATCACCTCAACCTCAATTGCTTCATGCTCGGCGACCAGCTCGTGCTCACCCCCGGCTTCATGGGCTCGGAGCCGGTCCTGGCGCGCTCGGGCAAATACGCCGGAACGCGCGTTTTCGCGACCGAGGAGGAGCAGGGCCTTGCCCTGATGCGTTCGCTCTCCGCCGATGCACGGGTGCGCGCGACCATCGGGAACGACATGCCGGGCGAGCTGCTCACCGCCGCGTTTTCCGACAACCGGCGGATCGAGCCCGCCGGGATCCGCTATGGCGATCTGCCGGCGGAGAGCCGCGAACGTCTCGAGGCCCTGCTCGCGACCTATACGGGCCGCATCCGGCCGGGCCACGCCGAAATCCGCTACGGCGAGGTGAAGCGCCATCTCGACGCGACGCATTTCGCCTGGATCGGCCCGTGCGATGACGCAAGCCCGTTCTACTACCGCGTTCTGAGCCCGGTGATCCTGATCGAGTTCGATCACGTGTCGGGCATCGTCTACGACAACGACGCGCCCTCGCGCGACCACATTCACACGGTCGTGCGCACGCCCAACGGCAATGACTACGGCAAGGACCTGCTGCGCCAGCACTATGCCGAGCACGACCACTCGCATGGCGGCGTGCATTCGCATGGCGGGACGCCGCACCGCCACGGCAAATAGGGTGAGCCACGTTACCGACCGGCGGGGTGCCGACCCGCTGCGCTGTCCTACGGTCCTGCGGCAACGTTGCCGGTCTCGTCGCCCTACGTAACCGGACAACTCGTGTGCTTGCGACAGGACGCGATTTCGTGATTTCGTTCTTGCGCGCGTTCCCTATTTGTGCTACGGCATAAATAGGAGTGTGGGAATTGTGCCCAGGCTCACCCACGAATCCTGCGAGCATGCTCGGTCCGACCGGTAGCGACTCGCGCGTAGCGCCGCTGCCTGTCTTCCGGCGTCACCACCGGACGTTGATCACGCGCCCGGATTTCCCATTGTTTCCATTGTTCTGCGCATTATTTTTTCCATTGCTTGCCATTGTTCTTGCGCCGGAGGCGTTTCTCCCGCTCTCGCAAAGACTTGCATTGTAATTGGCGGCAAGTTTCCATTGCAGATCGATTGTATTTTTCTTGGCACCCTGTGGACTGCACCTTGTGGTGAGACACGAAACTGGGAACTGGTTGCGAGAGCAACAGCCTGCGGCCGCCGAGCGCCTCAGGGGCGACGCCGCGGCGCTTGTGGCCAAGTGAACGCTACATCCGCGCCGGCAGATGATCCTCGCTCGCCAGATCCGCGAACCGCGTCACCTCCGCCTCGAACTGGAGCTTCACGGTGCCGGTCGGGCCGTGGCGCTGCTTGCCGATGATGACCTCGGCCTTGCCGTGCGCCGCCTCCATCTCGGTCTGCCACTTGAAGTGCTCGTCGGTGCCGGGGCGCGGCTCGCGATTGCGCAAGTAGTATTCCTCGCGGAAGACGAACAGCACCGCGTCGGCGTCCTGCTCGATCGAGCCGGATTCGCGCAGATCCGAGAGTTGCGGGCGCTTGTCGTCGCGGCTCTCGACCTGGCGCGACAATTGCGAGAGCGCGACGATCGGCACGTTGAGCTCCTTGGCGAGCGCCTTGAGGCTCGTCGTGATCTCGGTCACCTCCTGCACGCGGCCCTCGGCGGCGCGCTTGGAAGAGCCCTGCAGCAGCTGGATGTAGTCGATCACCAGGAGGTCGAGGCCCTTCTGCCGTTTGAGCCGGCGCGCGCGCGCCGCCAGCTGGGCGATGGAAAGGCCGCCGGTCTCGTCGATGTAGAACGGGAGCGACTCCATCTCGCGCGCGGCCTCGGCGATGCGGTCGAAATCGGCGGTCTCGATCTCGCCGCGGCGGATGCGCGAGGAGGGGATGCCGGTGCGCTCCGCGATGATGCGGGTGGCAAGCTGCTCGGCCGACATTTCGAGCGAGAAGATGCCGACGATGCCGCCGTCGACCGAGGTGATGTGGCCGTCCGGTCGCACGTCGCCGCGCCAAGCCTTGGCGACGTTGTAGCCGATATTGGTGGCGAGCGAGGATTTGCCCATGCCGGGGCGGCCCGCGATGATGATGAGATCCGACTGCTGCAGCCCGCCCATCATGCGGTCGAGGTCGCGCAGGCCGGTCGCGAGGCCCGACAGCTTGCCGTCGCGCTCGTAGGCATGCGCCGCCATCTCGACCGCGGTGGTGAGGGCCTGGGCGAAGCGCTGGAAGCCGCCGTCGTAGCGGCCGCTCTCGGCGAGCTCGTAGAGCCTTCGCTCCGCATCCTCGATCTGCGCCTGCGGCCCGACCTCGATCGGCGCCTCGTAGGCGAGGTTGACCATGACCTCGCCGATGCCGATGAGGGCGCGGCGCAGCGCAAGATCGTAGATGTTGCGGCCGTAGTCGGCCGAGTTGATCACGGTGGTCGCCTCGGTGGCGAGCCGCGCCAGGTACTGGCTCGCGGTCAGGCCGGCGACGTCGAGATCGGCGGGCAGGAAGGTCTTGAGCGTGAGCGGCGTCGCGCTTTTTCCGGAGCGCACCAGCGAGCTGACGTCCTTGTAGATCTTCTGGTGCAGCGGTTCGAAGAAGTGCTCCGGCTCGAGGAAATCGGAGACGCGATAGAACGCCTCGTTATTGACGAGGATCGCGCCGAGCAGCGCCTGCTCGACCTCGATATTGTGCGGTGCGGAGCGAAACAGCGGCGTGTTTTCCGCCGGCTGCTTGCGAGCAGTCGATTCGACGGCCATGACATTCCAGTATTGTTGCTACATTTTCTTCAGACACGGCACGCACCCAACTCCCGGACCCCACCGTCCCGACGCGGTACGAGGGCGCAATTAGCACGAGATCAGTGCGGATAGGGAATCATCTTCACTCATTTCCCCGCTGATCACCGCGAGAGATTTTGTTCTTGATATGGTCGACAGAAAAATCTTGACGAGGGCGTTTGGTAACACGGTGACGACGGTTCGGTGACGAATCACAGGAGCGTCACCGCTCCTTCGCTACTCGCCGGCGAGCCGCATCGGCGGGCGCTGGCCGCCTTCGAGCGCCCGCAGCCGCGCTTCCTCGGCCGCGATGTAGTCGCGCGTGATCGGCACGGTTCCCTGCCGTTTGGTCAACTGCAGCTGCATCACCATCATGTTCTGCTTGGCGAAGGCCATTTCCGAGGCCGCGAGGTAGAACTCCCACATGCGCACGAAGCGCCCATCATAGAGCTTCTCGACCGATTCGCGGTGGGCGAGGAAGCGCTCGCGCCACGCCCGCAGCGTATGGGCATAGTGCAGGCGAAGGATCTCGACATCGGTCACCAGCAGGCCGGCGCGTTCGACGGCGGGCAGGACTTCCGACAGGGCCGGGATGTAGCCGCCCGGGAAGATGTACTTGGCGATGAACGGATTGGTGATGCCGGGCCCCTCGGAGCGGCCGATCGAGTGCAGCACCATGACGCCATCGTCGGCCAGCACCTGCGCGCAGGTGCGGAAATAACGGTCGTAGAAGCCCACCCCGACGTGCTCGAACATCCCGACCGAGACGATGCGGTCGAACGTCTCGCCGACGTCGCGGTAGTCCTGCAGGCGGAACTCGATCCGACCGCCAAGCTCCTTCTCGTCGGCGCGTACGCGGGCGAGCGCCAGCTGTTCCTTCGACAGCGTGATGCCGGTGACCTTGGCGCCGGCATATTCCGCGAGGTAGAGCGCCAAGCCACCCCAGCCGCAGCCGATGTCGAGCACGCGTGCGCCGGCCTCGAGCCGCAGCTTCGCGGCGAGATGCCGTTTCTTGGCGAGCTGGGCGTCGTCGAGGGTCGCTGCCGGCGTCTCGAAATAGGCGCAGCTGTACTGCCGGTCGGAATCGAGGAAGAGCGCGTAGAGCCGCTCGTCGAGATCGTAGTGATGGGCGACATTGCGCCGCGCGCGGCTGCGCAGATTGAGCTGCTTGAGCCGCCGCCAGACCAGCCGCAGCGCCTCGGTCGGGTGCCACCAGCGCAGCGCATGACCGCGGTCGGCGCCCATGACCAGCGCGAGCAGCTCGGCAATCGAGCCCCGCTCCATCACGAAGGTGCCGTTCATGTAGGCTTCGCCGAGCTTGAGCTCGGGCTCGACGAGCACGCCGAGCTGCGCTGCGACGCTCGTGAAGCGCGCCGCAATCGGCGGCGCGGTTCCGTCGCCGAATGTCAATGTCGTCCCGCGTGCGGTGGTCAGGCGCAGATTCCCGCGCCGGATCAACCGCGCAATCATCACTCGCAACAACCAGTCCATGGCGCCAAACCCGCAACGCCAAGGCCGTCCGCAGCCGACACTATCCGACGAGCTGTCGCCCGCCGGATGTCGCCCTCGACGACCACGCCGACCCCACCCAAATTCTCCGCGGGTCGACTACCTTCCGGTACCTCACCGGCGCAAATATGACCGATGCCGCAATTATGGACAAGTCCGATAAGTTGCCTCCGAACATTGGTCACTTTCCGTAAATAGGCTAAGGCTTAGCCTCGCGTCGCGTTTCGTTGGAACAGCGTGCCCGGCCCACAAGATTTTCGCCGGATGGCGGAAAGAAACATGGGGAATGTCTTAGTGTCCGAACACCTCCATCGGGTTCTTCTCGGCGCCTTGGCGCTCGTCAGCATGGGCTTTGCCGGTTCGGCGGCCGCCCAGGATTACGACGCAGGCAAGACGGGGCCGCAGCTCTTCGCCTCCGACTGCAGTGCGTGCCACAAGGGGCCGGGTGGCCTCGCCAAGGGCATGGACAGGGGTGCACTCACGAGCTTTTTGAAGGAACATTATACCAGCAAGCAGGAGACGGCCGACCTGCTCGCCGGCTATCTGCTCGGCGCCGGGCCGGGCGACACCAAGCAGGATAAGGCCGACGTCCCCGGCGGACCGAAATCCAAGACACGCAAGGCCGACCGCGAGGATGAGCCAAAGACCGAGGCGAAGACCGATCCGAAAACCGAGCCCAAGCCGCACACCGAGTCGGCCGCCCGTTCGGAAGATGAAGACGAAACCCACGAGGAGACGGCCAAGCGGACGCAGGCAGGGGAGCATGAGCCGCCAAAGGGCCCTGCCGACATCGTCTTGAGCAAGCTCAAATATTATGGGTCGGCCCGCGGTCCGGCGAAGGATACGGCGCACACCGCCAATCCGCAGCAGCAACGGCTCGAATCCTATGCGAGTTCCGGCTCGGCTTCGATCACGCCCGCCGACTCTGGCGCGCATGACGACGCGGCGCCCTCCGCCAAACGCAAGACGTCGGAGAAGAAGAAGAAAAAAGATACCGACGCCTCGGCGAGCGCCGGAACCGAGCATCCGCCCCGGCCGGCGCGAGCGATCTCGCCGCCGCAACCCTCCGGAAACAACTAGAGCGTGATCAGCTAAAGCGTTATGGCGACTCGAAAAAAAGCCATCGCGCTTTAGTAGCAGGTGACGGCGCGGCCAGGACGGGCCGGCCGCCCCGTCTCCCGCTACGCCTCGGCCTCGCCGCGCGGCTTGCGTGGCTTGCGCGCGGGTTTTGCAGCCTTTGCGTCGTCCTCGTCGCTCGCAGGCGCCGCGGCGCCCGCGGCCTTGGCGGCCTTGGCGTCGTCCGCGCCAGCATCCGCCGGCGCGGCCTCCGTCCCGTCGCCTTCCGCCGCCGGACTCTCGAAGAAGTCGCCGGCCACGACGGCCTCGCCCTCCTCGAGCTCCTTGCGCCGCGCGATCACGTCCTCGCCGCGGGCGATGCGCTCGGCCTCGTCGGCGCTGCGCGCCACGTTGATCGTGATCGTCACCTCGACCTCGGGATGCAGCGCGACCGGCACCTTGTGCAGGCCGATGGTCTTGATCGGCGCATTGAGCACGATCTGGCTGCGCGTGACGCCCTTGAAGCCGGCCTCGTCGAGGATCATGGCAAGATCGCGGCCCGACACCGAGCCGTAGAGCTGCCCGACCTCGGAAGCCTGGCGCAGCACCACGAAGCTTTTGCCGTCGAGCCCGCCGCCGACCTTCTGCGCCTCGCCGCGCATCTCCACGTTGCGCGCCTCGAGCTCGACCTTCATGCCTTCGTATTTCGCCTTGTTCTCCTTGGTGGCGCGCAGCGCCTTGCCCTTCGGCAGCAGGAAGTTGCGGGCAAAGCCGTCCTTGACGCGCACGACCTCGCCCATGTGGCCGAGCCGTCCGACGCGTTCGAGCAAGATCACGTCCATGGTTGTTCTCCTGTGTGCGGTTGATCGTTGGTGGGTCACAAGTTTCGTTCAGGCGGGGGGATGGGCGGCGGCCGGCGCGTCGCGGCGACGCGTCGGCGCAAATCGAACGCGCCGTCGATCATGCCGAGCAAGGACATCATCAGGATCGGCCAACCGGACCAGCCGAGCAGCACGAAGCCGGTGTAAAGGATGATCAGCACGGCGGTGCGGCCCTGCATGTAACGGGTGATGCCGTGCATCACCGCAAAGCCGAGCACCGCGAAAGCGACGAGTAGGCTTGCGGTCGGCATCGCCGCCGCGATGCCGAGAATTCCCGGCAGGAAAGTGCCCGCGAAGGCGAGCACCAGGGCGAGCATGGCCGCGGGTGGCAGCCGCGTCGCCGCGAGATCGGGCCAGGGCCGCCGCAGTCGGCCGGAGATTTTCACGACGCGCGCCGCAAGCCACAGGTTGAAAAGCTGGATGATGGTGGACAGCACCGCGACGGCAGCAGGGGCCGCGGCCACAACCAGATCGATGACGCGGTTGGGATCGTCGATGCCCGGCACGACGAGCGGCGCATCGGCCGGGATTTCCAGTTGCAGTCGTAGCATGTGCTCGAAGGCGCGGTGCAGCGTTTGCTGGATCGTCGCCGCGTCGCCGCCCAATTGCGCGATCGCGATCAGTGCGACGAGCGCGCCCAGCACGGCGGCCCACAGGACGAGTCGGCCGACCGGGTACCAGTCGAGCTCGCCCTCCCGCCCGCCCGGCTGGGCGAGCAATGCCAGGTAGCCCAGCCACCACGCCGGCAGGCCGAAGCTGAGTGGAAAGCCGATCAGGTAGGACGGATCAACCGCGAGCGCGAGCGCAATCGCCGCGGTTGCGACGGCGGCAAGGCCGGCCCAATGGCTCCAGCCAAGGGCGACGACCATGATCGGCAGGGGCGCAAGGCAGAACAGCGGGATCGACAGGGATGAGCCGGCCAGCAACGAGGCGACCAGCAGCGCGGAACAAAGTCCCGCGCCGAGCCCGACCAAGCCGATCTGCCACCAGAATCGCGTCATCGCACAGCTGTCCCGCCCGGTTTCGAGGCGGTTAGAGACGTCACCGTCCCAACCTCGAGCGCAGGACCACCCGCGCTCTTACCGGAGCATGATCCCGAAAAGTGGTTTCCGGTTCTCGGAAAAGATCATGCTCAAACGAAAGGTCGTCGTCCGCCGGATCAGCGAATGACGTAGGGCAACAGCCCGAGAAAGCGCGCCCGCTTGATCGCGATCGCGAGCTCACGCTGCTTCTTCGCCGACACCGCCGTGATGCGGCTCGGCACGATCTTGCCACGCTCCGAGATGTAGCGCTGCAGGAGCTTCACGTCCTTGTAGTCGATCTTCGGGGCATTGGCGCCCGAGAACGGGCACGTCTTGCGGCGGCGAAAGAAGGGGCGGCGCGCTCCGCCGGTGGAACCGTTCATGGCTGTTTACTCCTCGTCGCTCGCCACCACATCGGCGACCACGGCTTCCTCGCGCGGACCGCGTGGGCCGCGGTCACGGTCAAATGGCCGCCGTTCGCCGCGATCCCGGTCGCCGCGGTCGCCACGATCACCGCGATCACGATCGCCGAAGCCGCCGCGGCGCTCGTCGCGATCGCGATCGCGATCGACCTTGCGCATCATCGCGGACGGCTCGGCCTCGTGCTCCTCGACCCGGATGGTGAGGTTGCGCAGCACGTCCTCGTTGATGCGCTGCTGGCGCTCGACCTCGACCATGGCGGCGGACGGACCATCGACATTCATCAGCGTGAAGTGCGCCTTGCGGTTCTTGCGCATGCGGTAGGTGAGGGACTTGACGCCCCAATATTCGCTCTTGGCGATCTTGCCGCCCATCTGCTCGATGATGCCCTTGTATTGGGCGGTCAGTTCTTCGACCTGCTGTGCGGACAGATCCTGCCGCGCCAGGAAGACGTGCTCGTATAGTGGCATGGTGTGCCCTTCGGTTGCGGCTCGTCCCGGCGCCTAGCCCTTCGTGCCCGTTCGGAAAGGCGCGAATGCTCAGAAGGCGGAAGCACGGGACGCCGGGCCGACTGGCCCTGCCGCATCCCCAAGGGCATGCAGCCGTCCGTTCAGCTCCCGGCCGGGATCGAGCGGAAGCCGGGGTTATATGGGTTTTCGCGGCGATTGCAAGGATGGGGGCTTTACCCTCGCTTCACCCTCCCCTGCAGGGGGAGGGTCGACCGCCTGAGCGAAGCGAAGGCGGTCGGGGTGGGGTGGCGGCGCATCCACACACCCCACCCCGGATCGCATCTCGCTTCGCTCGATGCGATCCGACCCTCCCCCTGCAGGGTAGGGTGAAAAAGTGACCTCATCCTTGACATCACCGTCATCGCAGTGTCTTACGGCCGAAATTTGCGGGGGAGGATCATGTCGATCGCGTTCATTTTTCCCGGCCAGGGCAGCCAGGCGGTCGGCATGGGCAAGGCGCTGGCGGACGCCTTTCCGGCGGCAAAGCAGGTCTTTGACGAAGTCGATGCGGCACTGGGCGAGCCGCTGTCGAAAGTCATGTGGGAAGGCCCAGCCGAGACGCTGACGCTGACCGAGAATACCCAGCCGGCGCTGCTCGCCCATTCGCTCGCGGTCATGCGCGTGCTCGAAACGGAAGCGGGCGTCGACCTCGAGCGCGATGCCGCCTTCGTCGCCGGCCATTCGCTCGGCGAGTATTCGGCGCTGGCCGCGGCCGGCGCGCTCACGCTCGCCGATGCGGCGCGGCTGGTGCGCATTCGCGGACGCGCGATGCAGAAGGCGGTGCCGGTGGGCGTCGGCGCCATGGCGGCCCTGCTCGGCCTCGAATTCGATGCGGCCGCGGCGGTCGCGACCGAAGGGGCGCAAGGACAGGTATGTCAGGCCGCCAACGACAATGGCGGCGGGCAAGTGGTGGTGTCGGGCGACAGGGCCGCGGTCGAACGGGCGGTCGAGATCGCCAAGGCCAAAGGCGCCAGGCGCGCCATGATGCTCACCGTATCCGCCCCCTTCCATTGCGCGCTGATGCAGCCGGCCGCCGATGCCATGGCCGAAGCCTTGGCGAAGGTCGCGCTGCGCCCGCCGGCGGTCCCGCTGGTCGCCAACGTGACGGCGCGGCCAATCACCGACCCGGCCGAGATCGTGCGGCGCCTGATCGAGCAGGTGACCGGAACGGTGCGCTGGCGCGACAGCGTCGCCTTCATGGCAGCGCAGGGCGTCGGCACTTTCTATGAGGTCGGCACCGGCAAGGTGCTCTCGGGATTGGTCAAGCGCATCGCCGACGGCGCCGTCGGGGTCGCCATCGGCACGCCCGATGACGTGGCGGCGTTCCGCGGCAGTGCCCGTGCTGGCAAACCGATTTGAAGTGTGATAACCGGAGCCGCGCGGCTGGGGCGACACGGCTGAGTGGGGAAGGGGCTTGAGCGTCTCCCTCGATCGGGACTTTGCCCTACCGCGGAACCAACGACGCGCCGCGCCGCGACCGGGAGTCGCTTCGACGGCAAGGCCAGCTTGGAAGCGCACGAGGTTGGGACGATGAGTGACATTGGCGACCGGGTGAAAAAGATTGTCGTGGACCATCTCGGTGTCGAGCCCGACAAGGTCACCGACGAAAAGAGCTTCATCGACGACCTCGGCGCCGACTCGCTCGACACCGTCGAGTTGGTCATGGCTTTCGAGGAAGAGTTCGGCTGCGAGATCCCCGACGATGCCGCCGAGACCATTTTGACCGTCGGCGACGCCGTCAAGTTTCTGGAAAAGAACGCCAAGAGCTGATCGCGGGCTGATCTCCGAGCCGATCAAGCGTTGATCAAGGGCTGATCGAGCGCCGCAAGGTCGAGCCGCAGCTCGGTGGGCGCGCCGCTTGCGCGTCGCGTGTGCTTCCCGGCGCCTCGCCGTCACGCTATAGCGGCGGCACGCCAATTCCCGCGCGCGCCGTAACTTGCGCTTTTCCGCGCGCCCGGGTCCGGGTACATGTGGCCCCGGAATGCGCCGGGCGCATTGCGCGAGGCCCCTACGCCACGCAAGCGAGCACCCCTTAGATGAGACGTGTCGTCATCACCGGCTTGGGAATGGTTTCGCCGCTCGCCTGCGGCGTCGAGGCGACGTGGTCGCGCCTGCTCGAGGGCGAGAGCGGCGCGCGCAGAATCGAGAAATTCGAGGTCGCCGACCTCCCGTCAAAGATCGCCTGCCAGATCCCGCGCGGCGACGGCGCGAACGGCACCTACAATCCCGATCAGTGGATGGAGCCGAAGGAGCAGCGCAAGGTCGACGAGTTCATCACCTATGCGATGTGCGCGGCGACGCAGGCGATCGAGGATTCGGGCTGGAAGCCGACCTCCTACGAGGACCGCACCCGCACCGGCGTCATGATAGGCTCCGGCATCGGCGGCCTCGAGGGCATCGCCGAGACCTCGCTCGTGCTGCGCGACAAGGGCCCGCGCCGGGTCTCGCCGTTCTTCATCCCCGGTCGCCTGATCAATCTCGCATCCGGCTACGTGTCGATCACGCACGGGCTCAAGGGCCCGAACCACGCCGTCGTCACCGCCTGCTCGACCGGCGCGCATGCGATCGGCGACGCCGCGCGCCTCATCATGTGGGACGACGCGGACGTCATGGTCGCGGGCGGCGCCGAGTCGCCGGTCGTGCGCATCGCGCTCGCGGGCTTTGCGGCCTGCCGTGCGCTGTCGACCGGCTTCAACGACGAGCCGACCCGCGCCTCGCGGCCCTATGACAAGGCGCGCGACGGCTTCGTGATCGGCGAGGGGGCGGGCGTGGTCGTGCTCGAGGAATACGAGCACGCCAAGAGCCGCGGCGCGACGATCTATGCCGAAGTGATCGGCTACGGGCTCTCCGGGGACGCGCACCACATCACGGCGCCGGCCGAGGACGGCGACGGCGCCTTCCGCTGCATGATGATGGCGCTCAAGCGCGCCGGCATCCCGGCGGCCGAGATCGACTACATCAACGCGCACGGCACCTCGACGCCGCTCGGCGACGAGATCGAGCTTAATGCGGTGCAGCGCGTGGTTGGCAATGCGGCGGCCAAGATCGCGATGTCGTCGACCAAGTCATCGATCGGTCACCTGCTCGGCGCGGCGGGCGCCGTCGAGGCGATCTTCTCGGTGCTCGCCATCCGCGACGACATCGCGCCGCCGACCATCAATCTCGACAATCCGTCGGTCGAAACCGCGATCGACCTCGTGCCGCACAAGGCGAGCAAGCGCGCGATCAACACGGTCTTGTCCAATTCCTTCGGATTCGGCGGCACCAACGCATCGCTCATCTTCCGCGCTGTGGATTAGCCGCCCGTAGCGGCGCTTTCGACTCACCCTTTCGCCGTAATTCGATATAGCTTCTGGAGAGTTGGCGGGATTTCGGATCGCGCGGGGGCGCCTGATTCGAAGCCGCGCGACGGCGCCAAGCGGACGCGGCGGGGCCCGCGAAAGGTGCGTGGCGCCGGCGCGCGGAGCCCCGCAAAGGGACTTCGGCTTCGGGGTGGGGACAAGCCGCGATGGCGTCGCAACCGCCGGAAAATGACGAAGCGGACCGGCGCGGCTCGCCGCCGCGCGCTGTCCATCCGCCGCAAATGCCGTCGCGACCGCGTAGCAGCGGCGATCGTGACCGTCCGCCCGCACCAAATCAAGCGCCGATCGGGCCGCCTGTGCGCCAGGACCTCAGCGCGACGGCGAGCGCTCTGCGGTCGAGCCGGCCGCGCGGCCTGCATGACCGCGGCGACCTGTCCCGTGACGCGGCCTATCGCGCCCCGCCGGCGCCACAGAACGCCGTGCATGCGTCGCCCGCGAGCGGGCAATTGCGCCCGAACGGCTCGGCGAACGGCCACGCCAATGGCGAGTGGCCGGTGCCGCGCTCGCCGACGCCTGACCGGCTGCCGCCGCCTTCAGGTCAAGCGCGTGGCCCGGCTTCGCGCCCAAATGGGCCGCCCGGCTCGCCGGTGCCGCCTCGCACGGCGCCCCCTTCGGCTGCGCCACGGTACCCGCCCCCTTCCGGCCGCGCTCCCGCCGCAAATCCCTCGCAGAATCCTGAGGGTTTCCGTGCGCAACGGCCGGCTGCGCCGAGGCCGCGGACGCCGAGGCTATGGCCGGACGACGCTGGCGTTCCGATCGCGGACCCTGGTATAGGGTTGCGTGGTCGGGGCCCTCACGAGTCGGCACCCGCGTCGTCGCGCGATGATGAAGTAGAGTTGGGAGGGCCTGTGGCGAGGCGCCCATATCCCGGCATCGAGATGCCGAGCTATGCGGACTTCGTGGCCGGGTCGACTGCGGAATTGATGGAACAACGGATTTCGCCTCGCAGCCCGCGTGCCGCGCTCGAGCCCGAGCGTGTGCCTGCGCCGACCCGCCGCTCCGCCAGCGCGCGCCATCCGCTCGTCATTGCCGGCAATGCGGTTTTCACCATCCTGATCCTGGCGATGATCGTGGTGGGCGGTGGCCTGCTCATCGGCAAGGAGCGCTTCGATGCGCCCGGACCGCTCGCCGAGGACAAGATCGTCAACGTTCCGCGCGGCGGCATTCGCGATATCGGCGATCTGCTCAAGCGCGAGGGCGTGATCGACCAGCCCTGGCTGTTCGTCGGCGGCGTCATCGCGCTCAAGGTGCGCGGCGATCTCAAATTCGGCGAATACGAGTTTTCCAAGCACGCCAGCCTGCACGACGTGATCACCACCATCACGGAGGGCAAGGTGGTGCAGCACGCGATCTCGTTCCCCGAGGGCCTCACCTCGCAGCAGATCGTCCAGCGCCTGCTCGACAACGACATCCTCACCGGCAGCATCCAGGACATGCCGCGCGAGGGCTCGCTGCTGCCCGAGACCTACAAGTTTCCGCGCGGCACGCCGCGTGAGCAGGTGATCAAGCGGATGGAGGACGAGCAGCGGCGCCTGGTGCAATACATCTGGGAGCATCGCATGCCGGACCTGCCGCTCAAGTCGCCCGACCAGCTCATCACGCTCGCCTCGATCATCGAAAAGGAGACGGGCAAGACGGAGGAGCGCACGCGCGTTGCCGCCGTGTTCGTCAATCGGCTCAACAAGCACATGAAGCTGCAGTCCGACCCGACGATCATCTACGGCCTCGTCGGCGGCAAGGGCACGCTGGGGCGGCCGATCCTGGAAAGCGAGATCCGCCAGCCGACGCCGTACAACACCTATGTGATCGACGGCCTGCCGCCCGGGCCGATCGCCAATCCGGGCCGCGCCTCGCTCGAAGCCGCCGCCAATCCGGCGCGCACCAAGGAGCTGTACTTCGTCGCCGACGGGAATGGCGGCCACGTCTTCTCGGAAAACTACGGCGAGCACCAGAAGAACGTCGACCACCTGCGCGGGGGGGAGCACCAGCCGCACGACGAGAACACGGCGGCAGCCGCGCCGGCACCTGCGCCGCCCGCGCAGCCGGCCGGCCCGCCAATGCGGCCGGCCTCGGTCAAACGCAGCATCAAGCCGCGCCACGCCGCGCCCGCCGCTCCGCCGGCGCAGCCCTAGCGCTTGTCTCGAACATGATCCCGAAAAGTGGATACCGGTTTTCGGAAAAGATCATGCTCAAACAGCGACCAAAAGCGTGATGGCGATTCGAACAAAAGTCATCACGCTTTTGGGCGCCGCGGCGGCTCTTCGGCATGAGACGCACGAGCACGGCGGATGAGCGAATGGCGGATCGAACCCTATCGCACCGACCATTTCGCCGACGTGCGCGCACTGTGGCGCGAGGCCTTTCCGGACGATCCGCCATGGAATGCGGCTGAGGTCGCGATTCCGGCGAAACTCGCGGTGCAGCCCGAGCGGTTTCTCGTCGCGCTCGATGGCGGGCGGGCCGTCGGCTCGATCATGGCCGGATATGACGGCCATCGCGGATGGCTCTACGCGGTGGCGGTGCGCAATTCGCACCGCCGTCGCGGCATCGGCGCCGCGCTCGTGCGGGCGGCGGAGGAACGCCTCCGGGCGGGCGGCTGCCGCAAGATCAATCTGCAGGTGCGGGCAACGAACCGCGCCGTGATCGAATTCTACGAGCGCCTCGGATATGCGGTCGAGGAGCGGGTGAGCCTCGGCAAGCGGCTGGCGGAGGGCTGAGCACCTTCGCGCCGGCGTTCGCCCGGGCGCGAATGACGAACCTTCCTCGTTCAGATATGGTCGGGGTACCTTTCAGCGGGTCGATTCTTGATCTCCGGGGACCGTCACGGCATGGCGCTTTCGAGCATGACCGGCTTTGCGCGTGCGCAGGGCGTTGCCGGCGCGTATGGCTGGGCCTGGGAGATCCGCTCGGTCAATGCCAAGGGCCTCGACCTGCGCCTGCGGCTGCCGCCCGGCTGGGACGCGATCGAGCCCGCTTTGCGGGCGCGCGCCGGCGAGGTGCTCGCGCGCGGCACGCTGCATGCGACGCTCAACGTCGAGCGCAAGGGCGCGGCTCCGGTCGTCAAGGTCAATGACGAGGTGCTGCAGGCCGTGATCGCGACGTTGAACTCGCTCGCCGACCGCATCGAGGCGGAGCCGGCGCGCCTCGACGGGATTCTGGCGATCAAGGGCGTCATCGAGGTGACGGACGCGGCCGAAAGCGAGGCGGAGCGAGCGGCCGCGCAGGCCACGGTGGTCAAGGGCTTCGACGCGACGCTCGGCGAGCTTGCCAAGATGCGCCGGCACGAGGGCGACGCGCTCGGGCGCGTGCTCGGCGCGCGGCTCGACGAGATGTCGGCGCTGGTGGCGCGCGCCGAGGCGGCGCCCGGGCGCAAGCCGGAAGCCATCCGGGCGCGGCTCGCCGAGCAGATCGCGACCCTGCTCGAGGCGTCGGAGCGATTCGACCCCGATCGGCTGCACCAGGAGGCGATCCTGATCGCCAGCAAGGCCGATGTGCGCGAAGAGCTCGACCGGCTGACCGCGCATGTCGCCCAGGCGACGAAGACCATTCGCGACGGCGGGGCGGTCGGCCGCCGGCTCGATTTCCTGGCGCAGGAATTGAACCGCGAGACCAATACGCTGTGCGCCAAGGCGAACGACATGGAGCTGACCAATATCGGGCTCGAGCTCAAGAGCCTGGTCGAGCAGTTCCGCGAGCAGGTGCAGAACCTGGAGTAGGGGATGGCGCAACGCAAAAGCGACGCGATCGCGCGGCGCGGGCTGATGCTCGTGCTCTCCTCGCCGTCGGGCGCCGGCAAGACCACGCTCTCGCGCATGCTGCTCGACGATCCCGCGGTCGACCTCTCGATCTCGGTGACGACGCGGCCGCGCCGGCCGGCCGAGGAGGACGGCGTGCACTATCATTTCATCGACCGGGCGCGCTTCGACGCCATGGTGAGGAACCGCGAGCTGCTCGAATGGGCCGAGGTCCATGGCAACTGCTACGGCACGCCGCGCGCGCCGGTCGAGCGCGTGCTTGCGGCCGGGCGCGATGTGCTGTTCGACATCGACTGGCAGGGGACGCAGCAGGTGCGCGAGAAGGCGCGCGGCGACCTCGTAAGCGTGTTCGTGCTGCCCCCGTCTGCGCCGGAGCTCGCGTGCCGGCTGCACACGCGCGCGCAGGACTCCGAAGACGTCATCCGCTCGCGGATGGCGAAGGCGGCCGACGAGATGAGCCACTGGGCCGAGTACGACTACGTGATCGTCAACCGCGACCTCGCCGATGCCTTCGCCGAGCTGCGGGCCATCCTCGCGGCGGAACGCCTCAAGCGCGAGCGGCAGACCGGGCTGTCGGATTTCGTGCGCTCCGTGCAGGCGGAGCTGTGAGGCGCCGCTCGGTGCGACTTCGGCCGCCCATTCCTGCTGTTACCCCAGTTAGGATCTTCTGCCAAAATGCATCGAAGACGCGCGAGGGTATAATAGTACTATAGGCGAGAGCTTTCGCGCGCAGCCCTCATTTGGGTTTCGACTTCAATTGCGCCAGCATCGCCGGCAGCTCGGGGAAGGGCGCGTAGGCTGCGTCCTTGCAGGCCTCCTCGGTCGCGTCGACGAATTGATTGATCTCGCCGCCGTAGAACACGGCCATTTTCTGCTTTTGCCAATTGGGCCCGGCGGCGCGCATGCAGGCGACAAAGCGGCTTTCCGTGCCGAACGGCTTGAGCACGGGCGGCGAGAGGTCGGCCGAGATGGCGCCGACCATCCCGTGAGGGTTGGTCCCGAGGAACGTCATCAGGCTTGCCTTGTAGTTGGCCGGAAAGAGGTTGGGGTCCACGTAATTCGGCGGCGCGGTGCTCAATGCGGAGCAGTGCGCGAGCGCAAGCCCGACAAGGACGGCGCCCAGCGTCGGCAGCCTGCGCGCGCCGGCGCGGCGTGCGCGCGTATCGGAATGACCGGTCGGCAGGTGGCGCATCCTCTCAATCTCGCATTGGGCCCGTCAGAATCCCGTCGCCGACGATCATTCCGCCCGATCGTTTCGCGTCCGGTCCAGCGGCACGCGGCCGCAGGCAGGCCCGATTTCGACACCGCCATCGGGCCGAAATTTTGTCGGCGCCCCAGCTCATTGCGGCTGCCGCCGCACGGGCTGCGCGAAGCGGTGGATGGTCACGCGTCCGCGGTAGTGCGACGAGGAGATGACATAGGGCGAGCAATCCCCGGTCGGGCCGCAACGCGGATAGAGATAGAGGCCGGGCCGCACCCAGGTGTAATCGTAGGGGCCGTAATAGTGGGTGAAATCGCAATTGGGGGCGCACCCGACCTCGGCCGAGGCCGGACCCGACAGAACCGCGAGCAAGGCGGCGGCAGCGATCAATTTCGGCATGGCTTCCTCGACGGGTACCTTGGGCGTCGCCGCAGTCTGCGCCGGTACGACGCCAGCCGCAACGTGTGCGAAATCCCGGTTCGCGGCACCGGCTGCAAACACGTTGAAAATGTGGCGCCCTGCGGGTATATTTCGCCGCATCGAAGTTTCGGCCGGACACTTGTCGCCACGACCGGGTCTTTCCCGGCGCCTGATAGACGAGCTCTTTCCAAACATCGACCAACCGCCCCGGCCGCAGCGCCGGGGATCTCTAACCGCTCGTCAATCAAGGGGCATCCCGAATGAGCACTGGAACGGTCAAGTGGTTCAACGCGCAGAAAGGCTATGGCTTCATCCAGCCGGATGACGGTGGCAAGGACGTATTCGTCCACATCAGCGCAGTCGAGCGCGCCGGCTTGCAGACGCTGCGCGAAGGCCAGAAGGTTTCCTACGAGATGACGCAGGACCGTCGCACCGGCAAGTCCTCGGCGGATCGTCTGGCGGCGCTTTAGCTTGCGCGGACCCTGATCGGCGACCCGGCGTCCACCGCCGATCAAATCCGGGCAGGCTTTCGCCCGATATGAGCCAGGTGCCGGCCGCACCACGCGACTGAAAACGAAAGAGCCCGCCATTGGCGGGCTCTTTTGCTTGCGGAATCTTCTTGCTTGAGGCCGGCGGCGATCAACTCGCCTTCGCGGGCTCCTTCACGCGCCAGAGCTGAAAGCCCTGGCCCTTGATGGCCTTTTCGATTGCGCGGCGCGGCAGGTTGTGCGGCGGCGCACGGTCCGGGCGGATCACGCCGGTCGGCTGCCAGGGGCCGTGCTGGGCGGGGAGCTTGCTGCCCGATGAATCACCGGCAAAAGCGCGCAGGTCGCCGCGCGCCTGCGACTTGAACATGAAAATATGCATCACGCATTCCTTTCAAAACAGAGGGCAACCCGCCCTCTGGTTCGAGTTACACAAGACGACCCCGGCTACCTCCGCCGGAACTGTTGGCGCTGCGGCGGCCTGCCCGCCGGCGCGGCACGTTCGTCCTTGTGGCGGAAGATCAGCCGCCCTTTCTCGAGGTCGTAAGGCGACATCTCGACGGTGACGCGGTCGCCCGCGAGCGTCTTGATGCGGTTCTTTTTCATTTTTCCCGCCGTGTACGCGATGATCGACTGCCCCGCGTCGAGTTTTACGCGGTAGCGGGCGTCCGGCAGGATCTCGGTCACGAGACCTTCGAGTTGGATCAGCTCTTCTTTTGCCATCGGGCTTTCCCTTGGTCGTTTTCCTGACCTATCTTACCGCGGCGGACGGCCGCCGTCATCGCGCCGTGCCGGCACCGGACGACGCATGAAACCGACCCCTCCGATGCCCTCCTGGCGCGGCTGGGGGGCAGGCGGCTGCGGACGGCCCTGTGCCCGCTGCCCGTAGACGGGCGCGGCCTGGTTCGCATTGCCCCCGCGTTGGGCCGCACGTTGCGAGCCGGGATGGCGCGGCTGCGCGGGCCGTCCCCCGTTCTCCTTGCGGCCGCCATGCGCATGATCGCGCTGTGGCCGATGGCCGTTCGGGCGCGCCTGATGGGCGCGGCCATTGGCGTGTTGCGCGGCCGGCGCGGCCGGGCGGTGGCCCTGCGCCGGGATCGACTGGCGGATGAGCTTTTCGATCGCGCGCAGATAGGGCGCTTCGTCGCCCGCGCACAGCGAGATCGCGATGCCGGCGGCACCGGCGCGGGCGGTACGGCCGATGCGGTGCACGTAGCTCTCCGGCTCGTTCGGCAGGTCGAAGTTGACCACGTGGCTGATGCCGTCGACATCGATGCCGCGCGCCGCGATGTCGGTTGCGACGAGGGTGCGGATCTTGCCGGCGCGGAAGTCGGCGAGCACGCGCTCACGCTGGTTCTGCGACTTGTTGCCGTGGATCGCGTGCGCCGCGATGCCCGACTTGATGAGGCCACGCACCACCTTGTCGGCGCCGTGCTTGGTGCGGGTGAAGACGAGGGCGCGGTCGACCGAGGGATCGCGCAGCAGCTCGGCGAGCATCGTGGCCTTGCCGGCGCGGTCGACGTGGATGACTCGCTGCTCGACCCGCTCGACGGTGGTGGCCGCCGGCGTCACCGCGACGCGCACCGGGTCGCGCAGCATCTCGCCGGCAAGCTCGGCGATCTGCTGCGGCATGGTCGCCGAGAAGAACAGGGTCTGCCGCTCCTGCGGCAGGTGCGCGACGATTTTGCGGATGTCGTGGATGAAGCCCATGTCGAGCATGCGGTCGGCCTCATCGAGGACGAGATACTCGACGCGGTTGAGGCGCAGCGCATTGCTGCGCACCAGATCGAGGAGGCGGCCGGGCGTCGCGACCAGGACGTCGACGCCATGCAGCAGCGCCCGCACCTGGCGTCCCATCGGGACGCCGCCGATGGCGAGCGTGGCCGAGCGCCGGAGGTGGCGCCCATAGGCGTTGAAGCTGTCGAGGATCTGGCTCGACAATTCGCGGGTCGGCGACAGCACCAGCACGCGGCAGGTCTTGCGCTCGACCGGCCGCGGATCGGCGGCGAGCCGATGCAGGATCGGCAGCGCGAAGGCAGCGGTTTTTCCCGTGCCGGTCTGCGCGATGCCGACGATGTCGCGGCCTGCGAGTGCGGATGGGATGGTCTGGGTCTGGATCGGGGTGGGAGTTGTGTAGTTTTCCTGCACGAGTGCGCGCAGGATCGGCTCGCTGAGGCCGAATTCACTGAAAGAGCTCAAAATCGATACTTTCCTGGGGCGAGACGGACGGAGCGCGGGATGCACGCCGACCCATGTCGCGGGTGAGCAAAAAGCATCCCGCGTGGTCTGGGTTGCCGTCGATGAAGCGGTTGGATCGGGGCCGAAAACCTTAAAATTGCTTTAAGGGAATTCGTTCACGCGGCCCGGTGGAGACCTCTACGCGGCATTCGTCACGAACGCCTTAACGAGAAACGGTCTCGGATTCATCCATCTGCCGCACTGCATATAGATGGTTCGTGTGTCCGTTTCAAGGCCAAAATCGCCGCTCCTGCGCGTTGCAGTAACCACGTCGTGCACCGGCATGGCCGTTCGAAGAACGGCATCGCTTCGCAGGCGTCAGTCCTCATGAAAATCCGACAGCGTCGGCGGCTCACCGTCGAGTCCGAGCTCGCGCCAGCGCCGCGCGACGGTTTCGTAGACGCTTCTGCGCAGCAAGGTGCGCTTGGGAAATTCGGCGAGATGGCGGTGCGGCTTGCACGCATCGATCAGCGCTTTCGATCCATAGGGCCGTTCCGCCACCACGACCTTGCTCGGATCGAGGCCGGTCGACCAGGTCTTGCGCAACAGGTCGATGTCGTCGCTCGGATTGCAGCGGGTGGAGAGCGCCCACATCACCTGATTGAAATCGGTCGGATCGACGTCGTCGTCGACCGCGATCACCCATTTGGTGTAATAGGCGGCGGCCGGACATTGCGCCGCGAGCGCGAGCACCTGCGCGACGTGGCCGGCATAAAGTTGGCGCAAGGATACGACCACCATTCCCCAGCCGGACGCCGCCGCCGGATGCGCATAGACGCCGGCGACGCCTGGCACGCCGATGGTTTCGAGATCGTCCCAGATGCGCGCCGAGCGCATGATGGCGTAATAGGCGCCGATCTCGCACGACGGATAAGGCGCCATCAGCGCATGGGTGAGGATCGGATTGCGGCGATGATGCACCGCCTTGATCTCGATCACCGGTTGCGGCCCGCGCGTGCCGCCGTAATAGCCGGTGAATTCGCCGAGCGGTCCTTCGGGCGCGAACTCGCCGGGGCGCAGTATTCCTTCGATCGCGATCTCGCAATGAGCCGGAATGGGCAGGTCGACGAATTCGGCCTCGGTCAGCTCGACCGGGCGGCCCAAGATGCCTCCCGCGCAATCGAGCTCGCTTTCGCCCACCGAAAAAACTTGCGCCGCGACCATGAAAAGGACGGGGTCGACCCCATAGGCCGCCACCACGTCGCAGGGCTCGCCGCGCTGCCACCATGCCTCGCGATCGAGCCGCCCATGCTTGCCGGGCGAGCAATAAAGGCTCACCCGGTCGGGCGACTGCACCATCTGGCGATAGCACCCGACATTGATGCGGCGCGTTGCCGGATCGCGGGTGAAGGTTATGTCGCCGGTTCCGATATAGCGCCCGCCGTCTCCGGGCCAGAACTTGGGCGCCGGAAACCGCGTGATGTCGATATCCGCGCCGGTCAAGACGATTTCGTTCACGGCCGCGTCCTTTTTGCCGATCATCCTGGGCGCGATGCGCCGCTGCATGATCCGCCGCGTCGCGGCAATCATCTCCCGGGTCGAAAGCTTTTCATCCAAACCCATGGCGAGCGCATAGCGCGCCGCCGAGGCGCCCAGCATGTTGGCCAGGACCTTGGCGTCCCCCGCCCCGGTGGGGTTTTCGAACAAGAGCGCAGGGGCGGTTTCGGTGCGCGTTGCCATGAACGTGATGGCGGAAAGCTCCTCGTCGAGATCGACCGGAGCCGAAATGCGCCTAAGCAGACCATGCCTTTCGATGAGATTCACCCAATCCCGCAGGTCTTTCCAAGGTACGGTTTGCTGCGGCTGCGAACCGGCGGATCGGCCGCTTTCGGGCACGGGTTTGGCAGAGAAACCGACCTGCTCCATAAAAATTTACCTCCAGCTGGACAAAGAGCTTATACGCGTTTCGGATCGCGATCCCGGCATTGAAAGCTGGCCTTTCGCGGTTTGCGTAGCACAATCCCGCGGCCTTTTCGCGCAACCAAGAGGGGATGAATTTGCCGCACAACCCGCGCGGCGGTTGTGGGACCCGAGGGGAAAGTGTATCGACGGTGCTTGCCGTCTGCGTCAAATAGGAGATATGTATCGTCGCGCCATTCACAGTTGGAGAGGAATAGATGGCAAAGCTAACATCAATGTCATTCGATGATTTGGTCACCCTGCGTGACAATGTCGCTCGCATGATTTCGAGCAAGGCCGAGTCGACCCGGCGCGAGCTCGAGGCAAAGCTTGCGGCTCTCGATGGCCTGGGCTTCGGGATCAGCCGCGGCAGCGGCGGCGCCAAGCGCGGGCCGAAGCCGCGCGGCAGCAAGCTCAAAGGCCGCAAGGTTCCGCCGAAATATCGCAATCCGAAGAACCGCGAAGAAACCTGGGCGGGCCGCGGCGCAACCCCGCGCTGGCTGCGCGCCGAGCTCAAGGCGGGCCACAAGCTCGAAGAGTTTGCGATCGGCAAGCCCGGCCGCAAGGCGAAGCGCTGAGCGGCCGTTCCGCGTCGAGTTCGCCCCCGCAAACGTCGGGCGTGAACAGCTTTAAGTCGCCGGGAGGCAGCGGTGTGACCGCTGCAGCCCGATGCGATTCGGCGCGGGATGCAACCATTCCGACGGGATGATCCGCGCCGGCGACCCGTGTTGACGCCGTCACGGGCGTCGCGGATCATTCCCCGGCCGCAACGTCCAGGCGGGCCGGGGATGGCGATGAAGCGCGGATTTCTACGGATGCTTGTCGCCGCCGCCGTCATTGCGGCGGCACGAACGGCTGCGGCGCAGACCGTCACGGTCGGTGCCGCGAGCACCATCAGCGACGCCCCGATCTACATCGCCGAGCGCAAGGGCTTCTTCCGCGCCGAAGGCATCGACGTCAAGGTCGTCAATTTTCGCTCGGCGTCCGACATGGTGGCGCCGCTCGGCACCGGCGAGCTCGACGCCGGCGCGGGTTCGGCCGGGGCATCGCTGTACAATGCGGTGGCGCGCGGCATCAGGATCAGGATCGTCGCCGACAAGGCCTCCTCGCCGCCGGGCTACGGCGCGACGAAAATCCTGGTGCGCAAGGATCTGATCGAGCGCGGGCGCTATCGCGCGCCGAAGGACCTCAAAGGCCTGCGCTTCGCCATGAACGCGCCCGGGGTGAGCAATACCTCGACCCTCAACACGCTGCTCAAATCGGTCGGCCTGGCATATTCCGACGTGCAGACGGTCGATCTGCCGTTCCCCGATCACGTGATCGCGCTCAAGAACAGGTCGGTCGAAGCCTCGGCGTCGGTCGAGCCGGGGCCGGCGATTGCGGTGCGCGACGGCGATGCCGTGGTGATCAGGTCGGACGATGAAATCCTCCCCAATCACCAGATTGCGGTGCTGCTCTATGCCGAGGATTTCGCCCGCAAGCACCGGGACGAGGCCACCCGCTTCATGCGCGCCTACATCCGCGCGGTGCGCTTCTACAATGGCGCGCTCCAGAACGGGCGGCTCGCAGGAGCGAACGCCGACGAGGTGATCGCCATCCTGTCCGCCGCGACGCCGATCAAATCGCGCGCCATCTATGCGGCGATCACGCCGCCCGGCATCGATCCGGACGGGCACGTCAACGCGGACAGCCTCGCCTACGATCTTGCGTTCTATCGCGCGCAGGGATTGATCAGGGGCGCGATCAATCTCGGCGACGTGCTCGATGCGAGCTTTGCCGAAGCGGTCGTTAAGGAGTTGCGGCCGTACGCACGGTGAGAAGCGAATAGCGAATAGCGAATAGCGAGTAGCGAATAGCGAATGATGCGGCGAGTATTCCCATGCGCTATTCGCCACTCGCTATTCGCCCGCAAGACTGCCAGTCAGTGAACGGAGTCCGCCCTTTGTCCATCCGCACCGCATCGCTGCACGACCGCCTCGCGATGTTCAACCGCAACCGGCTCAAGCTCGGCCTGTTCGGCGCCAACTGCTCGTCCGGCCGGTCGGCGACCCGGGTGCCGGAACGCTGGTCGGCGAGCTGGCCGGAGTGCCTCGCGCTCGCCCGCATGGCGGAGGCGCGCGGCATCGACTTCCTGCTGCCGATCGCGCGCTGGAAGGGTTATGGCGGCTCGACCGATTTCCACGGCACCACCCTCGAGACCATGACCTGGGCGGCAGGCCTGCTCGCCGCGACCGAGCGCATCACCGTGTTCGGCACCGTGCATGCGCCGCTGTTCAATCCGCTGATCGCCGCCAAGGAATTCGTCACCGCCGACCACATCGGCGAAGGCCGTTTCGGCCTCAACCTCGTGGTCGGCTGGAACGATGGCGAGTTCGAGATGTTCGGCGTCGACCAGCGCGAGCATGCGGCGCGCTACACGTTTGCGCAGGAGTGGCTCGACGCCGTGATGCGCGCCTGGAACGAGCCCGGCACCTTCGACGTCGCCGGCGCGTATCTGACGCTCAAGGGCGTGCGCGCCTTTCCCAAGCCGTTCGGCGACACGCGGCCGATCATCATGAATGCGGGCTCCTCGGCGACCGGCCAGGCTTTCGCGCTGCGGAATTGCGACGCCTATTTCACCGCGAATGCGGCCTCGCGCATCTCGCTCGATGCGGCGGCCGCGCAGGTCGAGGAGATCAAGGCACAGGCGCGCGCGCTCGGCCGCGCGATCGAGGTCTTCACGGTCGGGCAGGTGGTGTGCCGCCCGACCCAGAAGGAGGCGGAGGATTATTATCGCCACGCCATCATCGAGAATGCCGACTGGGGCGCGGTCGACGGCATGCTGGCGCTCAAGGACATCACGCCCTACTCGGTGCCGGGCGACGAGTACGAAAAGAAGCGGCATTATTTCGCCGGCAATGCGATCGGCGGCTATCCGTATGTGGGAACGCCCGACCGCGTCGCCGAGGAGCTCGCCAATGTCAGCAGGGCGGGCATGCGCGGCATCGCGGTGTCATTCGTGAATTACCTGAACGAGCTACCCTATTTCTGCGACGAAGTATTGCCGCGCCTTGCCCGGCTCGGCGTGCGCGAGACCATGCCATGATCGAGTTCCACGAGGTCAGCAAGGCCTATGGCGACTTCACGGCCGTGCGCGCGCTCGAGCTCGCGGTCGACAAGGGCGAGGTCTTCGGCTTTCTCGGTCCGAACGGCGCCGGCAAGACCACGACCATCCGCATGATGATGGGCATCCTGGTGCCGAGCGCCGGAACGATCACCATCGACGGGCTCGACTGCCAGGAAGACCGCGTCGCCGTCAAGCAGCGGGTCGGCTACCTGCCGGACAATCCGATCTTCTACGACTATCTGCGCGGCCGCGAGATTCTCGCCTTCGTCGGCGAGATGCACGGCCAGCCGCGCGCGGAGGCGCAGCGGCGCGCCGCCGCGCTGCTGACCGAGCTTGCGCTCGACGATGCGGCGGAGGAATTCGCCGTCAACTATTCGACCGGCATGAAGAAGAAGCTCGGGCTCGCCTGCGCGCTCATCCACGACCCGGCGGTGCTCATCCTCGACGAGCCGACCAACGGGCTCGACCCGCGCGCCTCGCGTCACGTGCAGGATCGCATCCGCATGAGCGCCGCCCAGGGCAAGACGATCTTCCTGTCGACCCATCTGCTCGACATGGCGGAGCGCCTGTGCGGCCGGGTCGGCATCATCGACCAGGGCGCGCTGGTCGCGGTCGGGCCGCTCAAGGAGCTGCAGGACAAGCTCGTGCCGGGCGGGTCGCTCGAGGAGGTCTTCCTCAAGGTGACCCATGACGACGCCGAGGTCGGGAGTGCCGCACCAAGTGCGGGACAAGGTGCGGGACCATGACCGCCGCGGTCGGAAGCCTGCGCGCGGCGCGCCTGCTCATCGGCCTGCGCCTGCGCCAGCAGGTGAACCGCATCGTCTCGGTCTATCGCCATCGCTGGGGTGCGAAGAAGCGCGCCGGCACCGGGCGCAAATCGCGCACCGGCTGGCTCATCGGCCTGTGGGTGGGCGTGAGCATGGTGATCGCGATCGGGCAGATTTCCTACAACAGCGTCGTCAACATGGAGCGGGAGACGCGTATCGCCGAGGCGCGTGCGTTTCTGCAGCGCGCGCCTGCGCCGGACAATCCGGGCGGCGTGATCGGACGCGGCGCGCGCGCTCCCGGCGCGTCGGCCGGCGGCGCGCGGCCGTCCGGCGCCATCCGCTATCCGGGCCTCGCGCGCGGCTACGCCTGGCCCGCCGGCGTGATCCGCGGCGCCACCTTTCTCGCCAGCATGGCGATCCTCGCGGCGCTGTTTCTCACCCTCGCCAGCCGCGAGATGGTGCGCACCGAATGGGAGCTGGAGTGGCTGGTGACGCTGCCGCTCTCGTCCGCGACCTTCATCGCCTGCCGCATCACCGAGCGCGCGCTCACCAATTTCGGCGCCATGATCGCGACGGCGCCGATCCTCGCCGTGATGGCGTGGCGCTGCGGGCACACGTGGACGGCGCCGCTCTATGCCATCGGACTGACCATTCCGCTGCTGTTCTTCGTCGCGACCGCGCACACGGTGGTCGACACCGGCTTGCGCCTGCGTCTCGCGCCGTCGCGGCTGCGCAACCTGCACGCGGTGGTGTCGATCATCAGCCCGCTGCCGCTCCTGCTCGTGATCTCCATGAGCCTGCCGAACAATCCGCTGGTGATCGGCTGGGCCGGCGCGACGCCCGACTGGGCCTCCTGGCTGCCCGGCGGGCTCGCCGTGCGGGCGCTTGCCGCCACGGACGGCGGCGCGCAATGGTTCGCGCTGATGACGGCTGAGCTCGTGGTGCTGATCGCGGCCGGCTTCGTGCTGCTGCAGCGGCAGATGCGCCGCGGCGTCGTCGCCGTCGGCGTGCGCGAGGCGGCGATCCGCCGGCCCGCCGGCCCGCCGCGCCCGGCCGTGCCCGCATCGGCCGGGATCGCGACGCGGCTCTTTTCCGCCGTGCAGCGGCGCGAGCTGCGCTTGCTCAGCCGCGACCGCAGCTTCATGTCGCAGACCCTGGTGCTGCCCCTGATCACGGTCGGCGCGCAGATCCTGCTCAACGTCCATACCAACGTGCTCGCCACCGCGATCGACAGGCCCGCGAACCTCGCCGCCATCGCGTTCGGCCTTGCGGCCTACACGCTCCTCTATTCCGCGTTCCAGACGCTCAACACCGAAGGCCAGGCGCTGTGGATCCTCTATTGCGTGCCGCAGCCGCTCGAAGCGATCCTGCGCGAGAAGGCGAAGCTGTGGGCCGGGCTCGCGATTCTCTATCCGCTCGCGATCTTCGCGGTCGCGGTCGTCCTCGCGCGCGGAATTTCGCTCGCCTTCATCGGCACCGCCGCCGTGGTGCTCGCCGGCGTGCCGATCTTTTCGGTGATCGCGACCGCGCTCGGCGTGTTCGGCTGCGACCCGCTCGAGCAGGACGTGCAGAAGCGGGTGCGGCCGAGCTATCTCTACATCTACATGCTGCTCGCGTCGTTCTACGCCTACGCGATCTATGCGAGCACCGTGTGGCAGCGCGCCGCGCTGATGGTGCTGACCGCGCTCGTCGCGCTCGCGCTGTGGCAGAAGGCGCGCGACCGCTTTCCCTACCTGCTCGATCCGACCGCCTCGCCGCCCGCGCGCGTGTCGCTTTCCGACGGGCTGATCGCGGCGCTGATGTTCTTCGTGCTGCAGGGGCTGATCGGCCTGTTCGAGCTGCAGGTCGCCGGCGGCGGCCACACGCTGTCGGCCGGCATGGTGTGGATCGCCTACAGCGGCGCCGGCGCGCTCACCTACGGCGTGATGCGGCTCACCTATTGGCGCGCCGGCACCGGCGACGTGCCGCGCCTGCTCGCCCCGGGATTTTCCCGCGCAGCGCTGCTGGGCATCGCCGGCGGCGCCATCGCGGCGGCCTGCGGGCTCGCCTATGTGATGGCGGCGCGCGCGTTCGAATGGTTTCCGGCGTTGCGCCAGTCGGTCCATGCGCCCGATCTCGCCACCATGCTGTGGCTCGGCGCGCTCGCCGTGATCGCAGCGCCGATCTTCGAGGAGTTCATCTTCCGCGGCCTGATCTTCGGCGGCTTGCGCCGCTCGCTCGGCACCGCCGGCGCCGCGCTCGCCAGCGCCGCGATCTTCGCCATCGTGCATCCGCCGGCCTCGGTGGTGCCGGTGTTCGTTCTCGGACTGTGCACGGCCTTCGTCTACGCGCGCACCCGCATGCTGGCGGCCTCGATGATCACGCATGCGCTCTACAACGCGGCCGTGATCGCGTTGCAATGGAACATGATGCAGCAGTCGATGTGATTTGAATCGGATCGCGCGCGCGTTGCCGCGCACACGTCTTGTGCAGCGGTTCCATCGATGCCGCTTCGTCAGGAACTGGCGCCCGCGGCATGCGTTCTCCCCTGAGTGTCAACAACGAGAGGAGAAAATGATGCGAAAGGAACTTCTTGCCGGTGTGGTGGCCGTCGTCGCGCTCGCGCCGGTGATGTCGTTTGCGCAATCGCCGGCTCAGGAAGGCTACCGTGAGGGTTACCATGACGCCGGTCCGGTCGGCGGAATCGTCGGCGGCACGGTCGGCGCGGCACTCGAAATACCGGGTGACGTGATCGGCTTCGTGACCGGCCATCCGCGCCAATACGATCGCGTCGAGGGACGCGTCGTGGTTGGCGAGCCGCTGCCGCGCGAGGTGCACGTCTACGTCGTCCCGTCGCACCGCGAATACGTCTATGCGTACGTGAACGACGAGCGCGTGCTGGTCGACCCGCATACGCGGCGCGTGATCAGGGTTATCGAGTAGTGGCGCAGCGACCCGCGTGGTCGCGCGTGGAAAAAGCCCCGGGAGAGGAGCCCCGGGGCTTTTTCACGCTGCCCTCTAATAGTCGAGAAATCCGATCGACAGCCAGGGAAACAGCGCGACCACGATGAGCGCGGCCAGCACGGCGCCGAGATAGGGCCACACCCGGCCCATCGCCTCGTCGGGCGAGACGCGGCCGATCGCGCAGGCGGCGTAGAAGCCGACCCCGAAGGGCGGCGCGAACAGGCCGATGCCCATGGCGAGGATCACCACCATGGCGTAATGCACCTCGTGCACGCCGAGCGCCCGCGCGGCGGGGAAGAGCAGGGGACCGAACAGCACGATCGCCGGAATGCCTTCGAGCACGCTGCCGAGGATCATGAACGCCACGATGGTGATGGCGAGGAAGCCGAGCTTGCCGCCCGGCACCTGCTGCATCAGCGTGACGAGCTCGCTCGAGAAGCCGGACTGGGTGAGCGCCCAGGCCATGCAGGTCGCGGTGCCGATGATGAGCAGGATCGCGCCCGAGAGCGAGGCGGTCTCGATCATCATCGGATAGAGCCGGCGCCAGTTGAACTCGCGATAGACGAGGAGGCCGACGGCGGCCGTGTAGACGACGCCGACGGTCGAGACCTCGGTTGCGGTCGCAACCCCTTCGACCACGGCGGCGCGGATGAGGAACGGCAGCACCAGCGCCGGCAGGGCGACGAAGAAGGTCTTGACGATCACGCCCGCGGGCGCGCGCGCGATGCCGGCGAGATTCTCGCCGCGCGCGCGCAGGCG
>DATBZM010000347.1:0-2080 GCA_036513175.1 Xanthobacteraceae bacterium | reverse complement strand
TCGCCGTGCCGGTGTCGATCGATACCTGCAAGGCGAGCGTCGCGGCGCGCGCGGTCGAGCTCGGGGCCGTCTTGATCAACGACGTGTGGGGGCTGCAGAAGGATCCCGGCATGGCCGATACGGTGGCCGCGGCCGAGGCCGCCGTCGTCATCATGCATAACCGAAGCGAAAAGGATGAAGCGCTCGATGTCGTCGCCGAGCTGCGGCGCTTCTTCGATCGCTCGCTCGCGCTCGCGGCGCGCGCCGGCATTGCGGAGCGCCACATCATTCTCGATCCCGGCATCGGCTTCGGCAAGACCGCGCGCCAGAACATCGACGCAATCGCGCGCCTGGGCGAGCTCAAGGATTACCGCCGCCCGATCATGATAGGCGCCTCGCGCAAGAAGTTCTTCGGCTCACTCGTGCCTAGCGGCATCGAGCGTGGGACCGAGGGCCGCCTCGTCGGCACAATCGCGGTGAGCCTCGCAGCGGCGGCAGCCGGCGCGTCGCTGTTTCGCGTGCACGATGTCGCCGAGCATGTCGCGGCGCTCGCCCTGTTCGCCGCGCTGCGCAAGTCGGCCGCAGGCCCGCCGGCGGATTAGCTACCCGCCACAGTCCGACAAATCCTTTTCCTCGATCGTGAAGATCGCGCCGTCCTTCACGTCGACGTCCTTCACGATGCAGATGCGTCCACTCTTGTCCTTGACGCGGAGGTCGTACCGTCCGGGCTCGATACCGGTGATGCGCAGCCGCTCGTCGTGATCGACCTCGTGATCGCGGTCGTTCTCGCACTGATCACGGCCCCAGTCCCGCCCTCCCGCCGGCGACATCTGCAGCGACACGATTGGGTGCAGCGTCAGGTTCCACAACCGCATGCCTTTGCGGTCGGCCGCCCGCGCGGGCACGAGCGAGAGCACGATGATCACGGCGAGGAGCGGCGCGCGCCACATCGGTTGACCCTCCAGGCGAAATGACGAAGAACGTCATATCACGCGGCGAGGCGATGGACGACCGCGGGAAGCTCGTGCATCGACCGGAGCACGAGCGCGGCGCCGGCATGCTGGAGTTGCTCGGGAAGATCGAGCGTCGCGTGCGCGGCGCCGCTAAATCCGATCACGCGCATGCCGGCGGCGCGCGCTGACATGACGCCGCGCATCGTATCCTCGATGACGATGCAGCTTTCGGGGGCTTCGCCGAGCGTGCGCGCGGCGAGCAGGTAGAGATCGGGTGCCGGCTTGTCGTTCGTCACTTGCACGGCGCTAAAGACGCTCTCGCCGAAAAGCGGCGCAAGCCCCGTCACGGCGAGCGACAGGTGCAGCCGCTCGGGCGATGACGACGACGCGACGCAGCGCCGATAGGGCAGAGCAAGGATCGCGTCGCGAACGCCAGGAATCGGCTTGAGATGGCGGCGGAAGCGGTCGAGCAGGCGCTGCCCGAATTCGTGGCCGACGTCCGTCGGGATCGGGCGACCGAGCAGCCGCTCGGCAGTCGCAATGGTGTCGGTGAGGCTCCTGCCGGCGAATTCCCGGATCGTCTCGTCGATTGCCATCGGGTGGCCGAGCACCGCCATCAGCTCGCGCAGCGTGTCGTGCGCGATCACCTCGGAATCGACCAGAACGCCATCGCAGTCGAAGATCAGCAAAGTCATGTGGTGCCTGCCGATCACGCTAAAGCGTGATGATCTTTCTTCGAATCGTCATCACGCCTTAGCTCCTTGTCTGAGCTTGATCTTTTTCGAAAACCGGCCATCACTTTTCGAGATCATGCTTCCAGCGTTCGCTGTTGCCGTGCGATCGCCGCCTCGAGCGACGCGACGACCTCTTCGCTGCGCGCGGCCCGTGGCGGCAGGATCGGCATGGCGGCGAGGATCCGGGCCGGTCGCGCCGACAGCAGAAATAGCCGGTCCGCGAGCCGCACCGCCTCGTCGAGATCGTGCGTCACCAGGAGGGTCGTCACCGGGCGGCGGTCGACCAGCATGGCGAGCTCGTCGCGCAGACGCACCGCCAGCGGACGGTCGAGCGACGTGAACGGCTCGTCGAGAATGAGCAGCTTCGGCTCGACCGCGAAGGCGCGGGCGAGGGCGACGCGGCGGGCGAGCCCG
>DATBZM010000346.1:0-10095 GCA_036513175.1 Xanthobacteraceae bacterium | reverse complement strand
TCGTGTGGGATCACCTGAACACGGCGTTCGCCGGAACGGCGAACCTCGCCGCGAATGGTGCGCGTCCGGGCGGCACGTACAACATCCAGAACCAGGACGAGCTCAGCGTCTACTTCCGCATCCAGAGAAACTTCCTGCCGTAATCCTCACGGCTGGTCGCTTTTTCGCAGCCCCCGGCGGGTCCGACCGCCGGGGGCTTTTATTTGGCCGCAATTCAGCTACTTCCCGCATACGAGGGACATGACGTCGGACGATCGGCGATGAATCGCAAGGCACGGCGTGCGGCAGGCGGGCAGGGCGGGGGCGAACTTGCCTCGCTGCTCGCCGCGGCGGTCCGCCATCATCAGGCCGGCGAGCTCGTCCAGGCGGAAGCCTGCTATCGCGGCGTGCTCGCGATCGATCCGCGCCATGGCCGCGCGCTCTACTACCTCGGCGTCCTCTCCGCGCACACCGGACGCTTCGATGCCGCGAGCGATCTGATCACTCGGGCAGCGGCGCTCGATCCGAGCAATCCTGAGCTGCGCTACAATCTCGCGGCCGCCCAACAGGGCGCTGGCCGGCTCGACGATGCGGTCGCCGAATATCGCAAGGCCATCGCGCTCAGGCCGGACTATGCCGAGGCGCACATGAATCTCGGCAACGCACTCGCGACTCTCGGCGACATGGCCGGCGCGGTCGCCTGCTACGACCGCGTGCTGGCGCTCGACCCCGCCTCCGCGGCCGCGCACTACAATGCCGCCAACGTGCTCGCGCGCCGCGGCGACCTCGCCGCGGCGGCCGCGCGTTACGGCGACGCGATTGCGCTCAAGCCCGATCTTGCCGAGGCGCACAACAATCTCGGCAACGTCCTGCGCAGCGCCGATCGACCCGCCGAGGCCGAGGCCGCATACCGGCGCGCCCTGGCGCTGCGGCACGATTTTGCCGATGCGCACAACAATCTCGGGACCGTCCTGATCGCGCGCGGCGCCGCCGAGGAGGGCATGTCGCACTACCGCGAGGCGCTGCGGGCACGGCCGCGCTTTGCCGAAGCGCACAACAATCTCGGCCTCGCGTTGTTTCGCGCCGGGCAGCCTGGCGACGCGATCGGGCATTTCGAGCGGGCCGTGGCGCTCGATCCGCACTACGTCGACGCCTATCTCAATCTCGCGCGACAGCTCCATGCCGCCGGCGAGGTCGAGCGGGCCGTCGCGGTGGCGGCACGCGCGCTCGTCACCAAGGAGACGCCCGATGCAAAGCATCTGTTCGCGATCTATGCGGGCGGGCTAGAGGTCGGCGAGGAGGCCGAGCGCTACCGCGACACGATCGCGCGTGCGGTGCGCGAAGGCTGGGCGCCGGCGAGCGAGCTCGAGCGTGTGAGCGTGCGGCTCATCCGGCGCAATCCGGCGGTCGCGGCGGCGCTCGCGGCTCTCGCATCGATGCCGCGGCCGCCCGATCTCGCGCATTTCGCCGCGCTTGCCGGCGACGGCCTGTTGCGCAGCCTGATGGCGGGCGCCCGCATCTGCGATCCAGATCTCGAGCATCTGCTCACGACGATGCGCAGCGCGCTCCTCGCGGCGTCGACGCCGGCCGCCGCCGAGATCGCCGCGCCGATGCTCGCCTTCGCGTGCGACCTCGCACGCCAATGCTTCATCAACGAGTACGTCTTTGCCGAAAGCGCCGCCGAGGAGGAAATGGTGCGGCGTCTCGCCGCCGGGGTCGAAGCGGGTCTCGCCGCGGGAGATGCGATCGCGGCAGCGACCATCGTCGCGCTCGCCTGCCATCGTCCGCTTCACGCCGTCCCGGCCGCAGCGCGGCTGCTGGAGCGCACGTGGCCGGCCACCGTCGACGCGCTCTTGACGCAACAGGTGAGGGAGCCGGCCGCCGAGCAGGCGATCCGCGCAACCGTGCCGGCGCTGACCGAAATCGACGACACGGTGTCGCGCCAGGTACGCGACCAGTACGAGGAAAACCCCTATCCACGATGGGTCGCGCCGCTGCCGGCGGTCCGCGCCTCCCCGCTCGCCGAGCATCTGCGGATGAAGTTTCCGCTCGCGCCGCTGCGGTCGATCGATTCGACCGGCGGCACCGACGTCCTGATCGCCGGCTGCGGCACCGGGGCGCACGCGATCGACATCTGCCGCCGCATCCGCGGCGCGCGTGTGCTGGCGATCGACCTCAGCCGCACCAGTCTCGCCTATGCGACGCGCAAGACGCGTGAGCTCGGGCTCGCGATCGACTATGCGCAGGCCGACATCCTGCGGCTCGGCGAGGTCGACCGTGCCTTCGACCTGATCGAGGCGAGCGGCGTCCTGCACCATCTGGCCGATCCATTTGCGGGGTGGCGCATCCTGCTGGCACGGCTCAAGCCGGGTGGCGTGATGGCGATCGGTCTCTACAGCCGGCTTGCCCGCGGCGAAATCAATGCCATCCGCGCCTTCATCGCGGCGGAAGGCTACGGGGCGACCGCTGCCGATATCCAGCGCTGCCGGCAGGACATCCTCGCGTTCGCGGCGCAGACGCCCGGGCGGTCCGTCGTCCACTCGGGCGACTTCTACTCGATGAGTGGGTGCCGCGACCTCTTGTTTCACGTCCAGGAGCACCAGCATACGCTGCCCGAGATCGCCGCGTTTCTCGCCGGGCAGGACCTGCAGTTTCTCGGCTTCGAGATCGACCAGCGCGTGCTCGGCGCCTATGTCGAGCGCAACCCGGAGGACCCCGCCGGGCTCGATCTCGAACGCTGGCATCGCTTCGAGCTCGACCATCCCGGCCTGTTTGCCGGGATGTACCAGTTCGCGGTGCAAAAGCGGGGCTGAGGCGGCGTTCAGCCGGCGTGGTGGCGGTCGCATTCGGCGATGAACGCCGCAATCCGCGCGATCGTCTCGGGCTCGGCGAGAAGCGGCGCGTGCCCTTGGTCGGGAATTTCCATGACCGTTGTTTCGCGCATGGTTTCCCCTCTGCGGGCGCGCATCGCCGCGAGGGTCGCGGCCGACAGGATGTCGGAATTGGCGCCGCGGATCACCATCATGGGGACCTCTGCGAGGGCGTCGAATTGCGGCCACAGCGGCGGCAGCGGATGCTCGGGGTCGACCGTCGCAAGCACGCGCGCGAGCCGCGGATCGTAGGTGACGACCAGGCGGCCGTCCTGCTCGCGCCAGCTTCGCTGCGCCGAAGCAAGCCAGTCCGCGTCGCTGAGCCGTGGAAACTGGGCACCGAACAGGCGGTGCAGGATGTCGGCGCCCTCGGCGAAGCTGCGCGGCTGCGCCAGCTTGCCGACATAGCCCTTGATCCGCATGAGCCCCTGCGGCTCGATCACCGGGCCGATGTCGTTGAGGATCACGCCCGCAATCGCCGTCGGACGCACCGCCGCGAGGGCCATGGCGATCAGTCCGCCGCGCGAGGTGCCGACGAGCACGACGGACGCCACCGCGCACGCCGTCAACACGGTGACGACATCCTCAAGCTCGATCGCGATCGAATAGCGATCGGGATCGGGGTCGTAGTCGGAAAGCCCGCGGCCGCGATAGTCGAGCGCGAGCACACGGCGCGGTCGATCGGCGTCGCCCGCGAGCGCCGCGGCGAGCGGGTCGAAATCCGCCGTCGTGCGGGCGAGACCCGGAAGACACACGACCGGGGGAGCGGGGGCGGTGCGCGCGCCGTATTCGCGGACATGCAAGCGAAGCCCGTCCTGCGCAGTCACGTAGTGGTCGGCGACCATCGCTTTCGTCATGTGCGCTTTCCTCCGCAAGCTGCTGCTGCACGACCGACGGTTCGGCCGCCGGCGCTGCCGCGCTGCCGCTCGCCGACGTCCGTTCAGCAGACCCGTCCGGCGCGTCGCGATTGCGTCGGCCGGTCGGGACGTGTACGTGGTGTAGAGGTAATCGAAGATCCCTGCATGGCCTCCGGTCGCGCTACTGATACCATCCAGGAGGCGATGTCGCTTCACCGCCAGGGGCGGGCTGCCGAGGCCGCGACGCTATATCGCGCGGCGCTCGCGCGCGATCCGCGCGCGTTCGAACCGTGCTATCTGCTCGCATTGCTCTGCTATCAGCAAGGCAGCATGGCGGAGGCGCACCGGCTGATCCTGCGCGCCGTCGAGGTGAAGCCGCGTTCGACCGACGCGCTCGCTCTGCTTGCCGGCGTTCTTCTCGCGCTCGACCGGCCATCCGATGCACTGCGGGCGTGCGACCAGATTCTTGCATTGGAGCCCGCCGATACCAATGCGGCGTGCAATCGGGCAGCCGTCCTCGCGCGGCTCGATCGCCTCGACGAGGCGATCGCGCAATATGGCGAGGCGCTTGCGCGCCGGCCGGGGCTCATGTCGGCGTTGCTCAACCGGGGCACGCTGCTGGCGCGACGCGGCCGGTATCAGGAGGCGATCGCGGATTTGGATCGCGTCCTGGCGTCCGCGCCGAACAATGTCGAGACGCTGATCAATCGCGGCAATGTGCTGGCAAAGCTCGATCGTTGCGAGGAGGCGCTCGCTCAATACGACCGAGTGTTGACGTTGCAGCCCGCGAACATCGATGCGCTAAGCAACCGCGGCGCGACGCTCAAATCGCTCAACCGCGTCGAGGAGGCGCTGGCGAGCTATGAGAAGGCGCTGACGGTCAATCCGCGTCATGTCGATTCGCGTTTCAATTGCGGAAACTTGCTGCTCGACCTTGGACAGGGCGAAGCTGCGCTCGCCGAATACGAACGGGCGCTGGCCGTGGACGGCCGACGCACCGATCTGCTCGTTGCGCGCGCCAACGCGTTGGCGCGGCTCGACCGCACGGACGAGGCGATCCAGGCATTCGAGGAGGTGCTCGAGCGCGCGCCCCGCGATACTGACGCACTGTTGAACTTTGGTCATCTGTTGGCGCGGCTCGCTCGCCATGGCGATGCGGAGGCCGCCTACGAGCGCCTGTCCGCTGCGAGTTCCGGCAGAGCCGACCTGTTGGCAAAATGTGCGCAGTCGCTGGCGAACATCCGGCTGTTCGAGCCGGCGGCGCGCGATTTCCGCCGCGTCATCGAGCTCGAGCCCGAGGACCCGGCTGCCTGGTGCGGCTTGGCCCATTGCCTCTCATCGCTGTGCGACTGGAATGAGCTCGACGCGGTGCGTGAAAAAATCGTTGCGCTGGTGGCGGCGGGAAAGCGCGTCGATCCACTCTTGTACGTAAGGCTCGTGGACGATCCGGCCGGCCAGTTGGCCTGCGCCCGAGGCTACGCGCCATCCGCCGGCGCTGGATCGGCGCGGGTCGCCCGCAGCGGTCGCGACGGCAAGATTCGCGTGACCTACATGTCGCCGGATTTCCGCAAGCATGCGGTGGCCTTCCTGATTGCCGAGCTCTTCGAGCAGCACGATCGCGATCGCTTCGAGGTGTTCGGCCTGTCGCTCGGGCCGGATGACGGCAGCGACATACGCCGTCGGATCGCGGGCACGTTCGCCCAGTTTCACGATGTTCGTCTCCGCAGCGATGAGGAAATTGCGGCGCTGATTGCGCGGCTCGAGACCGACATCTTGGTGGATCTGGGCGGTTTCACGGAATTCGGACGGTCGGGCGTTCTGGCGCGGCGCGCAGCACCGGTCCAGGTAAATTATCTCGGCTTCCCCGGCACGCTGGGAGCCGATTATGTGGACTACATCGTTGCGGACCCAGTAGTGGCGCCCTTCGATCAGCAGAGCTATTTCGCGGAAAAGATCGTTCACCTCCCGCATTGCTATCAGCCGAACGATTCGAAGCGGGAGATTGCCTCGCGCCTCTTCACCCGCGCGGAAGTCGGCTTGCCCGAGCACGGGATCGTGTTGTGCTGCTTCAATGCGAACTTCAAGATCCTGCCGCCTGTCTTCGATGTCTGGATGCGTTTGCTCAAGAACATCGAGAATAGTGTTCTGTGGCTCTTGGCGGCTGGCGATAAGCAGACAGCCAATCTTCGCCATGCGTCCCGCGATCGTGGCGTCGATCCCGGTCGGCTGGTGTTCGCGCCGCGAATGGAGCTTTCCGAGCACCTCGCGCGCCACCGCGTTGCGGACATCTTTCTCGACACCCTTCCGTACAATGCGCATACGACTGCAAGCGATGCGCTCTGGGCGGGGCTTCCGGTGCTGACCTGCCGGGGAGGGGGTTTTGCGGCGCGCGTGGCTGCAAGCCTTCTGGAGGCAGTCGGTCTGCCGGAACTCGTCACCAACAGCTTGGCCGATTATGAGGCGCTCGCCGCGGAGCTCGCGGGCGACACGGCGCGCCTGCGATCGATCCGCTCCAAGCTCGAGGAAAACCGCCTGACGTGCCCCTTATTCGATGCACGCAGGTCGTGCCGCCACTTGGAGGCCGCTTACACGACGATGTACCAGGCCGTCGTCAGGGGCGAAGCGCCGCGCAGCTTTGCGGTCGAGCCGATTTCGCCGAGGGTCGGGCTCGGCGTGCCGGCCTGAGCTCGCGCGGGCTCAGTCCGCCGGCAGACCGCGGTGCAGGTCGGCCTCGATCATCAGCTTCGTGCTGCCGCCGAAACGGACGCGATAGATCTGCAGGTTTTCCAAAATGCGCTCGACGTAGTTGCGCGTCTCGGAGAACGGGATGCGCTCGACCCAATCGACCGGATCGACGCGCGGATCGCGCGGGTCGCCATAGCGCTCGATCCATTCCTTCACCCGGCCGGCGCCCGCGTTGTAGCCCGCGAAGGCCAGAATGTAGGAGCCCCTGTAGCGCGCGATGTCGTCGCCGAGCTCGGCTGCGCCCATCTGCATGTTGTAGACATTGTCGTGCAGCAGGCGGTGCTGATCGAACGCGACGCCGAACTTCTTGGCGATATAGCGTCCAGCGTCGGGCGTCACCTGCATCAGGCCGAGCGCGTTGGCGCTCGAGACGGTGCGCGGGTTGAATGCGCTCTCCTGGCGGGCGATCGAGTAGACGACGGCCGGCTCCACCTGCGGGCCGATCGCGCTGTAGCGCGGCAGGCCGCCGACCGGGAAGGCGAACGCATCGAAGGGGAAACCGCGGCCGAGCGCGATCTTGCCGATCAGCAGCACCGAGCGCGCGTCGCCGTTCTTTTCGGCGATCTCGGCGAGCAACGCGAGCGCGGCCTGGTCGGACGACTTGTCGGCGAGGTCGGCGAGGAACGAGGCCACGAACTCGCGCTCCTCAACCGCATAGAGCAGCTCGGCGGCGCGCACGACCTCGAGCCGCGCGAGCGCCGCGCGCCGCTCGGCGTCGAGCGGCGGCGGCGCAAAGGCGAGCTCGCCTTGGCCGAGCCGGGCGCGCGCCAGCTGGCCGTAGTAGGCCGTCGAATAGCGCGCCGCGATCTCGTAGTCGGCGCGCGCCTCGCGCGGCTTGTTCTCGGCCTCGGCGGCGCGGCCGAGCCAGTAGCCGGCGCGGGCGATGGTGATCGGGTTCGCGTTGCCCTCGGCAACGCGCGCGAAATGGCGGCTCGCGAGCGCCGGCTCGTGCAGGAAGCGCAGCGCGATCCATCCGGCCGTGAACTCGCGCTCGGCGCGGTAGTTGTCCTTGGCCGGCTCGGCCGCGTCGCGCACGACCGCATAGGCGGTCTTCGCGTCGCCGCTGTCGAGCAGCTTGCGGGCGACCAGCCGCCGCTCGACCCACCATTCGTCGGTGTCGCGCAGCTCGGCCGGATCGTGCGGAGCGCCGACCAGCATGGCGCCGGCCTCGGCGATCTTGTCGTGCTGGCGCAGCCAGCGGATGCGGGCGAACATATAACCGGCGTCGCGACGCGCGGCTGCCGGGACGGCGTCGAGCTGCGCCTTGGCGTTGCTCGCGTTCGCCATCACGGAGATGCGCGCCTTGGCGATCGCCGGCTGATCGCCGCCGAGCCGCCGCGCCGCGCGCAGCCCGGCATCGAAGTCCTCGCGCACGTAGAGGCTGCGGTCCATGCGCGCCTTCTCGTCGGCGCGGGTCAAGAGATCGCCGAACAGATCGCGCGCCTGCCCTTCGATCTCCTCGGAACAGGACTCCTCGCGCCAGGCCTCGCGCGCCTGTGCCTGCGCGCCGGCGCGATCGCCGTCATTGAGCAGCGCGCGCGCGAGCGCAAAGCGGCCCTTGGCGCTGAGCGGCCTGGTGTTGGCGAAATAGGCCCGCACCGTCGTCGACGGTGCGCGCTCCTGCCACAGCATCGCCTCGGCGCGGCGGCGGAACAGGATCAGTCCCGGCCAACCCGGATTGGCGGTGATGAAGGCGTTGTAACGGGCAAAATCGACGCCGTTGTCGTCGCCGCGCAGGATCACCCATTCGACCAGCTTGCGGGCGAGCGCATCCGTGATGCCGCGCTCGACTGCGGTCGCGGCATCGGTCTTGCCGGCGTGCACGAGCCCGATCGCCTGCTTGACGGCGTCGACATCGCCGGGCGGCGTCGTGGTGGTGGTTGCCTCGGCGAGCGGGATTCCGCTCGTGACGGGCTGGGCATGCGCGACAGGCGCAACCGGCGTCTCCAGCCGCGCCGTTGCCGATGTCTGCCGCACGGGCAATTCGAGGCTGCGGCCCGGCGGCGTGGAGGTCTGGCGCGCGTGCGGCGCGGAGGCATTCGGCTGCTGCGCGTGGACGGAGGCGACCTTGGCGACCTTCTTGTCGGCCGGTGGCTTCTTTGTCTCGCGGTCGGCGGTCTTGGCGCCCGGGTCCTTCTTGTCGGTCTTCTTCGCGCTCTTGGTGTCCTTCTTGGGATCTTTCTCTTTTTTGGCGTCCTTCTTGGGATCTTTCTTCGTGTCCTTCTTGGCGTCGGTCTTCGTCTTGATATCGCTCTTGGTGCTCGACTGGCTGTCCGTTTCCGCCCGGGCGGCCGCAAGCGGCGCAACCGCGATCAGCGCCACAAGGGCCGCTCGCGCCAAGGACCCCAAGCAGGCCAACGGGTTCGAGAGCAACGCCGTGCGGTTCCTGGTCACAGGTCAGTCCTCCCCGGCCGACTCGCGTTCGGTAATCAACCTATTGCTTTGATAAAATTGACGAAAGCCTAATCGAGCGCAAACGTGGCGATGTTGAGACGGGGACCGGCCCGCGGGCCCCCGCGATGGTAGCCTTTTGCGGCCGGAACCCGGAGTGGCGAGAAGGTCGCGTTTCACGAAAATTGTTAGGCGCCATCGCGGAAATTCGTTAGTCTCAGGCGTGAAAAAGTCGTTAACCGATGGGCACTTCGCCCCCCGGTCCGGGGAGAGCATTCCGGGGAGAATGTCATGGCCGCCAAGACGAATTTCCGGGGTTCGTTCACCGCCCTGGTGACGCCCTTCAAGAACGGCTCGGTCGACGAGCAGACATTCCGCGGCCTCGTCGAGTGGCAGATTGCCGAGGGCACCAACGGGCTCGTTCCGGTCGGCACCACCGGCGAGAGCCCGACGCTCTCGCACGAGGAGCACAAGCTGGTGGTCGAATGGTGCGTCGACCAGGCCAAGGCACGCGTGCCGGTGATCGCGGGGGCAGGCTCGAACTCGACGCGCGAGGCGATCGAGCTCGCGAAGCACGCGGAGACGGCGGGCGCCGACGCCGTGCTGGTCGTGACCCCCTACTACAACAAGCCGACGCAAGAGGGGATGTACCAGCACTTCAAGGCGATCAACGACGCGATCGGCATCCCGATCGTCATCTACAACATTCCGGCGCGCTCGGTGATCGACATGTCGGTCGACACCATGAAGCGGCTCTTCGACCTCAACAACATCGCCGGCGTCAAGGACGCGACCGCCAACGTGGTGCGGGTATCGCAGCAGCGCGCCGCCATGGGCGAGGGGTTCAATCAGCTCTCGGGCGAGGACGCGACGGCGCTCGGCTTCATGGCGCATGGCGGCCATGGCTGCATCTCGGTCACTTCCAACGTGGCGCCGCGCCTGTGTGCCGAGTTCCAGGGCGCCTGCCTGCGCGGCGACTTCGCGGCGGCGCTGCGGCTGCAGGACAAGCTGATGCCGCTGCACCAGAACCTGTTCATCGAGACCAATCCGGCGCCCGCCAAATACGCACTCTCGGTGCTCGGCAAGTGCTCGGATTCGGTGCGGCTCCCCATGGTGACGCTGTCTGACAAATCGAAGACCGCGGTGCGCGATGCCATGGTGCATGCCGGGCTGATCAATTGAAGAAGCCGGCAGGCCCGAGCGCCGCGTGATCCGCCGTCGCGGCGGACGCGCGGCGGAAACATGTTTTCAAT
>DATBZM010000345.1:0-2662 GCA_036513175.1 Xanthobacteraceae bacterium | reverse complement strand
CGTCGTTGTTGGCCACGCCGAGCCCGTTGGCGTAAAGCTCGGCGATCAGCGTCATCGACTTGGGATCGCCCTTCTCGTTGATCCGCTTGGTCGCTTCCGCGAAGGCCGTGAGATAATAGCCGCGCTGGAAGGCGCCGTAGGCGAGGTCGAGCTCGTGTGCGGCGTTGGCGGCGGGCGCCTGCGTCGCCGGAGCGACGGGCACCGGCCGTGCCGGCGCCGCGCCGCCGAGCAGCGCCGCGAGCCACGATGCCGCCGCAAGATGCCGGGCTCTCACCCTCATGCGGGGATCTCCGCCGTGAGTCGCTGCAAGGCTTCCGCAACGGCCGCCGCCGGGCCGCGCGGATCGGAAAGAATGGATGGCCCGAGCGCGACAAACTCGGCTGCCGCGAGGGGACCGACTTCGGCGAGGCTCGCCGCATAGGCGATGCAAGGAACTGCGAACACTTCGGCCCACCATTCAACCCGCTCCCGGATGGCCTCGAAGGAAGGCCTTTTTCCGGCGGCGTCAGGCTCGCCGAACATCACATAGTCGGCGCCCGCCTCGGCCGCGACCATGGCTTCGTGCCGGCTCGCAAGCCCGCCGGCGCCGACGATACGGTCGGGCTTGAGGATACCGATCGCCTCCTGCATGGCCGCAATCCCGGTAACGTGGGCGCCGTCGGCGCCCGCGCGTGCGACGAGATCGGGGCGCCCCTCGATCAGCAGCGCGGCACCGCGTTCCTGCACTAGCGGCGCGATCTCAAGAACGCGGATGATCAATGTGCGCTCATCGGCCGCAGGCAGGCGGACGAGAACCGCGGCGATCTCGGCGGCCCCGAGCGCCGGCGCGAGCAGCTCGCGCGCGGCGGTCACGCCGCTCAGTGTAGGCGTGACGAGATAGAGCCGCGCCGAGGGCGCCTTGTCATGTGGTCGGGACGACATGTTCTTGGACGGATTGCCACCGGAGCGCCCAAGAGGCAAGCGGTGGGGCGCGTGTCAACCGGAACGCCCGGCTCGCGATCTTGCCCTGCGGCGAGCGCAACATGCGCCTAGCGTCTGATGAGCCGCAATGCCCCGTTCCAGGGTGATCCTCAATCCCTATCCGCCTTTCCCGCGAACGGCTTCACCGATCGCATGGCGCGCCGTCCGCTCGGCGCCGACCGCGACATCTCTCAGGCGTCATTCGCCCGCATCATGACGCTGTGAGTATCGAGCAAGGTTACTTCAGGGCATTCCACCGGACATCGATAGGCGAGACGATGTCCCCGGTGACGAACAGATCATGTTTGAGAATGCCGCGCCCGTCGCGCTCGCGCACGATGCGGGACAAGCTCAGCGATTGGTTTGCCGTTCTTGGTGATGACGATCGCCTCGCCAGTGCGTGCGACTTCGTCCATCAGGGCAAGGCATCTGGCCTTGAATTCCGAAGCCTTGATAAGGCGGGTCATCGTTCGCGCGCTGCTGACCATGGTCACGATCACGATCAAATAGCAGACGGGTCGGAATCAACCGCCGGGATTTGACGCGGCGATGCCGCGTCGTGGCCCGCGGTCACTTCGGCCCCGCCGCGCCGAACCTCTGCTCATACGCCCGGACATAGGCGAGCCGCGACGGCTTGAGGTGCGATCGCGTCAGCTCGATCAGCTCGTCGCGGCGGGAGCGGCGCAGCGCCCCGATCATCGCCACGTGGTCGCGGCGGGCGCGGTCGAGGGATTCCGCAAAGGCATTGGCATAGGAGCGGATGCCGTAGACCTTCTGCGCCAACAGCTCGATCGTTTCGATCAGGCAGGGGTTGCGGCACAGGCCGTAGAGCGCCTGGTGGAAGTGCAGGTTGGCGTAGAACATGCCGAGCATATCGCCGGCATCGATCGCGGCGCTGTGCTTCTTCTGCAGTGTATCCAGCCGCGCGAGATCGTCGGGCGCGACCGGAAACGGCAGGATGCGCACCGCCATCACCTCCAGCTCCTCGCGCACCGCATAGATGGCGGTCACCTCGGCGGGTGTGAGGTCGCGCACGATCGCGCCGCGGTTGGGGATGCGTTCGACGATGCCCTTCTTCTCCAGCTCGAACAGCGCGAGGCGCACGTCGCCCCGGTGGGTGTCGAAGCGGTCGCACAGGTCCTGCTCGATCAGCCGCTCGCGCGGGTGGCGGCGGCCGAGCACGATGTCCTCCTCGAGGCTGCGGGCGATCGCGTTCGCAATGCCCGGCGGTCGCGCGCGGGCCTTCTGCTCGCGCGCCTTGACGGCGCGCGGGCGCGCAGGCGTGTTGCGCGAGGCGGGCTTTGGTCGCAGTCTTCTGCTGGCGCGCATCGAGGCCGTTGCGGTGGCAATCTGCGCTCTTGATAAACCATGTGCGTGCCGTATACAATATTGTATACAATCTGTTGGAGCGCCGGCAAACGGCGCATGATCGGGAGGACACGATGGGACGCATCCACAAGGGCTTTGGCGCGCAGCACCGGCGCGCTTTCCTCAGCAAAACGGCGCCCGCCGCCATCGCAGCGGCCGCGATCCTGCCGCGCTCGGCGTTCGCGGCCGAGCCGGTCAATATCGGCGCGCTTTATCCGACGACGGGAAGCTTCGCGCAGATCGGCCAGGGCTGCGTCAACGCGGCGAAGCTCGCCGCGCAGATGGTCAACGACGCGGGCGGCATCAAATCGCTCGGGGGCGCCAAGCTCAACCT
>DATBZM010000344.1:0-2821 GCA_036513175.1 Xanthobacteraceae bacterium | reverse complement strand
CGCGAGCTCGATCTCGGCGTCGACGTCCTGTTCAACCGCATCCAGACGGCGTTCGCGGGTCCGGTCACGCTCTCGGCGAACGGCACGGTGCCGGCCGGTCCGTTCAACGCGTCGGACGCCAACGTGGTGTCGGCCGTCTTTCGCGTCCAGCGCAACTTCCTGCCCTGACGCGCATGACCCTCTTCGCGCACGACCGGCACGCCAGAGCCCGGGCGGGCCGGTCATAACCTCCAGCGCGAAGCACGGCCCCCGGCGGGAAGACTTTTCACCGTCTTCAGCTTCCCCCCGGGGGCCTTCTTCCAAGGTTTGTTGCGACGATCAATCACGCTGCTGCACTCTTGGCGGGGGTGACCCTCTCCCCCATGCCAGCGCCGGACGGGATACGTGCCCCCCACTGCCCGTCCGGCGTTTTTTTTTGCGTGCACGCGCCGCCGAAAAGCATCGGGCAGGCGCACCGGGATGATGCGCCTGCCTGTCAATCGCGGCTCGAAGCTCAGCCGATAGCGCCGGCCTCAAAATTCCTTGCGGCGGCGCGCCGTGTGCTCCGATATTTTCGCCTGGTAGCGCGGATTGGGCGAGCACAGCGTATTGCCGCCGGTGCCGTGGATCTCGTTCAGGCACATTTCGAAGCTGCGCATGCTGCAGTTCTTGTACTGCGTATCGCCGCCCCAGAACTGCGCGCACCAGGGCCCCTCACCGGCCATCGCCGGCGTCGCCGCGCCAATCCCGATCGCCGCGCACGCGCCGAGGGCCATCACAAACCGCATCGTAAACCTCCTTGAATTGCCGAAGACCAGAGAAGACTCGGGCGCACGGACGTTATTCCCGCCAGGGACGGCCCTGCATCTGGCGATCGTCAGCTACTCGATCCGCGCCGGCGCCTGCGCCTCCTCGAACACGCTGATCTCGGGCGGCTTGCCGCTCAAGCCGAGCTCCTGCCAACGCGCCACCACCTGCTCGTAGGTCTTGCGGTCGAGCTTGGTGCGCGGCGAGAAATTCTTGATGTGGCGGAAATCCATGCAGGCGTTGATCAGCGCCTTGGAGCCCCACGGGCGGATTTCCGGCGGGTTCTGGCTCGGGTCGAGGAAGGTGCTCCAGGTCTCGCGCAGGATGTCGATCGACTGCGCCGGGCGCGAGCGCGTCGCCATCGCCCACAGCACCTGGCCAATGTTGGTCGGGTCGATGTCGTCGTCGACCACGATGACGTACTTGCCGAAATAGGCGCCGGCCGTGCACTGGGCGGCGAGCGCCATCACCTGCGGCGCGTGGCCGGCATACATCTGCTTGAGCGCCACGACCGTCATGCCCCAGCCGGCGGCCTCGGGGATCGACCACACGCCCCTGATGCCGGGCACGCCGAGCTTGGTGAGGTCGGCCCAGATCCCGGCGGAGCGCACCGCGGCCCAAAAGAGCCCGCACTCGTTCGACGGGCCGTCGGCCATCAGGGCGCAGGTCAGCGTCGGATTGTTGCGGAAGCGCAGCCGCTCGACGCGCATGAACGGCGTCGCGCCGCTCGGCCGCCCGTAGTAGCCGGTGAACTCGCCGAACGGACCCTCGGCAAACGTGTCGCCCGGGTAGAGATGCCCTTCGAGGATGATCTCGGCATGCGCAGGCAGCGGCAGGCCGGTGAGGTCGGAGGTGAACAGCTCGATCGGCGCGCCCTTGATGCCGGAATAATACTCGTACTCGCTCTCGGTCTTCGGCAGGCTGGTGGCGCCGACGAGGAAGAGCAGCGGATCGATGCCGTAGCAGGCGGCGATCGGCGCCGGCTTGCCGAGCGCCCACCACTTGTCGCGGTCGGCGCCGGCATCCTTGCCGGGCGAGGTGTAGACCCCGATCTCGCGCGGGCCCTTGATCATCATGCGGTAGGTGCCGACGTTCACCCGTTTGGTCTCCGGGTCCATCGTGATGATGGCGTCGTTGGTGCCGAGATACATGCCGCCGTCGAGCGGCCACATGCGCTGCGCCGGAAACTGGCGGATGTCGATCGCGTCGCCCTCGAGCACGTTCTGGCTCGATACCGCCTGCGCGGCCGGCACCTCGACCGGCGCCATCTTGCGCCCGAACTTCTGTTGCAGCAGTTGCACGGCCTTAAGCGGGTGATCGACCGGCGCCTCGCCGATCATCAGGCAGAAGCGCGAGAGATTGCAGCCGATCATGTTGTAGAGCGCCTTGTGGCCCGGATGGCCCTTGATGTTCTCGAACAGCAGCGCCGGGCTTTTTGTGAGGCCCACCAGATAGGTGATGTGCGCCGCCTCGAGATCGGGGCTCACCTCGGCGGTGATGCGCTTGAGCTCGCCCATCGCCTCCGCCTTCTCGAGCCAGACGTCGAGCTCGCTCGCGTTGGCGCCGCGCCGCGCCCGCTCGGCCGGCGCCGCATCCTGCCGGCCGCCGGCACCCATGGTCATCTTCATGTCCATGACTGGGTTCTCCCGCTCGAGTTGCTGCTGTCGCCGCGATCGCGACACGCGCCCTGCCGCGCCGCGGGCTTGCCGTCGTGAAGCGTGCCGCGCACGCAAATCCCGTGTCGCGAGATTTCGCGTGAGCCGTGCGAATTCATGGGTGAGGATGAACCGTTTCCGAGCGCGCCGCCATACGTCACGCGACAAGAGAGCGGCCGGCGCTGGTCCGGCCGGACCGGTGTCGGCGCCGGCTCAGGTCCTTCAGGGCGATCGCATGTGATGCTTTGCACGGCGCCCGCACTCCCTCTCCCCGCGTGCGGGGAGAGGGTGGGGTGAGTGGCGCTGACTCGCAGAGATATAAGTCGGTGGCAACGACTCGCGGAGACGCCCCCTCACCCCGACCCTCCCCCTAAAGGGGG
>DATBZM010000343.1:0-5345 GCA_036513175.1 Xanthobacteraceae bacterium | reverse complement strand
GGCGCGACACTTCGGGAAATATCGTGGTGGATCTCAAGCGAGCGCAGGTCGCCGAAGGCGAGAGCGTGGTTACGCCAATTCGCGGGCGAGTGCGCGGTTGACCGCTTCGGGCTCTTTGTCGATGACAACCAGGAGCACGCGCGCGGGTCCCTCCGGGCGCCGGCGATGCTGCTCACAGTCGCGAAGTGTGCCGGGTGGAATGCCGAATCGGTGTGCAAATTCGGTCTGGGTCAGACGAAGTCTGGTGCGAATGGCCTTTACGTCTATATCGATGGGCACATGCACGCGGCAGGTCGAAGGATCGGCCTTGCCGCGCGCAATAGCGCGAGCCTCCTTCGCGGCCTGGATCAGCCGCTTGCCGAGCTTGCTCATGATCTACTCCGTTTCAACCGTGCGACTCTTGCATAGCTATACGGCATTGCCGTATGGTAGTCCAAACCCTGCCACTCTCGCTATTTTATGACCGTCACCCTGAGGCGCTCGGCGCGCAGCGCCGAGCCTCGAAGGGCGACGCCGAGGTGAACCAGCTTGCTCACTTGTGGCGCCACCTCGGCCGATCTCCTTCGAGGCTCCCTCGGATCAAGTCCGGGGTCGCGCCTCAGGATGACGGGTTTGGCTGATCATTTTTCGGCTAGGCTCCTAGTCTACAAAGGATAATTGAATGCTCCCCTCCCAGCGCGCGCTCTTCGATATCCCGCCCGACGTCTGCTACCTCAGCGCCGCGTCGTATAGCCCGCTGCCGCTGCAAACGCTCGAAGCCGGCCGCGCGGCGGTCGGGCGCAAGGGACGGCCGTGGCTGATCGACAATGAATTCGCGCACCGGCAGCACGAGCGCACGCGGAAGGCGGCGGCAGCGCTGATCAATGCCGCGCCGGAGGATGTGGCGCTGATTTCTTCCGTCGGATATGGCGTCGCGACGGCCGCAAAGTCGTTTGCGGTGCCGGCCGGCGCGCGCGTCCTGGTGCTGGAGGACGATCATTCCTCGGCGGTGCTGGAATGGATGTCGCGGGCGCGCGAGGGCGCCTTCACGGTCGAGACCATTCGCCGGAGGGATGATGGCGACTGGACGGCCGCCGCGCTGGAGGCGATCGAGCGGCCGGGCGCGGCGCCGATCGCGATTGCGTCCATCTCGTCGGTGCACTGGTGCGACGGCGGCCTCGTCGATCTCGATCGCGTGGCGCCGGCGCTACGCGCGCGCGGGGCAGCGCTCCTGGTCGACGCGACCCACAGCGTCGGCGTGCTCGCGCTCGACGTGCAAAAGCTCGATCCGGACTTCGTCGCCTTCCCGACCTACAAGTGGTTGCTCGGCCCCTACGGCCGCGCCTTCCTCTACGTCGCCAATCGCCATCAGGGCGGCGTTCCGCTCGAGCAGACGAGCTACGGCCGGCGCGCGGTGCGCGCCGAGCAGGAGGTCTACTTTAAGGATATGACATATGTCGGCGACGCGCGGCGCTTCGACATGGGCGAGCGCGACCATTTCGTTTCCATGGAAATGGCGGCGATCGGCATGGAGATGGTGGCACAATGGGGCTCGGGGCGAATCGTCGAGCGGCTCGCCATGCTCACGGCGCGGCTGGCCGAGCGCTTGCGCGATGCCGGCGTTGCGATCCCGGATCCGCGCGTGCGCGCGCCGCATATCCTGAGCCTGGGCTTTCCGAACGGCATGCCGCCGCAGCTGGTCGCGCGCCTTGCCGCCGAGAATGTCTACGTCGCGCCGCGGCTCGGCCGCCTGCGCATCAGCCCGCACGTCTACAACGACGAGGCGGATGTCGAGCGCTTCGTTGAGGTGTTTCGGAGAATTGTCGGGGCGACGTGATGGCGGACGAAGCGTAGCCCGGATGAGGCGCGAAGCGCCGACATCCGGGAGCGTCCGTCCCGGATGTCGCCTTCGGCTCATCCGGGCTACGGGCTGCCGCAGCAGTAGCGAGTAGCGAATAGGGAAGGGCGCCTAGACCAGAGCTTGTTGCCCTACTCGCTATTCGCCATTCGCTATTCGCTTCTTGTTCACTGCTTCACCGCCGACGTCGTCTGCGGTCCGATCGTGAAACTGTGCTCCAGCAGCTTGCGGTCGCCCTGCCAGATTTCGATCGTCCAGGTGCCCGGCACCACTTCCCACGGCTGGTCGAGGCCGTAGCCGCGCCAGTGCACGCTGCCGATCGCGGTGGTGAAGTCCACCACCGACTCGCGATACGTATTGTCGTTGTTGGGATTGTGGAGCCCCGGCGCCGGTATCTTCCACACCGAGCGCAAGGTCGCCTGCGCGCCGCGCGGCTCGCCGGAGGAGCGGAAACGCACGCCGAAGCCGATGCCGACGCGCGCCGTGTCGGCCGGCGGCTCGCCCATCAACGCGACATCGGCGAGCTGGTTGGTCTTGCCGCCGGCGGCGGTCGGTGCCGCGATCGTTGCGGCGACCTTGGCGCTGGCCGCGTCATAGAATCCGGCCGCCACGAGATCGACGCGGTCGATGCGCGCGTCATCGGCACGCGCCGAAGAAAGCGCCACGAGAATCAAACATGCCACAAGCGAACGAACGAGCATCTGCGAACGCGGTGCCGCACGCATTATTGTCCCCATGACGCGCTGACGTCGTGATCGGCGAGCGTTAGCAGGTCCGTTTGCGCCCGCAAAGCCGCGATCGCGTGGCTACATTTTTTCGTTGCTTTCGGCGCCTTCGACAGCCGGAAGATGAGACCGAGGTGCGGCGGTGACGGCGCTATTGCGGCGGCGCTGTGGCACCCCCGCCATCCACCGCCAAGCGGCCTTTTCCGCCTAACCCCCTGTTGACCAAGCGTAATCAGTCTCATATCGTTGATATTTAAGAAAGAACGCTGCCGTGATTGGGGCTGGGCGATGACCGGAAAGACAGTCACCCGGGCGGATTTATGCGAGGCGGTCTACCAGAAAGTCGGCCTGTCGCGCACCGAATCATCCGCACTGGTGGAACTCGTGCTCAAGGAGATCACCGATTGCCTCGAACGGGGCGAGACGGTGAAATTGTCGTCGTTCGGCTCGTTCGTGGTGCGCAAGAAGGGCCAGCGCATCGGGCGCAATCCCAAGACCGGCACCGAGGTGCCGATCTCGCCGCGCCGCGTGATGGTGTTCAAGCCGTCCGCGATCCTCAAGCAGCGCATCAACAACGGGCCCGACGGCGTCGATACGTAAGGCGCCAGCGAGCGCAAGCAAGACGCGACCAAGACGAGGGGGCTCGTGGACAAGGCGCCGGAAGCCTTTCGCACCATCAGCGAGGTCGCCGACGACCTCGATGTGCCGCAGCACGTGCTGCGCTTCTGGGAGAGCCGTTTTGCCCAGATCCGCCCGATGAAGCGCGGCGGCGGCCGGCGCTACTACCGGCCCGACGACATCGATCTCCTGCGCGGCATCCGCCATCTGCTGTACGGCCAGGGCTACACGATCCGCGGCGTGCAGCGCATCCTGCGCGAGCAGGGGCCGCGCTTCGTGCAGGCGGTCTGGCAGGAGGGGGCGCCGCAGCCGCCGGTCGGTCATGGCGGCGAGGAGCCCGGCGAGACCGCGCGGGCCGGCGAGCGCGGCCTGTTCGGGCTGTGGCCCGCGATGGGCGCCAAGGAAGAGATCGACACGGGCGGCAGCGACGAGGCGGCGGCCGAGCAGGCCGCACCGGCGCCGCATGTGCGCCTCGCGCCGCCGCCCGCAAAGCCCGCGCTTGGTGCCGACGACCTCAAACGGCTGCGCGCAACCCTCGATGATCTCGTCGCCTGCCGCAAGCTCCTCGATTCGGCGTTCGCCGATTAGGGTGGGCAAAGCGAAGCGTGCCCACCATCTGAAGCGCCTGACCACACGTGGGCACGGCGCGTTCAGCGCCTTTGCCCACCCTACGAATCTACCAGTCCACTCGCCCATCCGCCCTTCCCGGGGAATAAATGTGACCTTTCCACAGTCCTTCATGGTCAGCCGGACGGCTTCGCGCCGCATGGAGGCGCGGTGAGCGACGAAAGGACACGGTTTGCCAATGTGGTGCTGCCGCATCTCGGCGACGCCTATGCGCTGGCGCGCTGGCTCGCGCGCAACGACAGCGACGCCGAGGACATCGTGCAGGAAGCCTGCCTGCGCGCGTTTCGCGGCATCGCGGGTTTCGGCAACATCAACGCGCGGGGCTGGGTCTTGAGCATCGTGCGCAACACCGCCTACACGTGGCTCAAGCGCCACCGCGACCCGAAGCTCGTCGCCGTCGACAGCATCGAGGAGGTCGAGCCGGCGGGCGCGGATGCGGGGATCGACTGGGCGAGCCCGCCGGCCTCGCCGGAGGCCGCGCTGATCGAGCGCGCCGACACGGCGCGGCTCGAGGCCGCGATCGCCGAGCTGCCGATCGAATTCCGCGAGACCCTCGTGTTGCGCGAGGTCGAGGGGCTCGACTACCGCACTATCGCGGAGATCACCGGCGTGCCGATCGGCACCGTGATGTCGCGCCTCGCGCGCGCCCGGCGCCGGCTGATGGTGCAACTGGGAAAGGACGAAAAATGACGGGAGGCTCGGACGATCCGTTCCTGCTCGTGCACGCCTATTGCGACGACGAGCTCGATCCCGCGAACGCGCTGGCGCTGGAGCGCCGCATGGCCGAGGATCCGCGCCTTGCGGCCGAGCGCGACCGCATCCAGGCGCTCAAGCGCGCGATGGGCCGTCTCAAGCGCGCCCCGATGGCGCCGCCGGCGCTGCGTGCCAAGGTCGAGCGCGCGGTCGGCATGCGCCGGCCGGCGGTGCGCCCGACCTGGAGCGCCATGGCGGCCTCGGTCGTGCTCGCGGCGGCGATCTCGGTCGGTGCGACCTGGTCGGTCGTCACGCCAAGCGGCAACGGCGGGCTCGTCGGCGACGAGGTGGTGGGCAATCACATCCGCTCGCTCATGGCGGCGCAGCCGATCGATGTGGCGTCCTCCGACCAGCACACCGTCAAGCCGTGGTTCAACGGGCGCATCCCGGTGTCGCCGCGCGTGGTCGATCTCGCGACCGAAGGCTTTCCGCTCGTCGGCGGCCGCATCGACGTTATCGCCCAGACGCCGGTGCCGTCGCTGGTCTACCGTTTCCGCAAGCACCTGATCAGCCTCACCGAGATGCAGGGCGGCGGCGCCCCGCCGCCGGAGCGCACCACCGACGGCTACCACACGATCGGCTGGCGCGCCGGCGGCGTCACCTATTGGGCGGTCTCCGACGTCGACCTCGACGCGCTGCAGAAGTTCGTCAAGCTGTGGCAGGCGGCGCCCGCGAGCGAGGAGCGGTGAGGGCGAGCAGACGTGGTCGTGCGTTGCATTCCGGGATTGGTCTAGAGAGAGAAGACAAGCTCTTCATAGGTTCTCTTCTTCGAATGGACGAAATCG
>DATBZM010000342.1:0-2981 GCA_036513175.1 Xanthobacteraceae bacterium | reverse complement strand
CGCGTGCGCCTCCCATCAGCTCGCTCGCCAGCACCACGTCGACGTCGCCGGCCGACGCCGTCAGCGCAAGGATCGGCCGCTGGCCGCCGAGCGCCGCGAGCGTCGCGGGCATGATCTCGATGTAGTAGGTGGTCGCGCCGGTGCGCTGCGCGACGCCGGGGATCGACGTGCTCTGCACCGGAAAGCCCTGGGTGCCGGCTGCCGCGACGATCCAGTCGGTGAGCACGCCGCCGCCTTCGCCGCCGAGCGCGGCGATCAGGATGGCGATCGGGCGCGGCGCGGTCATGCGGCAGCCTTTTGCGGCGCGCGCGCGATCGGCAACAGCCGCCGGCGCAGCGCGTGGCGGGCGCGCTCGAACCAGGTCGGGTTCTTGATCACCTCGGCGCGGTAGAACGACGGGCACAACACCGCCGCATGCGCGACCTCGCCACACAGGCCGCAGCCGACGCAAGACTCGATCACCGCCGCGACCGGATCGCTGCGCAGCGGATCCGGGCTCGGCTTGACGGTGAGCGACGGGCAGCCGGACAGGCGGATGCAGGAATGATCGCCGGTGCAGATCTCGTCGTCGACGCCGAAGCGCGTCTTCACCACGCGCTCGCCGCGCTCGAGCCTTTGCGCATCCTCGGCGCGCACCCGGCGCTGGCGCGCGAGCTGGCATTCGCCATCGGCGATGATCACCTTGAGCCCGCGCTCGGCGGTGCGCAGCGCCTCCTTGAGCGTCTCCGCCATTTTTGCGACGCCGTAGGTGCGCACCTTGCGCAGCCACTTGACGCCGAACGAGCGCAAGGTTTCCTCGACGTCCATGCCGGGCGCGCCGCCCTGCCGGCTCGCCGTGCTCGACGGCATGTATTGCTGGCCCGTCGCCGACGTGTAGCCGTTCTGCATGACGACGAGCACGCCGTCGCCACGGTTGAACAGGTTCGAGGCAACGCCGGTGATCAACCCGTTGTGCCAAAAGCCGCCGTCGCCCATCACCGCGATGGTGCGCCGCTCCATGTTCGGCCCGACGCCGGCCGCGCTCGCGAGCGACATGCCGTAGCCGAGGATCGAGTTGCCCATGCTGAACGGCGGCAGGGTGCCAAAACTGTGGCAGCCGATGTCCGAGCTGATGTGGGCCGCGCCGATCTCGCGCTGGGCGAGTTTTAACGCCGTGAACACCGGCCGTTCCGGGCAGCCGGTGCAGAACGCGGGCGGGCGCACCGGCAATTCGCCGACCGCCGCGAAGGCCGCCGGCTTGTGCGCTGCGATTGCTTTCGCGCGCGCCGCGATCGCGTCGGCGTCGACGCCGGTGGGCTTCGTCTCGGCAATGAAGCGGGCAAGGCCCAGCAGCAGCACGTCGGTCGTGTATTCGCCCGCCTTCGGCAGCGGTCCCTTGCCGTAGATGCGAGTCTGGATGTCGGCGCGGCGCAACTCAGTGTTGATCGCCTGCTCGATGTAGTCGGGATAGCCTTCCTCGACGATCAGCACCGCGCGCTTGCCGGCGCAGAAGTCGCGCACTTCCCGCGGCACCAGCGGATACGCCACGTTGAGGCAATAGATCGGGATGCGCGCATTGCCGAAGAGGTCTGCGAGATCGAGCCGCTCGAGCGCGCGCAGCACGCCGTTGTAGAGCCCGCCGAGCGTGATGATACCGATCTCGGCGAGATCGCCGGCGAAGAATTCGTTGAGCTTCTCGGCCTGGATGAATTTCTGCGCCGCCGGCTCGCGCTCCTCCACCTTGAGCTTTTCGTGGATGAACGTCACCGGCGGATGCGACAGCCGCGCATAGTTGAACTTGGGCGGGCCCGACAGCCGGTTGACGCCGGAGAACTGCGGGCGCCGGTTCGTCTTGGCGGCGAACTCGCCGGTGACGTGGCAAGCGCGGATGCGCAGCTCCATCATCACGGGCGCGTGGCTTGCCTCGGAGAGCTCGAAACCCTTCTCGACCATGCGCACGATGGTCGGCAGCTCCGGCCGCGGGTCGAGCAGCCACATCGATGATTTCAGCGCGTAGGCGTAGGAGCGTTCCTGGATCACGCTCGCGCCTTCGCCGTAATCCTCGCCGAGGATGATCATGGCGCCGCCGATGACGCCGGGCGACGACAGGTTGGAGAGCGCGTCGGCCGCCACGTTGGTGCCGACGATCGATTTCCACGTGACGGCGCCGCGCAGCGGATAGTTGATCGAGGCGCCGAGCATGGCAGCCGCCGAGGCCTCGTTGGTGCAGGTCTCGACATGCACGCCGAGGTCGGCGAGCAGGTCCTCGGCATCGACCATCACGTCGAGCAAATGCGAGACCGGTGCGCCCTGGTAGCCGCCGACGTAGCTCACGCCCGCCTGCAGCAGCGCCTTGGTGACCGCCAGGATGCCTTCGCCGCGGAAGGTCTCGCCGTCGCCGAGCCGGAGGGCTTCGACTTCCTTCTTGAATGATCGTTCCATGGTGACACCGAATTTAGCAGGCTGCCGTCACATATGCGATGGCAGCCAGAGCGCGAGGATCGGGAAAGCGATGAGGATCACCAGCCGGACGAGGTCGGTGAGGATGAACGGCAGCACGCCGAGAAAGATGGTCGAGAAGGTGACGTCCGGGATCACGCTCTTGATCACGAACACGTTCATGCCGACCGGCGGATGGATCAGCCCGAGCTCGACCGTCATCACGATGATGACGCCGAACCAGATCGGGTCGAAGCCGAGCGCGGTGACGACCGGGAAGATGATCGGCACCGTGAGGATGATCATCGCCATGGCGTCCATCAGGCAGCCGAGCACCAGATACATCAGCATGATCAGCGCGAGCACGCCGTAGCGGCCGACGCCGAGGCCGGTCAGGAACTCGGTCACCTTCTGCGGAGTCTGCGTGATGGTGAGGAAATAGCCGAACAAGAGCGCGCCGATCAGCACCGTGAACACGGCCGCGGCCGTGCGCGTCGCCTGCAGCAGCGACCTGCGGATGTCGGCGCGCGAGAGGCGGCGGCGCAGGAGGCCGATCAGGAACG
>DATBZM010000341.1:0-24929 GCA_036513175.1 Xanthobacteraceae bacterium | reverse complement strand
GCCGACATGAAGCCCGAGCCGCTCGCCGGCGCAATCAAGCGCGCGGCCGAGCTCTACGGCAAGATCGGCCGCGACAATCGCCGCGCCGTGCGCGACGCGCTCGATCGCCTCATCCCCGATCTGCGCGGCGAGGGCGTCGCGCGCGCCGACCTCGTCATCGAGGCGGTGCCCGAGACCCTCGACCTCAAGCGCAAGGTCTATGCGGGCATCGAGCCGAGGATGAAGCCTACCGCGATCCTCGCCACCAACACGTCGAGCATCCCGCTTGAGCAGCTGCGCGAGGGCCTGCTGCGGCCGGAGCGCCTGGTCGGCATCCACTTCTTCAATCCGGTGTCGCGCATGCAGCTCGTCGAGGTGGTGAGCCACGACAAGGTCGCCGACGAGGTGCTCGCCGACGCGCGCGCGTTTCTCGGCCGCATCGATCGCCTGCCCGCGCCGGTGAAGAGCGCGCCGGGCTTCCTGGTCAATCGCGCGCTGACCCCGTACCTGCTCGAGGCGCTGGTGATGCTCGACGCGGGCGTGAAGAAGGAGATCATCGACAAGGCCGCCGAAGACTTCGGCATGCCGATGGGGCCGCTCGAGCTCGCCGACACGGTCGGCCTCGACATCTGCCTGCATGTCGCCGAGATGCTGCGCACGAATCTCAAGCACGACATGCCCGACGCGCCGCAATGGCTCAAGGACAAGGTCGCGAAAGGCGAGCTCGGCAAGAAGACCGGCAAGGGCCTGTACGACTGGAAGGATGACCATGCCGTCAAGCAGCATGACGCGACCGCCGCGCCGCCCGCTGATGCACAGGATCGCCTGATCCTGCCCATGCTCGACGTCTGCGTCGCCTGCCTGCGCGAGGGCGTCGTGACCGACGACGAGGTGGTCGACGGCGCGATGATCTTCGCCACCGGCTTTGCGCCGTTCCGCGGCGGCCCGATGCACTATGCGCGCACGCGCGGCGTGACGGCGGTACGCGATGCGCTGACGCAACTCGCCGCGAAATACGGCGCGCGCTTCCAACCCGATCCGGGATGGGACCAGCTCAAATGAATCCTGCCGGTGCCGGCCCGGCCGCCTTCGGCGATGCGGACCGGCTGGCGGATGCGATCATCGCGCGCGTCGGCAAGACCATCGTGCTGGCGCTGCCGCTCGGGCTCGGCAAGGCCAACCGGATCGCCAACGCGCTCTATGCCAAGGCGGTCGCCGATCGCTCGCTGCGGCTGACCATCTTCACGGCGCTCACCCTCGAGGCTCCGCGTGCCAAGCAGGAGCTGGAGCGGCGCTTTCTCGATCCTTTCGCGCGACGCGTGTTCGCCGGCTATCCGGCGCTCGATTACGCGACCGCCATCCACGCCGGCACGCTGCCGCCAAACGTCGAGGTCAACGAGTTCTTCTTCCTCGCCGGGCAATGGCTCGGGTCGCCCTATGCGCAGCAGCACTACATTTCGGCGAACTACACGCACGCCCTCCACTGCGTGATCGATCGCGGCGTCAACGTCATCGGCCAGCTCGTCGCCCATCGCGCCGAGGCGGGCGAGCGCGCGTACAGCCTGAGCTGCAATCCGGATCTTACGCTCGATCTTCTCGACTTGCGCCGCGCCGGCCGGGTGAGCTTCCTGTTCGCCGGCGAGGTCAACTCCGAGCTGCCCTTCATGGAAGGCGAGGCGGCTATCGCCGGCAAGGAGCTCGATCTGCTGCTCGACGGTCCCGCGGCGGACTTTCCCCTGTTCGGTCCGCCGCGCGAGCCGATCACGCTCGCCGACCATGCGGCCGGCCTGCATGCGGCGAGCCTCGTGCCCGACGGCGGCACGCTGCAGATCGGCATCGGCTCGCTCGGCGACGCAGTCGCGCACGCGCTCGTGCTTCGCCATCGCAAGCCCGATGATTTCCGCGCGCTGCTCACGCGCTTGCGCGCCGATGCGACGATCCATGCGGCGCCGTTTACGGCCGGACTCTACGGCTGCTCCGAGATGTTCGTCGAAGCCTTTCTCGATCTCTTTCGCGCCGGCCTGCTCCGCCGCGAGGTCGACGGCGGCGTGCTCGATGCCGGCTTCTTTCTCGGCTCGCGTGCGTTCTACCAGGCGCTGCGCGACATGCCGCGCGAGGAGCTGGCGAAATTCCGCATGCGGCGGATCGGCTATGTCAACGAGCTCTACGGCGACGAAGCTGCCAAGCGCCGCGCGCGCGTCGACGCGCGCTTCATCAACGATGCCATGATGGCGACGTTGCTCGGCGACGTCGTCTCCGATGGCCTCGAGGACGGCCGCATCGTCAGCGGCGTCGGCGGCCAGTTCAATTTCGTTGCCCAGGGATTCGCGCTGGAGAATGCCCGTTCCGTCATCCTGCTGCGCGCGTCGCGCACCGTGCGCGGCAGGACCCGGTCGAATATCCGCTGGCGCTACGGGCACGTCACGATCCCGCGTCATCTGCGCGACATCATCGTCACCGAGTACGGCGTCGCCGACATCCGCGGCAAGCCCGACCGCGACGTCATCGCGCGCATGCTCGCGATCACCGACGCGCGCTTCCAGGACGAATTGCTGCGCGAGGCCAAGGATGCCGGCAAGATCGAGCGCATGTTCGCGCTGCCGACATCCGCGCGCGACAATACGCCCGACGGGCTCGCGCGGACGCTCGAGCCGGCCGTCGACGCGGGCCTGCTGCCGGCGTTTCCGTTCGGCACCGACTTCACCGCGACCGAGCAGCGGCTTCTTCCGGCGCTGCAGCTCCTGAAATCCGCATCGCCGACCGCAATCGTGTCCTTGCTCCTGCGTGGCATGTTTGCGCCATCGGCCGAGCCCGATTGCCTTGAGCGACTACAGCTGGCGCAGCCCAAGGGCTTGGCAGAACGCATCTACGCGCTGCTGGTGCGAGCCGCGCTGAGCGCAGCGGCGCCGTCTTGACCGTCGCGGCGCCGTGCGTCTCACGCGGCGCCGTCAGTGTGCGCAGTACGCGGTCATCGGCGCCGTGTTGCCCGAGCCGCACGAGACCAGCGTGGCGGACCGCAACACCGCGCTGCTGCCCGGGCACACCGCGTTGAGCGCAATCTCGCCGTTGCCGCAGGTGACCGCGCAGTCGGTGCCACTGGTGCACTCCTGGCGCACCTGACGGATCTGCAATCCGGCCGCGCCGGGCTCGCCTTTGGCGCCGGCCACGCCGGCCGCGCCGCGCTCGCCTGGCGCACCCTTCTCGCCTTGCTCGCCGCCCGGCCCTGCGGGCCCGGCCGCACCCGCGATGCCGGTAGGCCCCTGCGGTCCGGACGGTCCCGCCACACCCGCAGGTCCCTGCGGTCCGGCAGGTCCCTGCGGTCCGGCACGTCCCTGCGACCCGGTTGGTCCTGCGACGCCTGCGGGTCCCTGCGGCCCAGCCGGACCTTGCGGTCCGCGCGGGCCTTGGGCGCCCACGGGCCCGGTGGCGCCTTGCGGTCCCGCCGGCCCCTGCAATCCTTGCGGACCCTGCGCTCCGGGCGGGCCCGCGACGCCTTGCGGCCCGCGCTCGCCCTGCGGACCCGCGCCGCCCGCCGCCGCGCATACCGCGACGGCCGCGCTGCGCTCGTCACCGCCCGCCTTCAACGTGATCGTGCAGGTCGGCGGATAGTACGGAACGCGGAAATAGAAACGGTGATAGCGATTGCTCGTCGTCGTGAACTTGCCGTTGAGCGAGATCGTTTCATACGGATGCTGCGTGTGTCCCGTCACCACCAGGAGTCCCGCGAGCATTTCCGAGTCGTTCAAGCGGATGCGGGCCTCCGCCGGCCGCAACAGCATGCTCATGAGTACGCCGAGACACACCAACGCAACTGACGCAACGCGCATTCCCATTCTCCCAGGGTAGTTCCTTCGACAAGCGTAATGAGCCGAGGTGGCCGGAAGTGTGGCCCTCCTCGGGTGTGTTCTTGGCGGCATAGTGAGCGCCGGCGCTCGCCGCCGCAAGGTCGGGGAACGCGCGCGCGATGATGTCGAATTTGCAACGAACTACGGCCTCAATCAGCCGGAAGACTCGGGCGTGGTGAAGATTTGGTTTGTCGAGTGCACAAGGGGAGGGACCTATGGCGCTCGTTGTAACGCGTATCGCGCCGACTCTGCTCGCATCCGTGATCGCGACGCTTGTGACAGTTTCGGCGTCCGCCGAAACGCCGACCACGACTGCGGCGGCCGACTGCCTGGTCAAGCCGAATGGACCGGCCGCCACCGGCAGCCACTGGTATTATCACATCGACCATCCGAGCGGCCGCCACTGCTGGTACCAGCGCCCGCTTGACGCCGCCAAGGACGTGCCGGCGCAACCGCACGCCGCGGCAGCGGCCGCGCCGACGTCGCGGCCCGGTGCCGCGCCGGCACCTCGTCCGCCGTCCGACACGTCCGCGCCGACCGTTGCCAGCGCGGCGGACACCAGCGCGAACGTGGTCCCGCCGATCGCGGCGGCGGGTCCTCCGCCGTTCGGATTGTTTGGTGCCGCAGTGATTCCTGCAACACCACCCGCGGCCGCCGCGAGCGCCTCCGTCCCGGTGCCGCCGATCGACAGCGCTTCGCCGCCGCCGGCGGTCGCGCCTGCAATCGACCCCAAGGTCATGACGCCGGAGCCGCAGCGCGACGCGGCGTCGCCGCAACAAATTCCGGTGCGGACCTTGAGCGTCGTGCGCCCGGACGAATCCGATGAGACGTCGCATGTGCCGGCGCTCTTCGGTGCCGTATCGGCGCTTGCCATCATCATCCTCGGCTCGTTCGTGGGTCGATTCCTCAGCGAGCGCCAGCGTCGACGCGCTCCCATCAATTCGCGCGCGCACGATCGGCAATCGCCGCTGTCGCGCCTGCAAGAGTCACCCGGCATCGTGCCGGTGATGCCGGTCGGCGCTGCGCGCGAGACGCACGCGCCCTGGCCGGAGCCATCCACATCGCCCGACGATTGGGGCCTGCCGCGCAGCCGCAGGCAGCGCCGTGCCGCGCCGTCGGCGGCGGCGAGCCGCGAGACGACCCGGGTTCTCGAGGACAATGTGCGCGAGTTGCTGGGCCGCTTGCAGAGCGAGCTGCGCGCTCGGCCAAGTGAGCCGCCGCGCGCCGCATCCGCACTCCCGGTGGCGCACGTCCCGACGACGCAAGAGCTCGATGCCGTCCTGGCGATATGGCAGGCCAAGCGGGGCGGGGAGTAGGCCAGCGCATATCACGGCGAAGGCCCCGCCCCGCACTTGATGCGGAGTGGACACCGGTTCGCCGACAAGGATATGCGCCAACGCGTGTATCCGGGCTCAGCTCGCCGGCTTCCTGGCGGCAAGCTCGTCGAGCGCCGCGCGTACGCTGTGCACCACGCTCTCCCAGTCGCCGCGAGCCGGCTGGCGAAACAGCCGCGCAGTCGGGTACCACGGGGTGTCGTCACGACCGATGAGCCAACGCCAGTCGGGCACGAACGGCAGCAGAATCCACACGGGCTTGCCGAGCGCGCCGGCGAGATGCGCCACGGCGGTGTCGGCCGTGATCACCAGATCGAGCCCCGCGATGGCGGCGGCGGTCTCGGCGAAATTGGTGAGGCGGTCGGCCAGATTGGCAATCTTCCCTGTTGGCGCGCGCGCGAGATCGGCGGTGCGCTCGCCGACCTGCAGCGAGAACCAGCGCCCGCCGGGCACCTCGAACAGGGAGCTGAGCCGCTCGAGCGCGATCGAGCGGTTGAGGTCGTTCTTGTGCTGCGGGCTGCCGGCCCAGACGAGGCCGACCTTGAGCCCGGCCGTGACGCCGATGCGGTTGCGCCAGCGCGCCGCCGCCGCAGTGTCGACCTTGAGATAGGGGACCTGGCACGGGATCGTGTCGAGCGTCGTCGCGCAGGCGAGCGGCAGGGAGAGCAGCGGGCACTGCAGCTCGAACGGCGGAATGAGGTCGCCTTCGGCAAAGACCTCGATGCCTTGGCCGAGCGACGCCGCCACCAGCCGCAGCAGCGGACGCTGCACCTGCAGCCGCACGCGCGCGCCGCGCGCCGCCACCAGCGGTGCATAGCGCACGAACTGCAGCGTATCGCCCATCCCCTGCTCGTCGTGCAGCAGGATGGTCCGCTGGGCGATGTCCTCGCCACGCCACAGCGGTTGCGGGAAGCTGCGCGGCGGCTGCAGCTTGCGCTTCCAGCGCCATTCGTGCTCGCGCCAGCCCTCCGCGAAATCGCCCTTGAGCAACAGCACGAAGGCCCGGTTCCAGTGGGCATCCACATAGTCCGCGTTAAGTCGGATGGCGTCGTCATAGCTCGCCAGCGCCTCGTCGAAGCGGCCTTGGTCGAGCAGCGCGACGCCGAGATTGTAATGCGCGTCGGCGAAATCCGGCCTGAGCGCGATGGCGCGGCGGTGCAGTGCCTCCGCCTCGCCGGCGCGGTCGAGCTTGACCAGCGCCGCGCCGAGATTGTTGTGGGCGTCGGCGAAATCGCTCTTCTCCGCGATGGCGCGGCCGTACCAGGCGGTCGCCTGCTCGAGCCGGCCGCGCTCGGCGAGCACGGCGCCGAGATTGCTCATCGCCTCGGCAAAGTGCGGCGCGAGCTCGATCGCGCGGCGATAGCAGGCCTCCGCCTCATCGAGCTGGCCGCGGCCCTGCAGCAGGATGCCGAGGTCGTTGTGCGCCGGCACCATGGCGGGATCGAGCCCCGCCGCCTTGCGCAGGAAGTCGATCGCCGCATCGGTATCGCCCTGCGCGTGGCGCACGCGACCGAGCAGGAACCACGGCTTCGCCCGTTGCGGCGCGCGCGCCGTGAGCTCGCCCAAGGCCGTCTCGGCCTCGGCGTATTTCTTCTCGGCGAACAGTTTCGTGGCGACGATCTCGGCCGCAACGATTTCCTCCGGGGCGGCGGGCCGCGCAGTTTCGCCCGGCGGCGTCGCGCCGACGGCCTGCGCCTCGCACCAGCGCCGCCACATGTCGCGGTAGGCGTTCTCCATGGCGCGCGCGAAACTAGCTGCGTCGCACAGCGGCGAGGCACGCAAGCGCTCGCGCAGCCCGCCGCGCAGCTCGGCGAGGTGATCGAGATTGCGCGCGAGCCCGGCGGCGATCGCGATGTAGTCGTCGGGCGTCTCGGCGATCAGCTCGGGCAGGCCGATCGTCGTCATGAGGCTCGCGCCGACGCGCGACACGTGGCGGTCGCCGTGCAGCGTCACCGCCGGCACGCCCATCCACAGCGCCTCGCAGGTCGTGGTGGTGCCGTTGTAGATGAGCGGATCGAGGCCGATGTCGACGCGCGCATAGAGCGCGAGGTGCTCGGCCGGATCGGCGAGCGGCGGCACGATCTCGATCCGCTCATCGGCGATGCCGGTCGCCGCGAAAGCGGCGCGGCAGCGCGCGCGCGTATCGGCATCCTTGAACTGGGGCGTCTTGAGCAGCAGCTTCGTGTCCGGCGTCTCGCGCAGCAGGCGCGCCCACAGCGCGATCGTGCCGGGCGAGAGCTTGGCGAAATTGTTGAACGAGCCGAAGGTGACCTGCCCGGCTGTGCGCGCGGGGAGCGGCGCGATCGCGTCTGCCTGCTCGAGCGGACGGTAGCAGAGAAAGCCGGCGCCGAGCCGAACCAGTTGCTCCGCGTGCAGTGCATCCGCTTCGCCCGGGGGGTCCGCAACCGCATCGGTGATGCGATAATCGATGGTCGGCAATCCGGTGCTCGCCGGATAGCCGAGCCAGGTGACCTGCACGGGCGCCGGCTTGCGGGCGAACAGCGTCATGCGGTTGCCCGACGTGTGGCCGGACAGGTCCACCAGGATGTCGATGCCAAGCTCGCGGATGCGCGCCGCCGCGAGATCGTCAGGCATGCCATGGATCGAGACGAAGCGATCGGCGCGCGCCTTGAGCCGCTGTGTCACCGCGTCGACGCGCGGGTCATTGGCAAACAGGAACGTCTCGATTGCGCTGTGGTCGTGCGCCGCGAGCAGGGCCTCGGCGAAGAACGCGACCGAGTGGTGGCGGAAGTCGGCCGACACATAGCCGATGCGCAGCCGCCGCCCGGGTTCCGGCGAATTGGCAAAGCGCGCGCCCGCTGTCGCAAAACGCGCCGCCTGCGCACGCCCCCAGGCGGCGTGCTCGGCGAACATCGCCTGCGGCGAGATCCGCTCGTCGAAGACGAGCTTGTAGAGCAGGTTGCTCTGCGCGGCCGGGAGGCCCGGATCGAGCGCGATCGCACGGCGCGCGACCGCAATCGCCTCGTCGAGGCGTCCCGACTCCTTGAGCAGCACGGCGAGATTGTTGAGCGGATGCGCGGCCTCGGGCGCAAGCTCGCTCGCGCGCCGGTAGCTCGCTTCCGCCTCCGCATAGCGCCCCATGTGCTCGAACAGGACGCCGAGATTGTTGTGGCCGTCGACCGAGGCCGGCTTGAGCGCGAGCCCGCCGCGATAGCTCGCCTCCGCCTCGGCGTCGCGGCCGAGCGCCGCCAGCACCACGCCGAGGTTGAGATGCGCATCCGCATTGTCGGGCTCGCGTTCGAGCGATCGGGCGAGCAGGAGGCCGGCCTCGGCGTTGTTGCCGCCGCGATGGGAGAGGAAGGCGAGGCGGCGCAGCGTCGGCGCGTGCCCGGCGTCCTCGGCCACAATGGAGCGCAAGTCGGCTTCCGCTTCCGCGTCGCGTTGCGCTTCCAGCAACTCCACGGCCGCAAAGTAGCGGCGATCGAGCGACGAGGGGGGCGTTGCGCCGTGCGCCGCGCCGCCGCGCCGTGCGCGCTCGACGACGTCGGTGAGCGCGGCGCGCACGCGGCCGATCACGTCGTCCCAGTCGCCGGGCGCCTGCTGCCGCACCAGCCGCGCGCTCGGATACCAGGGGCTGTCGCCGCGATCGAGCAGCCAGCGCCAGTCCGGATCGAACGGCAGCATCACCCACACCGCCTTGCCAAGCGCGCCGGCGAGATGGACGACCGCGGTGTCGACGCCGATCACGAGATCGAGCGCCGCGACCGCGGCGGCGGTCTCGGCGAAATCGGCGAGGTCGGGCGCGAGATCGGTGATGCGGCCATCGGCGAGCCTGGCGAGATCGGCGGCACGCTCGCCCACTTGCAGCGAGTACCACTGCACGCCGCTGAGGTCGAACAGCGGCGCAAGGCGCGACAGCGCGATCGTGCGCATGCGGTCGTTCTTGTGGGCGGGATTGCCCGCCCAGACGATGCCGACTTTCATCCCGGTCGCGCCCGCAAGGCGCGTGCGCCAGCGCGCGAGGGCTTCGGGCGCAACCGTGAAGTAGGGGATCGTTGTCGGGACGGTTTCGAGCGTCGTGCCGCAGGCGAGCGGCAGGCTCATCAGCGAGCAATGCGTGTCGAAGGCGGGCGGCGGATGGCCCTCGGTGATGATCGCGTAGGGTCCACCGGTGAGCCGGGCGGCCAGGCGCTCGAGCCCGCGCGGCAGCTCGATCACCACGCGGCCGCCGCGCGCCGCCACCAGCGGCGCGTAGCGCAGCAGCATTACGCTGTCGCCAAAACCCTGTTCAGCGTGCAGCAGGATGGTCTTGCCGTCGAGCGGTTCGCCGCGCCACGGCGGCTGCGGGAAGTTGCGCGGCTTGCGATCCTTGAGGCGCCAGCGCCATTCGAGCTTGCGGAAGCCGGGAGCGAAATCGCCGGTCAGCAACAGGAAGAACGCCTCGGCGAGATGGGCATCGACGTAGTCGGGCTTGAGCGCGATGGCGCGCCGATACTGCGCGACCGCATCCGCGCGCCGGCTCTGCGCCTGCAGCGCCTTGCCGAGATTGAAATAGCCTTCGGCAAAATCCGGCTTGAGCGCGACGGCGCGCGCGAAGCTTTCGGCAGCCTCGCCGAGCCGGCCCCGCTCCGCGAGCACGGTCCCGAGATTGTTGCAGGCGGTGGCTGAGTCCGGCGCAAGCGCGACCGCCCGGCGGCCCGCTTCCTCAGCCTCGCTGAGGCGGCCGCAGTCGCGCAGCGCACTGCAAAGGTTGCTGTAGGCCTTCGCGTGGTCGGGTACGAGCGCGACGGCACGGCGGAAATGCGTGACCGCGTCCTCGGCACGCGCGAGCGCCAGGAAGGCCGTCGCCAGATTGTAATGCGCGTCCGCATCGTCGGGCGAAAGCTCGACCACCCGCGCGAACAGGTCGGCGGCCGCCGCATGGTCCCCGGCCTCGTCGCGCATCACGCCGAGCAGGCGCAGCGTCGGGCCGTCATCGGGCGCGGCCGCGAGGATGCGCCGGGCGATCGCTTCGGCATCGTCGCGGCGCCCGGCGGCGCGCAGGCGCATTGCTTCGGCATGCAGCGCATTGGCATCAAGTCCCGGTTCGGATGGCGGGCGCGGCGCGGCGCGCCGCGCCAGCGCCTCCCGGACGCGTGCGATGACCTCATCCCAGTCGCTCAGGGTACGCTGGCGAAACAGCCGTAATGTCGGGTACCACGGGCTGTCCTCGCGCTCGGTGAGCCAGCGCCAGTCGGGCGAGAACGGCAGCATCACCCAGCATGGCCGCCCGAGCGCACCCGCGAGATGCACGACCGAGGTATCGACCGCGATCACGAGATCGAGATGGGCGAGCGCCGCCGCGGATTCGGCGAAGGTCTTGAGATCCGGCGCGAGATCGACGACCTTGCCGCGCGCGTGCGCGCCGGGCAGGCGAGCGAGATCGCCGGCGCGCTCGCCGACCTGCAACGAATAGAAGCGTGTCCCCGGCACGTCGAATAGGGGCGCCAGGCGTTCGACCGCGATCGAGCGCCGGCGGTCGCCCGCGTGCTGCGGATTGCCCGCCCAGGCGATGCCGACCCGCAGGCCGCCGCCGGTGCCGGCCAGGCGTTCCTTCCAGCGTTCGACGGCCGCAGGTTCGGCTCGCAGATAGGGAATCTTCGCCGGCAGCGTCGCGAGCGTCGTGCCGAGCACGCGCGGCAGGCTCATGAAGGCGCAGTGCACGTCGAAACGCGGCAGGCGCTGGCCTTGCACGAAGATCTCGCCGCCGCCGCCGAGGCTGGTGGCGAGCCGCATCAAGGTCTGCGGCAGCTCGAGCACGAGGCGGCCGCCGAGCGCCGCGACCTGCGGCACGAAACGCAGGCACTGGATGGTGTCGCCGGCGCCCTGCTCGGCGTGCAGCAGGATGGTCTTGCCCTTGAGCGGCTCGCCCTGCCAGGCGGGCTCCTTGAAGTCGCGCGGCGTCATCGCCTTGAGTCGCCAGCGCCATTCGAACTGGGTGAAGCCGTTGGCGAAATCGCCGCGCAGCAGCGCCAGCATGCCGGCCGCGACCTGCGCCTGCGGATAGTCGTACTGGATGCCGAGCGCGCGCCGATAGCTGTCGGCGGCCTCGTCGAGCCGCATCAGCAGCTGTTGCGAATGCCCGAGATTGGCCCAGCATTCGTGATAGCCGGGCTTGAGCGCGAGCGCCTGGCGATAGGCCGCGATCGCCTCGTCGACGCGATCGAGCGCCGAAAGGGCCGCGCCCAGGCTGTTGAGAGTGACGGCGTCGTCGGGCCGCAGCTCCAGCGACTTGCGGCTTGCCGCTACCGATTCCTCGTAGCGGCCGGCGCCGTGCAGCATGATGCCGAGATCGCCGTGGAACGCGGCCGACGCCGGTTCCAGCGCGGTCGCTTGGCGCATCAACTCGATTGCTTCGGTCTTGTCGTCGAGCGCAAAGCGGGTCAGCGCCAGCACGTGCAGCGCGCTGCTGTTGTTGCGATCGATCTCGAGCACGCGGCGCAGCGTTGCTTCGCATTCGGCGTGGCGCTTGGCCTTGTGGTGCTCGTTCGCGGCGCGCGCCAGGGCCGCGAGCTCGGCGCGCGTCGCAGGAGCGCTGCGCTGCGGCGCCGGCGCGGCCGCGCGCTGCGCCAGCGCCTCGCGCACGCGCGCCGCGACGCCGCCCCAGTCGCCCGGCCTAGCCTGGCGAAACAGCCGCATCGACGGATACCACGGCGAGTCGTCGCGGCCGACCATCCAGCGCCAGTCGGATGCGAATGGCAGCATCACCCAGGCCGCCTTGCCGAGCGCGCCGGCGAGATGCGCGACCGCGGTGTCGGCGCAGATGACGAGGTCGAGCGCCGCGATCACGGCGGCAGTCTCGCCGAAATCGGTCAGCTCCGGCGCGAGATCGGCGACCGATGTGCTCTTGTGCGCGGCGAGATCGGCTGCGCGCGCCCCGACCTGCAGCGAGAACCAGCGCACGCCTTCCGCCGCCAGTACCGGTGCAAGCCGGTCGAGCGGGATCGAGCGATTGCGATCGTTGCGGTGAATGGCGTTGCCGGCCCACGCCAGCCCGATCTTGAGGCCGGGCGCAACGTCGATGCGACCGCGCCAATAGGCGGCGCGCTCCGGCGCGACCGTCAGGTAGGGCGTCGTCTCCGGAATTGTGTCGAGCGTCGTGCCGAAGGCGAGCGGCAGCGACATCAGCGGACACTGCACGTCGAATTCGGGTAGCCGCTCGCCGCGCCCCACGATCTCGATCCCGGGAATGCGGGCGACCAATGGGATGAGGGGCTTGCGCACCTCGACCACGACCTTGCCGCCGCGCGCGACGACCAGCGGCACGTAGCGCAGGAACTGGATGGCGTCGCCGAAACCCTGCTCGGCATGCAGCAGGATGGTCTTGTCCGCGAGCGGCTCGCCGCGCCATTGCGGCTCGGCGAAATTCCGCGGCGGCAGATCTCGGATGCGCCAGCGTGCCTCGTATTTCTCCCAGCCGGCCGCGAAGTCGCCGCGCTGCAGGTGCACGATCGCCTCGCTGGCGATCGCCTTGGCATAGTCGGGTTGCGCGACCTCGGCCTGGCGGAAATGGGTGAGCGCCTCGTCGAGGCGTCCGAGATCCTGCAGTGCGAGGCCGAGATTGAGATGGGCGACGGCAAAGCCCGGCGCGAGCGCGATCGCGCGCCGGCAGGCGGCCTCCGCGTCCTCGGCGCGGCCGACGGCGCGCAGGGCGTGGCCGAGATTGGCATAGGCCTCCGCATAATCGGGCTTGAGCTCTGTCGCGCGGCGAAAATGCTCCGCCGATTCCTCGAACCGCCCGAGATCGCCGAGCGCCGTGCCGAGGTTGTTGTGCGCCTGATGATGATGCGGCCGCAGCGCCAGGACGGCGCGGTAGCTCGGCTCCGCCTCCGCCGGTCGTTCCGTCTCGCGCAGCAGATTGGCCAGTTGATAGTGCGCCTCGTCGAATTTCGGATCGAGCTTGATTGCCTGGCGGAACGCGGCTTCGGCCTCGATATTGTGGCGCAGGACCTTGAGGACGAAGCCGTGCGTATGTCGGCAATCCGCGCGCGTCGGCGCGAGCGCGACCGCCCGCTCGACATGCTTCAAGGCGGTCTCGGCGTCGCCTCCACGCAACGCGATGATCGCGAGCAGATGCCAGGCGCCGGCGTGACTTTCGTCGCTCGCGAGAATTTCGCGGCAGGTCGCCTCGGCGTCGGCGATCCGGCCCTCGGCCTGCTCGGCATTGGCGCGCTCGAACAGCCGCTTGAGCGCGGCCGCATCGGGCCGTTCCTGGGTCAGCTGCTGCAGGTCCATCCGCGCATCCTACCAATAATCGCAAGTTGTGCGCCCGCGCATCCGACCGGGCACGGCACGCGGTTCCAGACCAGGTCGTGAGCGGATCGGCCTCCGGCTTTGCCCGCTATCATCGCTCTGCTCGTGCGGTGGGCTCAACCCGACGGCCTTTGTGCCGTCGGATCGGACGCCGATGTCCATTCGAGCTCGATGTAGAGTGGAACCGACTCGATCGGAACGAAGCCGAGCCGCAGATAGAGACGCATCGAGGGATCGTTGCTGGAAGCGACCTTGAGCCTGACCGGCAGCCCCTTGGCGCGGGCGTCGGCCATGATCGAACGCATGATGGCGGTGCCGATGCCGCCGCCGCGCAGCTCGGGAATGATCGCCTGGTCGACGATGTGCACCATGTTGCCCGGCCGGTCCACGACGATGCGGCCGATCGGCCGGCTGGCGTGCTCGATGATGTCGAAGCGCGCGTGGGGAAATTCGTGGCGATAGCTCACGGTTTGGGCATGGAACTGATGCCGCATCACCTGCTCGTAGACGTCGGGCGCGAGCAGGATCTTGAATTCGGGCTGCCGTGAGTCGCAGAACAGCCGATAGCGGAAGACCTCATCGTCGACCCGTTCGGGCCGCAGGGTCAGCGCGCCGAGCGGCGAGGGAATTGCGATCGCGTCGTCCATGGAAGCCGCCATCCCCTTTCGTTGCCCGCGGCGCTGGCGTCACGTCTGCGCGACGTGCGTCGCGCTCGGGTCGGACGCGTGCACCGCGAGCAGGTTCATGCCGGCGTCGAACAGGCGATAGCCCAAACCTTCCAGCCGCGCGCGCAGCGCTGCTCGGTCGGATTTGATCGCCTCGACGAGCAGGATCGGATGGGCGCGCGCGAGCGATCGCGCGGCGCCGTCGATCGCCTCGAGCTCCATTCCCTCGACGTCGATCTTGATGAAGTCGATGCGCGCGAGATCGAGCGAATCGAGGGTCAGGGAGCGGATCGTGGCGGCCTTCTCTTCCGCGTAGTCGATCGGCTGGCCGATGAACTCGGCGGTCTTGCTTTCGCGCAGCTCCAGGCTGCCGAAGGTGCCGGGACGCAGATAGTCGGGCGTCGGAATCTTCATAGCCCCGCTCTGTCCGGCGACTGCGGCGTGGAGCGCGCGGGCATTGAAGCAGTTGTTGATCGCGATGTTGCCGGCGAGCGCGTAGTAAACGCGTTCCTGCGCCTCGATCGCGATAACCTGGCCCCACCCGTGCATGCGGCGCGCCCACTCGATCGTGTGCACGCCGATATTGGCGCCGCAGTCGAGCGCGATCACGCCGTCGCCGAAATATTGGCGCCGCAGATTGAGCAGCGACAGCGCCATGTCGACCTCCGCGACGTCGAACGAGGCCGTCTCGAGGATTTGAAATCCGACCCCGATCCCGCTGTTCTCGCCGACCATGCGATAGTCGAACCGGTTGACGATCATGGTGCCGTGGTCCGATGCGGACAGCACGAAGGCGATCTTGCGCTTGGGATTTGGCATGCGTACGGCATCTCTCTGCGCCGGCATGGGCCTTCGTATCCGACGGCGCTGACGCTACAATACCCGATACGTCGTCACGCATGGAGATGCAGGCATGGACGAGCCGCTGAGTGCCGAACTGTTCCTCCCCCACGCCGGCAAGGTTCTGCGGGTCAAGGGCGGCCGTCACGCGCTGACCCTGTCGCATGTCGAGATGCATCCGCGGCAGGAGGCGCAGGCGATGCCGCGCCAACCCTTCACCCTGATCCTGGTTGGGCCGCCCGGCGACGTGCTGCGCGAGGGCCTCTACAGCCTGGAGATCGACGGCGGACCGACGTTCGAGCTCTACGTGATGCCCATCCAGACGTTCGCCGCCGATCGCCAGGAATATCAGGTCGCCGTCAATTAGCAGGCGTCTCGTTCCGACCGAAGGCGAGACGCGCCCAAGATTCGTCAGATCGGCGATGTAGGACGATCGTTCGACGACGATGTCACCCTGTCCCGCCAATCAGCTCTGTGACGGGAATATTCCCTGCAGTGCGATGATCACGTTGACCACCAGATAGGGCGACATGTTGTCGTGCGGTTGGTTGCCGCCGGTGTTGGCGATGACCGGCAGAGCGAGCGTCGAGTTGCCGTTGCCCGTGCTGTACATGTTGGCCGTGAAGGCCGTCGCCGGGTTGCCGGTAAGGCCACCCGACGCGCCCAGCACCTTGGTGGCGTCGGGAGCCGGCGTGTCGGAGTTGCCGCCCGATGGAGCAGCCGCGCCGTCGGCCAGCAGGGCATGATTGTGCGCCGGCAGTTGTTGGGTGTTCAGCGTGACCGTCGTCGAGCCGCCCAACGCTCCGAGCGTGATGCCATTGCCGCCAACATGCATCGGCGTACGGCCCTGCAGGTTCGGCAACCCGAAAGTGATCCGGCCGTCCCCGCCATAGGTAGTGCCGAGGATCGAGAACAGGGCTTGGTTCTGGTTGATCGGCAGCAGCGTGCCGTTGCAGAACGCCCAGCCCTTGGGCGGGAAATTCCACGAGATGAACTTGAGTTCGCCGAGGAAAGGTTCGGACATGATCGCGTTCCTTTGTCAGCCGCGTGCCGGGAAAACGCCTTGCAGGGCGATGATGAAAGTGATGCCGATGTACGGCATCATGTTGTTGTGCGGCAGGTTGCCGCCGGTTGGCCGGATCGCCAAGGGCCCCATCTGCGCCAAGTTGTTCAAATTGGTGCTGTAGAAGTTGACAGAGCTGCCGCCGCCTTCCTTGCCGCCGCCGGCCTGGGCGAGCGCCAGCTCGTTGTTCGTCGAGGTGGCGGTCGCTCCCGACGCGGTTGTGGTGTTCATGGTGTGCGAATGCGAGGGTATTTCGGTTTGCAGCAGCGTGACGTTCGCTTCGCCGCCGGTCTCGCCGAGATCGCGCAACGTGAGGCCCGGGCCTTGCCCCTGCTGGATCGGTGCGGCGCCCTGCAGGTTCGGCAGCGCGAAATTCGATTTGCCGTCGCCGCCATAGGTGGTGCCGAGCAGCGAGAACAGGGCCGTGTTCTGCGAGATCGGCATGAGCTGACCGTCGCACTGCGCCCAGCCTTTGGGTGCAAAATTGCCGGCGAACATGCGGATTTCCGCGACAAATGGATTTGACATGGGGTTGCTCCGGATATCGAGGCGCGTGGGTCAGGATTGCGACGGGAAGATCCCGAACAGCGAGATGATGAAGTTGATGACGAGGAACGGCACCATGTTGTCGTGCGGCTGGCTGCCGCCAGCCAAGCCGATCGCCTTCGCGGAAAGGGCCACCTGAGCGTTGCCGGCCGAGTATCCCGTATAGCTGTAGACCATCGGGTTCGGCGTCGATCCCAGGGTCTCGTCGGCGAGCACATTGCCGGCCGGGGTCGTTTTGGCGTTGGTCCCCGGCGCGGTCTGCGAGGTAACCAAGTGGTTGTGAATCGGGATCTGGTTCACGGTCAGGGTGACCGACTCCTCGCCGCCCGTCTGTGCGAGCGCGAAGCCGGGACCCACGTGCACCGGAACGCGGCCTTGCAGATTAGGCAGCGCAAAGGTCGATTGGCCGTCGCCGCCATAGGTCGTGCCGATCAGGTTGAACAGAGTATCGTTCTCGGAAATCGGGATGATCTGACCCTGGCACAGGGCCCAGCCGACCGGCGCAAAATTGCCGGCAAACATGCGAATTTCGCCCACATATGGACTGGACATGAGAGCCTCCCCGTCTGATTGCGGTCCCGACGGTACATGACTATTGGGAGAAGTTCAATCAAGCACGCGTTGTATTCAACGCGTGCAGAAAACGCATCACATGCGTGCAAAATATGGGCGAACCGCAAATCATCCGTGACGCTCGGACCATGCGCGTCTTCCGCGCTCTATCGCAAGTCCGCCCGGCAATCCTATGATGAGGTGGAAGCGTTCCAGGACCCGACGCCTTGACTTGGCGCTGTGTGGCGCTGCCACAATCACGAGGAGGGATCTGACCAATGGCCGTGCAACAGCGTGAGTCGACCCCCGTGCGATATGTGGATCTCCCGGATCTCCCGGAGATATTTGCGGATTCCTTGCATGCCGTCGCCTGGGAGGGCCAGACGATGCGGCTCGAATTTTGCGTCACGCGCTATGCGGAGCCCGCCTCCGCCGCAACGGTGGCGGAGGCCAAGCGCTATCCTGCGTGCCGCCTCGTCCTGACGGCGGCGGCGGTCGCCGCGCTATACAACCGCCTGCACCAGACCGTCGCCGCGATGGCCGAAGCCGGCCTGATCGCGAAGGCGCCGCTGCCGGCCACGCCGGCCTAGCACGTCGCCCGTCCGCGAGCGTCAGGCCATGATCCCGACCGGCGGATACGTTGCCGATATCGCCTACACGGCCGGCTTCTATCCGGAGACCGCGCCGGCCCATATGGCCTTCGCGGCGCTGTGCCGTCGACGCTCGCCGGGGCTCGCCTTGCGGCCTCGCCGCGTGATCGAGCTCGGCTTCGGCCAGGGCTTCGGCTTGGCGCTGCTGGCAGCGGCAAATCCCGATGCGACCTTCGAGGGGTGCGACTTCAATGGCGAGCATGTGGCGCATGCGCGCGGCCTGATCGAGGGTGCGCAGCTGCAGAATCTGGCCGTCACGCAGGCAAGCTTCGAGGAGATCGCCGCGCGCGGCGGCGATCGCGACGTCGACGTCGCGATCCTTCACGGCGTTATGAGCTGGATCAGCCGGACCGGGCAGGACGCCGCCCTGGCGATTCTCCGCGAGCGCCTGCGCCCGAACGGATTGGCCTACGTCTCTTACAACTGCATGCCGGGCTGGGCGCCGTTGATGCCCATCCGACAGCTCACGCTCGAGGTGAAGCGACGCAATCCGGGCGCCAGCGAGCAGCAGTTGGCGCTCGCCCTCGACCTGCTCGGCAAGTTGTGGCAGGCCAATGCCGGATATCTCACGATCAATCCGGTGGCGGCGCATCACGTCGGCACCATGCTGGCCGGGGATCGCCTGTATCTCGCGCACGAGTATCTGACCGAGCATGGCGACCCGCCGGCGTTTTCGGCCGTGGCGAGTCTGCTGCAGCAGGCCGATCTCGCCTACGCGGCCTCGGCGGACGTACTGGACAGCTTCGATCAATATGCGGTCCCGCCGGGAACCCTTCCGGTCATCGCCCAGATCGCCGACCCGGTGCTGCGCGAAACGGTGCGCGACTTCGCGGCCAATCGACGCTTCCGGCGCGACCTGTTCGCGCGCGGCGTCACCGAACTGTCGCCCGACCAACAACGAGGCCTTTTGTCGCCCCTGCGCTTTGCGCTGGCGGTGTCGCGCAGCCGGATGGCCTTCAGATTCCTCGGGCCCGTGAGCGAGCTGACCCTCAAGCCCGCGTTCCACGGGATGGTCGCGGATCTTCTGGCGAGCCGGGACGCGACCTTCGACGAGTTGCTGGCTTTGCCGGCCTTCGCCGAGAACGGAATTGCGAGCTTGCTCGATTGCCTCGCGCTGCTGGTCTATTCGGGGCAGGTGCGCGTGCTCGTCGACGGCGATCGCGTGGACTTGCAGCCGGCCCAGCGCTTCAATCGCCTGATCGTCGAGCATGCCCGGGCGGGTCGATTCTACGGATACCTGGCCTCGCCGGTCGCCCGCTCGGGCGTGCCGGTCGATGAGCTCGGCCTGTTGGCGCTTGCGGCGCACTTCGACGGTGAGGCCCCCGAGCCTGAGACCGCCGCCCGCCATGCCCTGTCGATCCTCAAGGCGCTCGGTCGTCGGCCAATGCGGGACAACAAACATGTTGCCGATGACGGGGAAGCGGTCGCGTTCCTGTGCGAGCGCATGCAAGCGATTTTTGCGGAGGAATTTCCCCTGTGGCGGCGTCTTGGTGTGCGCTAACGCACACCAGGTCCGGCTGGGCTCGGCTATAATCTGCAAGTTCCGGGGGGGCGCAAAAGTTAACACGCGCCCGCGGAGCTTGTGCGTCACCGAGTAGCCATGATAGGTATCTACACGTTGCGGCAGCCCCTCGTCCGGTCTGGTGGTGAAGCGCGGCAGGCACTGACGGCCGAGGAGGGGACCGCAATGGTGCGCAGGCTTAAAAAGACGCGCGATGCGATGCGAGGCGTGGGATCATCGCCTCGCGCCACGCCACAAGCGCCAACAGTGCACGGGGAGCGTGAGGGTGTCGACAAACGATAATCAGCCGCAAGTCGTCTTTATCGACTCGCGCGTCCCTGACATTTCCGACCTGCTCGCCGGCCTGCAACCGGGCGAGCAGGCGTTCGTGATCGATCCATCGAGCGACGGCCTGGAGCAGATCGCCGCGATTTTGGCGGCGAACAATCTCACCAACCTCGCGTCGATCTCGATCGTCTCGCATGGGGCGACGGGCGAGCTCGAGCTCGGCTCCTCGCTGATCACCGACGGAAATCTTTCCGACAACGCGAGCGCGCTCGCGACCATCGGCGCGGCGCTGGCGCCGGGCGGGGCGATCCAGCTCTATGGCTGCGACGTCGCCGAGGGTCAGGCTGGCCAGCAGTTCATCAACGACTTCTCAACGCTCACCGGCGGCGCCGTGGTCGACGCGTCGACCCATATCGTCGGCTCGGCCGCGCTCGGCGGCAGCTGGACGCTCGATGCATCCTCCACCGACCCCGCGCCGTCGACCCCGCCGCCGTCGACCGACCCCGGCCCTTCCACGCCGACCGTCGCGCCGGCGTCCAACGCGTCCGTGATCACCGCGGCGGCCGCGCCGTTCACCGCCAATGCGCTCGCCAATTTCCAGGGCGACCTCGCCGCCGCCCCGACCGGCCAGCTCTTCTTCCGCATCGACGACGGCGACCAGAATGAGCTCGGCGCCATCGACAATACGTCCTCGTCGACACCGCAGACGGTCTACATCGGCGGCGGCAACACCAGCGGCAATCCGAATACCCTTGCCAACGAGACCTCGGTCGCGGTCGATACCGCGGCCGGGCTCGTTTTCAGCGTCGGCATCGGCAATGGCGGAAGCTACGACGCCTTCAGCGTCCACAACCTCAACACCGGGGCGCTGATCGAGACGGTCGAGTTCGGGCCGAACACCGGCAGCGCGAACAACGACGACATCGTCCAGGCGCTCGCGCTCAATACGGCGACCGACACGCTTTATGTCGGCGACTGGGGCGGCGACACCACCACCACGGGCGTCGCCGAGTTCACCTACAATCCGCACACCGGCATCGTGACGCCGATCACGACCGGAAATTCGGCGACGTCGGTCACGACCACGATCCCAGGGGTAGGCTCGAGCACCGCCACCGCCAACGGAATCTACCTTTTTACCGAGTCTCAGGTCCCGCAATACACCAACACGCAGGCGTTTTACCTCGATAGCGCGGACAACAAGCTCTATTACGTCAACGACGACACCGGCTACAACATATCCCCGTTCAGCCCGACCAACGGCGTTTATGTCGTCAATACCAACGGGTCGACGTTCACCGCGACCGAGCTGACAAGCAACACTCAGTTTCCGAGCGGGACGGGGGGCGGTGGGTCGCTCGGCGCGAACGGCAATATCACCGGGGTCGCGGTCGACGTCGCCGACGGCATCGTCTTCTTCGAGACCACCGCCATCGACGGGTCGTCGAACAATGCGCTGTGGCGGGTCAACACGACCGGCGCCAATCAGACCGCCACGAAGATAACGCTGCCCGCCGGCGTGACTTTCAACTTTGCCGGTCAGCTTACCCCGGGCGGCAACGGCCCTGGCCTGACCTTCGATTCCTCGACCGATGACCTCTACCTGAGCGACGAGGAGCCCGGCGGCTCCATCTATCAGATGCATTGGAATGCGGCGAGCCACACGTTTGCGCTCGTCAACACCTACAGTATGTCCACGCTGGTCGGCGGCACGCCGGATGCGGACGATACGCCGGGCGCCCTTACGTTCGACATTCTCCCGACCCTCGCCACGAGCGGCACGGCCAACCCGGCGATCGAGCGCGGCGCGGCCGTCACGTTGCTGTCGGCGACGCCGAGCATCACGGACCCGGACAACACGCACCTCGCCAGCGCCACGGTGCAGATCACCGGCGGGACCTTCACGGATCCGCCGTCGGACGAGTCGAGTGCCGCCGACGATCACCTGACGATCGGCGGCGCGAGCAGCGGCTTCGTTTCAGGCACCGGCATCTCGTTCAGCTACAGCAGCGCGAGCGAGACGCTGACGCTGACCGGCTACGACACCCCGGCGGATTACGCGACCGCCCTCGCCGCGGTTCAATACAACACGACCGGCCACAACCCGACCGACTACGGTTCCGATACCACCCGCGTCATCACCTGGCAGGTCAACGACGGCGCACTCGGCAATCCGGTCGGCGCCTTCAATGTCACGTCCACCACGCTGACCGTCGTCGGCATCAATGATCCGCCGACCCTGACGAACCTTGCGAACGCGACCTATACGGAGGAAGGCCCGTTCAAGGCGCTGTCGCCCTCGGTGACGGTCGCCGACGTGGACGACCTCGACCTCAAGGACGCCACGGTTGCGATCGTCGGCGGCACCTTTGCCAACGACGGCGACGTGCTCGCCGCCACCACCACCAATACGTCGATCACGGCGAGCTACAACTCGACCAGCGAGACGCTGATCCTCAGCGGCACGGACACGCTCGCGCATTACCAGAGCGTTCTCGCTTCGGTCACCTTCCACGCCGGCGAGAACCCGACGAACTTCGAGTCGGACCAGACCCGCATCGTCACGTGGGTGGCGCAGGACCCGAGCGGCACCGCCAACGGCGGGCAGGATACGAGCTCGATAACGACCACCACGCTCACGGTCGTCAACGTCAACGACCCGCCGACGCTGACGGGGGTCGCGGCGAGCGCGAGCTTCACCGAGGAACACGGCGCGGTGACGCTGTCCAACGCGATCACGGTGACCGATCCCGACGACCTCGATCTCAAGAGCGCGACGGTGTCGATCACCGCCGGCCGGTTCACGGGCGACGTGCTGTCGGCGACCAGCACGACCTCGATCAGCGTGAGCTACGACAGCACCAACGAGCGGCTGATTCTGAGCGGCACCGATACGCTGGCGAACTATCAGAGCGTCCTCGATACCGTGACGTTCAACGCCGGCGAGAACCCGACCGGTTTCGGCGCCGACCCGACGCGGACGATCACGTGGGTAGCGCAGGATCCGGGCGGCACCGCCAACAGCGGCTTGGACACCAGCCCGGCGTCGACCACGACGCTGAGCGTCATCAACGTGAACGACCCGCCGACGCTGACGGGCGTCGCGACGAGCGCGAGCTTCACCGAGGAGAGCGGCGGGAAGGTGTTGTCGCCGTCCGTCACGGTGACGGACGTGGACGACCTCGATCTCAAGGGCGCGACGGTGTCGATCACCGCCGGCGGATTCACGGGCGACGTGCTCGCCGCCGTCCCGACCGGCAACATCACGGTGAGCTACAACAGCACCAGCGAGACGCTGACCCTGTCGGGCACCGATACGCTGGCGCATTACCAGTCCGTGCTGGATTCGGTGACGTTCAACGCCGGCGAGAACCCGACCGACTTCGGCGCCGATCCGACCCGCACCATCACGTGGGTGGTGCAGGATCCGAGCGGCACCGCCAACAGCGGCAGCGACACCAGCTCGGTGTCGACCATGACGCTGAGCGTCACCAACGTGAACGACCCGCCGACGCTGACGGGTGTCGCGGCGAGCACGAGCTTCACCGAGGAGAGCGGCGGGAAGGTGCTGTCGCCGTCCATCACGGTGACGGACGCCGACGACCTCGATCTCAAGAGCGCGACGGTGTCGATCACCGCCGGCGGGTTCGCGGGCGACGTGCTCTCCGCGACCAGCGCGACGTCGATCAGCGTGAGCTACGACAGCACCAGCGAGCGGCTGATCCTCTCCGGCACCGATACGCTGGCGAACTACCAGAGCGTCCTCGACACCGTGACGTTCAATGCCGGCGAGAACCCGACCGATTTCGGCGCCGACCCGACCCGCACCATCACGTGGGTGGCGGTAGACCCGAGCGGCACCGCCAACGGCGGCAGCGACACCAGCACGTCGACCACGACGCTCAGCGTCATCAACGTGAACGACCCGCCGACCCTCGCCAACGTCGCGTCGGGCGTGACGGGGGCCTCCGCCGTCACGGTGACGCTGTCGCCGAGCGTGACGGTGACGGATCCGGACAATCTCGATCTCGCCAGCGCGACGATATCGATCACGGCCGGCACGTTCACGGGCGACGGCGATGTGCTGTCCGCGACCAGCACGACGTCGATCAGCGTGAGCTATGACAGCACGCATGAGCGACTGATCCTCTCCGGCAGCGACACGCTCGCGCATTACCAGTCGGTGCTCGACACGGTGACGTTCGACACCAACGTGGCGGATCCGACCGACGGCGGCGCCGATCCGACCCGCACCGTGAGCTGGGTGCTCAACGACGGCTCGACATCGAGCAGCCTGAGCACGCCGCAGTTCACCACCATAACGCTGCAGCAGGGCCCGGCGATCGGTCCCACGCCGACCGTGACCTGGACCGAGGAAGGGCCGGCGACGCCGCTGTCGCCCTCGATCGCACTCTCCGACACCAACGGCACGATCCTGGTGAGCGCGACGGTGTCGCTCGCCAGTGCGGACCTCACGGGCGACACGTTCTCGCCGTCCGGGCAGCTCACCAACGATCAACTCGCGTTCAGCACGTCGGGCACCTCGATCACGGCGAGCTACGACAGCGCGACCGAGACGCTGCTGCTCACCGGCTCCGACACGATCGCGCACTACCAGTCGGTGCTCGATTCGGTCGAGTTTTCGTCGGGCGAGAACCCGACCAACTACGGCTCCGACCCGACCCGCATCGTGACCTGGACCGTGAATGACGGGGCGACGAGCCACTTTAGCGCGACCGCGACGTCGACCATCGACGTGAACGAGGTGAACGATCCGCCGACGCTGACGGGTGTCGCGGCGAGCGCTTCCTTCCGCGAGGAAGGCGGCGCGGTGCCGCTGTCGAACGCAATCACGGTGACCGATCCGGACGACCTCGATCTCACGAGCGCGACGGTGTCGATCGCCGCCGGCGGGTTCACGGGCGACGTGCTCTCCGCGACCAGCACGACGTCGATCAGCGTGAGCTAGGACAGCACCGCCGAGCGGCTGATCCTCTCCGGCACCGATACGCTGGCGAACTATCAGAGCGTCCTCGATAGCGTGACGTTCAACGCCGGCGAGAACCCGACCGACTTCGGCGCCGATCCGACGCGCACCATCACGTGGGTGGCGCAGGACCCGAGCGGCACCGCCAACGGCGGCCGCGACACCAGCCCAGTGTCGACCACGACGCTGAGCGTCATCAACGTGAACGACCCGCCGACGCTGACGGGTGTCGCGGCGAACGCTTCTTTCCGCGAAGAGGGCGGCGCGGTGCCGCTGTCGTCGACGTCGATCACGGTGACCGACGCGGACGACCTCGATCTCACGAGCGCGACGGTGTCGGTCACCGCCGGAGGATTCGCGGGCGACGTGCTCTCGGCGACCAGCACGACGTCGATCAGCGTGAGCTACGACAGCACCAGCGAGCGG
>DATBZM010000340.1:0-12160 GCA_036513175.1 Xanthobacteraceae bacterium | reverse complement strand
GATCGGCGGGCTTGCGGTCGGGGAATCGCAGGACGTGATGCTCGCTATGGTCGACGAGGTCATGCCGCATTTGCCGGTGGACCGGGCGCACTATCTCATGGGCGTCGGCACGCCGGATGATCTTCTGCAAGCGATCGCGCGGGGCATCGACATGTTCGATTGCGTGCTGCCGACCCGCAACGGCCGGCACGGCCTCGCCTTCACGCGGTTCGGCGCGATCAACCTCAAGAACGCCCGCCACGCCGAGGACGCGCGCCCGCTCGACGCTGAAAGCCGCTGCCCGGCGGCGCGTGACTACTCGCGCGCCTACTTGCACCACCTCGTCAAGGCCAATGAGGCGCTGGGCGGGATGCTGCTCAGCCTCGTCAACCTGTTCTATTACCAGGATCTCATGCAGGGGGCGCGCGCCGCCATCGCGGCCGGGAACTTTGCCGATTACCGGAGCATCACCAGGGAGGGCTGGATGCGTGGCGATATCGCACCTTTGTGAGGCTGCCGGGTCTCGACCGGCGTGGCGACGTGCCGCACAATGTGCCAGCCGATTGGGGTCAGACACCGGCGTTGAAGGACGGGAGATTTCATGACCATCAGCCTCAAGGTGAACGGCGCGATCCACAGCGTCCCAGCCGAGCCGGATACGCCGCTGCTCTACGTGCTGCGCAACGATCTCGCGCTCAACGGTGCGAAATTCGGCTGCGGGCTCGGGCAGTGCGGTGCCTGCACGGTGCTGATCGACGGTGAGCCGGTGCGCTCCTGCGTGACGCCGACCGGAATGCTCACCGACTCCGAAGTCACCACCATCGAGGGGCTCGGCACGATCGAGAAGCCGCATCCGCTGCAGCAGGCCTTCGTCGACGAGCAGGCGGCGCAATGCGGCTACTGCATCAACGGCATGCTGATGACCGCGAAGGCCCTGTTGGCGCAGACCCCGCATCCGACCGACGCGCAGGTGCGCGCGGGACTCGCGCTCAATCTCTGCCGCTGCGGCACCCACAATCGGATCGTGCGCGCCGTGCTGCGCGCCGCCGACGTCATGGGGAGAAGCTGAGATGAACGCCCCGATCCTGTCGCGCCGCGCCTTCACGGCCGGAGCCGGCGCCATCGTGCTCGCCTTCTCGCTCGATCCGAAGCACGCGCTTGCCGAGGGTGCCAAGCTCCCCGGCGACCTGCAGGAAAATCGCAGGCTCGACGCCTGGATCCGCATCGATGCGGACGGCAGCGCGACCGTATTCACCGGCAAGGTCGAGCTGGGGCAGGGGATCGTCACGGCGCTTGCCCAGATCGCCGCCGAGGAGCTCGACCTGCCGCTCGCGCGCGTGCACGTGATCTCGGGCGACACCGCGCGCGCGCCGAACGAAGGCGTTACCGCCGGCAGCCAGTCGGTCGAGTACAGCGGCACGGCGCTGCGCTTCGCCGGCGCCGAGGTGCGCGCGATCCTGCTCGACGCGGCTGCGAAGAAGCTCGCCGTCGCGCCCGACACGCTCACGGTCTCGGCGGGCACGATCAGCGCCGCCGACGGTCGCCAGGTAACGTATGGCGAGCTTGCCGCCGCGATCGATCTCGAGCGCGACGCGACGGCGAAATTTCCGCCCAAGCCGGCGCAGACGCACACGATCGTCGGCACCTCGGTGAAACGCTTCGATATCCCCCGCAAGGTGACGGGCGGCGCCGCCTACGTGCAGGACATGCGGCCCGCCGGCATGCTGCACGGCCGGGTGGTGCGGCCGCCGCGCTACGGCTCGCGGCTCGACAGCGTCGATGACGCGGCCGCCAAGGCGATGCCGGGCGTGGTCGCGGTCGTGCGCGACGGCAGCTTCCTCGGCGTCGTGGCGGCACGCGAGGAGCAGGCGATCGCGGCGCGCGCGGCGCTGATCAAGAGCGCCAAGTGGACGCTCGGCCCGCCGCTGCCCGATCCGGCGAAGATTCACGAATACCTCTTGTCGCTGCCGACCGAGGACAACGTCATCAGCGAGAACCGCGCGCCGGCGCTCGCGAGCACCCCGTCCGGCGCGCAGGTCAGCACGCAGATCCTGGAGGCGACCTATCGGCGGCCCTACATGTCGCACGCCTCGATCGGGCCGTCCTGTTCGCTGGCCGTGTTCACGGACGGCAAGCTCACCGTATGGACGCATTCGCAGGGCGTCTTTCCCAATCGCGCCAAGGTCGCCGAGGCGCTCGGCATGAACGTCGCCGACGTGCGCGAAATCCATACCGAAGGCTCGGGTTGCTACGGCCACAACGGCGCCGACGATGTCGCGCTCGATGCGGCGCTGCTCGCCCGCGCCGTGCCGGGGCGACCCGTGCGGGTGCAGTGGATGCGCGACGACGAGTTCGGCTGGGAGCCCTACGGCGCCGCCATGGTGATGAAGGCGAAGGCGACGCTGAGCGCGGGCCGCATCGTCGATTGGAGCTACGACGTGTGGAGCAATACCCATTCGACGCGGCCGACCGAGCCGGGCGGCGTCAACCTGCTTGCGTCCTGGTACCTCGCCGATGCGAAGAAGCCGGCGCCGCCGCGCAACATTCCGCAGCCGGCCGGCGGCGGCGACCGCAACGCCATTCCGCTCTACGATTTTCCGCGCCAGCGCGTGGTCAATCACCTGATCAAGGAAATGCCGCTGCGCGTCTCGGCGCTGCGCACGCTCGGCGCCTATGCCAACGTGTTCGCGCTCGAGTCCTTCATGGACGAATTGGCGCTCGCGGCCGGTGCCGACCCGGTCGCTTTTCGTCTCGCGCATCTGACCGATCCGCGCGCGCACGCCGTCATCGCGGCGGCCGCCAAGAGCGCTGGATGGAGGCCGGGCGAGCAGGGCGGCGAGGGGCGCGGTCGCGGCATCGGCTTCGCCAAATACAAGAACCTGGCAAGCTACGTCGCGGTGATCGCCGAGATCGAGGTCGATCACACCTCCGGCATGGTGCGCGTGCCGCGCGCCTTCGCGGCGGTCGATTCCGGTCAGATCATCAATCCGGACGGCCTTGCCAATCAGGTGGAGGGCGGCATCGTCCAGTCGACCAGCTGGACGCTCAAGGAAGAGGTGCGGTTCACCCCGGACGGTATCGTGTCGCGCGACTGGGAGAGCTATCCCATCCTGACCATGCCGGAAGTTCCCCATGTCGAGGTCGAGCTGATCGGCCGCCCCTCCGAGCGCCCGCTCGGCGCCGGCGAATGCTCGCAGGGCCCGATGGTCGCGGCGATCGCCAACGCGTTCGCGCACGCCACCGGTCGACGCCTGCGCGAGCTGCCGCTCACGCCCGCCCGCGTCAAAGCGGCGCTTGGATAAGCTTGCCGTTTTGCTCTAAGTCAGCCTGACGATCCGTCGATCAATCCTGCAGGCCGGCGGAGAGGCGGCTTTTCGCGTCGATAACGCAGCGAACGGGGATGGAAGATGGCCGGGAGACCCCAGCTCACGGTCGCGATCGCCGCCCTGACGGTGATTGCGGCCGAGGTCGCCTTGCCGTGGACGGTCGACGCGCAAGTGAAGTATCCCGAGCGTCCGGTTCGCATCATCGTCCCATTCATTGCCGGCGGCGTCGCCGACGTCACGTTGCGGCTGGTCGGAGAAAAGCTCGGCGCCAAGCTCGGACAGCGCTTCGTGGTCGAGAACGTGCCGGGCGTCGGCGGCATCGCGGCGGCGCGTGCCGCGCTCGCGGCGCCGGCGGACGGCTATACGATCACGCTGTTCACCACCGGCACGGCGATCAGCGTGCCGCTGTTCAAGCACCTGCCGTTCGATCCGCTCAAGGATTTCGTGCCGATCTCGAGCATCGGCTATTTCGACTGCGTCTTCGTCACCAACGCGGCGTCCGGGTACAAGACCCTGGGCGATTTCCTCGCGGCGGCACGCGCCAAGCCCGGCACGCTCAATGTCGGGACCACCATTGCGGGCAGCACGCAGAATCTCTCCGCCCAACTGTTGAAGTCGCTCGCCGGGGCGAACTTCGTCGTCATTCCGTTCCGCACCTCGCCGGAGGCCATCGTCGCGCTGATGCGCAACGACGTGCAGATGGTGGTCGACTTCCCGGCGGCGCTCAAGGCGGAGCTCGCGGATCACAAGGTGCTGCCGGTCGCCGCAACCGGCCCCGTCAGCGCGAAATCGCTCGGCGGCGTCCCGACCGTCGCCGAGGCCGGCGTGCCCGGCTACGAGGTCGAGTCGTGGAACGCGCTCTACGCCCCGGCCGCGACGCCGAAGGTCGATATCGATGTGCTCAACGCGGCGCTGCGCGAGCTCCTGCCCGACCCCGAGCTGCGCAAGCACGCCGCCGATCTCGGCATCGACACGCGGGCGGGTAGCGCCGCCGAGATGGATGCGCAGATGCGCGGCGATATCGACAAATGGAGTCGGGTGATCGTTGATTCGAAGATTCCCAAGCAGTAGGCCGCGGTTGCCGTCGCTGGAGCATGTTCTTGTCGGCGAACCGGCGTCCACCCCGCATCAAGTGCGGGGCAGGCTTTCGCCGGAACATGCGCTACGCGGCCGGCTGCTTGTCGGCGGCTTCGAGTGCTGCTTGACCGACGCACGCTCGTGGCGGCGAACCATGCGCCACGGCGCGAGCAACAGCGCAAAACCGGCGGCCGCAAGCAGGAGCATGACGATCAGGCGCTGCGGCCACGGGCCGAGCGCCGCGACCGCGGCCGGAACCGGGAGATCGGGTGGCGGATTGCCGATGAATCCATAGTCGGCGCGCAGCCATAGATCGATCGGCAGGATGGCCGCGGCCCATACCAGGCTCGCGAGCAGGGCGCGACCGTAGTCACCCCAATCCGGCCGAAAGCCGAGCGCCACGAGGTCATAGAGCGCGCAGGCCAGGATGGTCGTATGCGCGGTCCAGAACGCCCAGAACAGGATATAGGCGGGGCCGACCGTCAGCGTCGGCTGGATATAGGCCTGCGTCGCGAATCCGAATGCCCAGAAATAGAGGGTCGCGCGCAGCGGGCGGCTCAATGTGAGCAATGCGAAGGGCGCGATGAGCCCGCTGATGTCGCAAGCCTGCAACGGGAGGCCGGTGCGCGGATCGAGGCCGTGCCAGTTCCACCACGTGTTGTACGAAATCCAGTATGCGAGCGCGAAGATCGCGAGCGCGGCCCGCACGCGCGGCTCGGCAGGATTGCCACGCAGGTTGCGCGCGAACCAGCCGAGGGCGGCAAGCAACGCCGCGCCGACACCCGCCGTGAGGAGGTGCAGTGGGCCAAACGCGGTGAACACGTGCAGCGCGTCGGCCGCGGCCGCTGGCGAAGGCGCGTCCATCATCGAGCTCCGTTGCGACCGTCAGTCGACCGCGAATCATCGAGTTGCATCGCTCGATTGCAACGGTTGTCACACGCCGATGTGACCGATTTGCAAACCGTTAAAGGATCTGGCTGAGGAACTGGCGGGTGCGCGGGTCGCGGCTGTTGGTGAAGAATTCCGCTGGCGGTCCGTGCTCCACGACGACACCACGGTCGGTGAAATAGATCTGGTTGGCGACCTCGCGGGCAAACCCCATCTCGTGGGTGACGATCATGCAGGTCATGCCTTCCTCGACGAGCTCGCGGATGGTGACGAGCACTTCCTTGACGGTCTCGGGGTCGAGCGCCGCCGTGACCTCGTCGAACAGCATCACGTCGGGCTGCATCGCGAGGCTGCGGGCGATGGCGACGCGCTGCTGCTGGCCGCCCGACAGCTCGCCGGGATAGAAATCTTCCTTGCCCTCGAGGCGCACCTTGCGCATCAGCGCGCGCGCCAGCGCCTCGACCCCGCGCCGATCGCGCTTGAGCACGTGGATCGGCGCCATCATGATGTTTTCCAGCGCGGTGCGGTGCGGGAAGAGGTTGTATTGCTGAAACACCATGCCGACCTTGCGACGCAGCGCGAGCTTATCGAGCTTGGGATCGTTCACCTCCTGGTTCTCGACCAGGATCGAGCCGCGGTCGATCGGCACCAGCGCGTTGACGCAGCGCAGCAGCGTCGATTTCCCGGCACCGGACGGGCCGATGAGGCAGATCACCTCGCCCTTCATCACGTCGAACGTGATGCCGCCGAGGACGATGGTCGGGCCGAAGGCCTTGTGCACGTCGCGGATGCGGATCAGCGGCTGATCGGGCGTCCAAGTGGCGCCCGGAGTCGAGGTCGAGGTGGCAGTCCTCGGGGCCATTTGCGGTGCCGTCATCAGCGAACTTGGAAGCGCTGCTCCAGCGCCTTGGTGGCGAGCGCAATCGGATAACAATAGGCGAAGAACCACATGAGCAGATAGAGGTACATCGGCACGAGCAGCTCGTTGCGGCCCTCGGCCGCGAGGATGTCGCCGGTCAATGTCATCGAGTCGCTCACGCCGACGATGGAGGTGAGCGGCATCGCGGCGACGAGGATCGCGTAGAGGTTCATCCACGGCGGCGTCATGCGCTTGATGCATTGCGGCAGGATCACCATGCGCAGTGTCTGCATGCGCGTGAAGGCGAGCGCCTCGCTCGCCTCCCATTGGCCGAACGGGATCGACCGCACTGCGCCGCGCACCAGCTCGGCGACGTTCGCCATCACGGGCAGCGCGAGGCCGAACGTGGCCTTGAGCCAGTCGGGCAGCGGGATCGTCAGGCCGCCGACATGCAGCTCGAACGGCATCAGCAGCATGCAGTAGAACAGCAGCACCAGCCACGGCGCATTGCGGAAGATCTGCGTGACGACCCACGCCAGGCCGCGAACCGGCGCGTGCAGCGATATCAGGGCGAGGCCGACGACGACGCCCGCCACCGTGCCGATCCCCATGGCGATGAAGCTCATCGCCACGTCGAGCGCGAAGCCCTTGGCGAGCAGTGGGGTCCATTTGAGAAGCGTTGCGAGGATCGAAGGCGCCGCAGGGCCGGCCTGCGCGTCGCCGATGCCGATCGCGAGGCAGAGCGCAATGGCGAGCAAGGCGCCGTGATGTGCGTTGAGCTGGAAATGCCGAAGCGAAGGAGGTGCAGCCAGACGAAACGGCTTGAGCACGGGAAACGTCTGGCTGCGCGCGATCCTCATGGCGTGTAGCCGGGGACGCGTAGCGCCCGCTCCCAGCGCGTCATGACGAAGACCAGCACGCCGACCAGAAAGAGATAGATCACGAGCAGCACGTTCATCATTTCCGGCACGTTGAGCTCGTCCGACCAGATCTGGTTGGCGACGTAGAGCATCTCGGGCACCGCGATCGTATACGCAATGGTCGAGGTCTTGATCAGGTTGACGAGGTTGTTGTTCAGCGCCGGCAGGCTGATGCGGAAGGCGAGCGGCAGGATCACGTACGCATAGGCCTTGAGCCGCGTGTAGCCGAGCGCCTCGGCGGCCTCGACGGTCTCACGCGGCACCGCCTCGATGCCGGCGCGGAATATCTCGACGTTGAATGCCCCGGCATAGAGCGACAGGCCGATCACGGCCCAGGTGAAGCTGGAGATGATCGGCACCTGCAGGCCGTGCGGGCCGGTCATGCGCAGGTAGGAGCCGAGCGCGAAATAGAAGAAATAGAGCTGCACGAGCGGCGGCGTGTTGCGGAAGAGCTGGATGTAGCCCTGGGTAGGGGCGCGCACGAGCCAGAGCCGCGATCCCTGCAGCCAGGCACCGACGACGCCGATGAGCACGCTCGCGACCAGCGAGAGGCCCATCAGGCGCAGCGAGGTGAGAAAGCTGTTGAAGAAACGCGCGCGGTCGAACGCGTCATAGAAGATCGTGAGATTGATTCCGGTCGTCTCGTGGAGCGTCCGGAACCAATCCCAGATCGGCGCGAGGTTGATCATGGCGAGCCGCGATATCAGCTAAACGCAGTCGCGGTCGCGCTCACGTTTACTTCGCCTCGGCGTGCATCTTCTTGAGGAACGGCGAGGGCGGGATCTTCCATTTCTTCTCGTACTCGATCAGCTTGCCGCTCTTGTGCCAGTCGGCCACGGTCTTCGCCATGAACTGGCCCCACGGACCGTTGATCTCCTCGAGCTTGACCGCGAGGCCCCACGGCGCGATATCGATGCTCTCCAGCGGCATCTCGTAATCCGCCCATTTCGGATCGTTGAGGTGGTCGACGAAGTAGGTGTCATCGTAGACCATGCCGATGCAGTTGCCCTGCTGGAGCGCGGTTTCGGCTTCCGCCGTGCCCTTGAACGCGATGATGTCGGCGCCGTACTTCTCGGCGATCGGCTTGTTGTACCAGGCTCCCTGGATGGCGCAGATCTTCTGGCCCTTGAGGCCATCCCAGGATTTCAGCGCGGCCTTCTTCACCACGAACGCGTTGACGCCCGACGCATAGTAGTCCGGCTGGATGATGCCGACGACCTTTTGCCGCTCCGGCGTGTCGTTCATCGTCGCGATCATCAGATCGATCTTGCCCTGCTGCAGGAACTGCATGCGGTTGGAGCCCACGACCGGCTCGATCTGCACCTTGACGTGGAGGCGATCGGCAACGTCCTTGGCGAGATCGGGCTCGAAGCCGATGATCGCCCCGCTCGGGTCGCGGAAGCCGAACGGCTTGTAGTCGGCCTTGGTGCCGACGATGAGCACGCCGTCCTTCTTGATCTTGTCGAGCGTCTGCGCCGGCGACGAGCCGGCGGCCGCGATGAGACCGGCGGCTGCCATTCCGGCCACGATGAAACGTTGCAACATTGATCCCCTCCAGTGGGTGGGTTCGCGATGGGGTCGCGGAGGCGCGATCCGTCGAGCAATGCTACATGCTGGCGCGGCCCGTGTCCCAGGCGTCCTCGTCGCAGGGCTTGCCGTGCTGTCCGACGGCCGGCGGCTCACATCCCGTCATAGAGCCAGGCCATGCCGTCATAGGATTGCTGGGCGGTCCGTCCATGCAACGCCGCGTAGCGCAACTCGGCCGCGACACCTCTCGCATGGTAGAACTCGCCATAGACGCGCGCCATGATCTGCACGCGGCCGGTGCGCAGATAGCGCTGCTGCTGGTAGGCACGGAAGGCACCCGGCACGTCATCGGGCGTCGCCGCCATCTTCTCGGCGAGACAGACCGCATCCTCGGTCGCCATGCAGGCGCCCTGCGCGAGGTATTGCAGCATCGGATGGGCGGCGTCGCCGAGAAGGGTAACGCGGCCCTTGGTCCAGTCCTTGACGGGCTCGCGGTCGCACAGCACCCACATGCGCCAGGTCTCGATGCGCTCGAGCAGGCGCAGCACCTCCGGCCGCTGGCCGGCAAAGCGCGCAAACAGCTCATCCTTGGCGCCTTCCGCGTTCCAGCCCTCGACATAGCGATCGGAGTGAAACACGGCGACGAGATTGTAGAGCGCGCCGCGACGCAGCGGGTAATGCACGAAGTGAGTCTTCGGTCCGACCCACAGCACCATGTCGGGACGCCACAGGTCGTCGGGCACCTCCTCGCGCTTGAGCACGGCGCGATAGGCGATATGGCCGGACACGCGCGGGGCACCGTCGCCGACGACCTTCTCGCGCACCTTCGACCACATGCCGTCGCAGCCGATCAGTGCGCGGCCGCGCACTTCCTCGCCGTTATCGAGCCGCAGCGTGACGCTGTCGCCGTGGTCGGCGAAGTCGTCCACCCGGCGGGAGTTCTCCAGCGAGACGAGATTGCTGCCCTGGCAAGAGCGCAGGTAGACGCCATGAATGTCGGCGCGGTGCGTGACCGCGTAAGGCTGCTTGAAGCGTTCGATGAAAGGCTCCCCGAGCGCCACCGAGGTGATCTCCTCCGCGGTCAGGGCATCGCGCATCTCCAGCTTGCCGGGCAGCCAGGCCTCCTCCAGCATGCTGGCCTTGAGGCCGATGCGCTCGAGCGCGCGGAAGATGTTGGGGCCGAGCTGGATGCCGGCGCCCAGCTCCTTGAACTCGGGTGCCTGCTCGAACACGCGCACCGGGAAGCCTTTGCTGGCGAGCGCATAGGCCGTCACCAGGCCGCCGATCCCGCCGCCCGCAACGAGAAAGGGCAAATCCTGACCGTTCTGCCCGGTCATGCGCAACCCCACGGTGTCTCATCAAAGCGCCGATGGCACGTGATAGTACAGGCGCGCCCGAGCGGCAATGCGGGCGGTTCAGCGGTGCGCAGGGCGTAATGGCGCGGCGCCGCAAGCTCCGCTAAAATCGCGGCATGAGGGAAATCTTTGTCGCGCCCGAGGACGAAATATCGGACGGTGGGCGCAGAATCGTCATCGACGACAATGTAGAGATCGGCGTCTTCCGCGTGGACGGCGCGTTCTATGCGTGGCGCAACGAGTGCCCGCACCAGGGCGGGCCGGTCTGCCAGGGAAAGCTGATGCAGGGAACCGAGGAGCGCCTCGACGCCGACCGCCGCAGCCTCGGCATCCACTAACGTGCGGGCTCGCTCAATATCGTCTGTCCCTGGCACGGGTTCGAGTTCGACGTGCGTACCGGCCGTCATTTCGGCCATGCCAAGATGCGTCTCGCCAGCTATCCGGTCACGGTCCGCGACGGCGGCGTCTACGTCGTCGCCAAATGACCGCCCGCACACGAGGTTTGTTGAAATGACGACCAGCCGCGCGAAGCCGCCGGAGCTGTCGGTCATCACCGACGTCACCGACTCCTACGAGATCCTGGCGCGGGCCACGCGCCAGGCCGCCGAGCGCGGCCTCGACAAGTATTTCATCGTCGATGCCGACTCGCACATCGGCGACGGTCTCGCGTGGGCCGAGGTGCTGAAATTCGTCGAGAACGAGACCGTGCGCGACGCCGCCATGTTCTTCGGCGGCGGCACCGGCCGCAGCGCCTTCCTCAACGACACGCCGGGCCTGCAGCATCAGCACGCCGGCGGACGCATCCCGCACGGCGCGCACCTGCGCGAGCCGATCGCCGACAAGAGCGTGCCGCGCGAGGTTGCGCTGTCGCGCAAGGCGATGGACGCCATGGGGCTCGACTGCCAGATCTTCTTTCCAAGCGCGCTGCTCTTTCTCGGCATGCATCCGCAGCGCGAGATCGAGGCGGAGCTCGCGACCGCCTACAATCGCTGGATCGTCGAGCAGGTGCTGCCGCACGAGCCGCGCATGAAAGCGATGCTGTACCTGCCGTACAACACGCCGGAGGCCGCCGAGGCGACCGTCAAGCGCTTCCTCGGCGCGCCGGGCGTGGTCGGCTTCCTGGTGACCTCGACGCGCTACCAGCCGGTGCATGCCAACGAGTACATGCGGCTCTATGCCATGCTCGAGGAAGCCGAGATGCCGATCGGCTTCCACGCACACCACAATTGGCACAACGATTACACGCGCCACCTCAACCGCTTTCTGTCCATGCACGCGATCTCGTTCGTGCTCAGCAACCTGGTCCACCTCACCAACTGGGTCATCAACGGGCTGCCGGTGCGCTTCCCGAAGCTCAAGGTGCTGTGGATCGAAAGCGGCCTCGCGTGGCTGCCGTTCCTGATGCAGCGGCTCGACCACGAGTACCTGATGCGCGTCTCCGAGGCGCCGCTGCTCAAGCGGCTGCCGAGCGAGTACATCAGCGAGATGTTCTACACGATGCAGCCGATGGAGGCGACGAACCTCAAGCTGCTCGAAGGCACGTTCGAGGCGATCCGCGCCGACACGCAGCTGCTTTACGCCTCCGACTGGCCGCACTGGGATTTCGACGTGCCCGCCAAGGTGTTCGACCTGCCGTTCCTCGACGAGCGCGCGCGGCGCAACATCCTCGGCCTCAATGCCGCGCGGGTGTTCAACCTGCCGGTCCCGGCGCGCTACCGGCAGAGCGTCGCGGCCGAATAGGCCTCACTGCTGTTTCGGAATCTTCGCCGCCTCGACCAGCGCCTGGTTGACGGCGACGTCGCGGCGAAAGAACTCCTGCATCTGCGCGCGGCTCATCGGCATCGCCTCGAAGCCGAGGTTCGCGGCGCGGTCATGCACCAGCGGAACCGCGAGGGCGGCCTGCACGGCGGCGTGGAGCTTGTCGAGGACCGCGGGCGGCGTCCGGGCCGGCGCGAAAGCCGGAATATAGAACGGATAGATCGCATCATCTTTCAGTCCTGCCTCGAGCAGTGTCGGGACCTGCGGCAGCGCGAACGATCGCGTCGCCGCGTCGACCGCGAGCGGCGCGAGCTTGCCGTCGCGGACGAGGGCGATGACCGTGCCGATCGGCGCGACGCTGAAGTCGATCCTGCCGGCGACAACCTCGACCACGTAATCGCCGCGGAACGGCACGTGCTGCGCCTCGAACCCGGCGCTCAGCATGAGCTTTGCCACGCCGAGATGGGCGGC
>DATBZM010000339.1:0-5345 GCA_036513175.1 Xanthobacteraceae bacterium | reverse complement strand
CCGCCGAGGCCGGCCGCGACCGGCAGATGCTTGGTGAGCGCAAAGCGGCCGAGCCGCAAGCCGTCGGTTCGCCCGGCCAGCTCGCGCGTGGCACGCAGCACGAGATTGTCGCCCGCCTCCCCGGCGGCGGCCGCGGTCGGGCCATCCACGTCGAGACCGAGGGGCGCATCGAGCGTGAGCGTCAACTCGTCGGCGAGAAGCGCAAACACCACCAGGCTTTCAAGATCGTGATAGCCGTCGGCGCGCTTGCCGAGGATGCGCAGCGTGAGGTTGACCTTGGCGGGCGCGAGTTCGGAAAACGTCGTCTGTAGGGTGGGCATTGCGCTTGGAAGGCGTAGCAATCAATCACGTGTTCGCGTGCGCAATGCCCACGCGGTCAGGCCGTCCGACCGCGTGGGCAAAATCGCTACGCAATTGCGAGCAAGTGGGCAGGCATCAGTCGGCGATTTTGCCCACCCTACGCGCGACTCAACCGCCGCCGTCCGGCCGCTTGTTCTTGTCGGCGGCGGCGGAGGGCGCCGGCGGCGGCGCCGCCTCGGTGAGGCCGTTCTTGAGCTTCGCCTCGATCTTCTTGAGATCGTTCTCGTCGTCCGGCTTGAGGTCCCTGGCGTGCGACCACTGGAACCTGGCCTCCAGGGTGCGGCCGATGCGCCAGTAGGCGTCGCCGAGATGGTCGTTGATGGTGGGATCGACCGGCTTCAACTCGACCGCGCGCTCGAGCTGCTTGACCGCCTCGTCGTAGTTGCCGAGCCGGAACCAGGCCCAGCCGAGCGAGTCGACGATATAGCCGTCGTCCGGGCGCTGCTCGACCGAGCGCTTGATCATGCGCATGCCCTCGTCGAGATGGGTGCCCTGATCGATCCACGAATAGCCGAGATAGTTGAGCACGTGCGGCTGGTCGGGATAGAGCTCCAGCGCCTTCTTGAGATCGGCCTCGGCCTTCGGCCACTGCTTGTTGCGCTCGTAGCAGATGCCGCGGAAGTAGAAGAGCGTCCAGTCGTTCTTGGCCGGCGTCGGGACCAGCGAAATGGCGCGGCCGTAGGTGTCGCCGCAGTCGGCGAACTGCTTGCGCTCACGCTGGATGTTGCCGAGCGCGGTGATCGCCTCCTGATCGCTGGCATGCGCCGCGATCAGCTGCTTGAGGTTCTTCTCCGCCTCGTCGGTCTGCTCGAGCGCGTCGAGGTCGATCGCCATCTGGATCTCGGCATTGCGCTTGAGCACCGAGTCCGCGGGCAGCCGCCGATAGGTCGCGATCGCGAGCTCCGGCTTCTTCATCGCCTCGTAGAGATCGGCGAGCGAGAGAATCGCGAGCGTGTGCGAGGGATCGAGATAGAGCGCGAGCTGCAGATAGGCGAGCCCGCGGTTGGCGAGGCTCAGCTCCTCCTCGCGCCGGCCGAGCGCGGCGCCGAGCCCGTAGAGCACCTCGGCGGCGCCGACCTGGGCGCTGTCGACGATCTGCGGCACCTTGTCGCCGTGGTCGAGCTGCGCGAACGCCTGGTCGATCAGCGGGTGATGCGGCAGGGTCTTGTCGAAATCCTTGAAGATCTTGACCGCGTCGTCCTTCGCGCCGTTGCGCGAGGTCCAGCTGCCGAAGGCCTGGACGATGCGCAGCGCGTTCTGGTCGAGCTTGTAGGCGCGCTCGAAACGCTTGCCGGCATCCTTGCGGGCGCCGGCAAGATCCTCGATCAGGCCGCCGTGCAGATCCTTGAAGACGGCGAACCAGTCGGGCCCGTTGAGCTTGTCGATCTGGTCGAGCGCGCCCTTGGTGTCGCCCGCGCCTTGGCTCGCCCATGCGGAGAGCAGCGTCACGGTCAGGTTGGTGATCGGGTCGCGCCCGGCCTGGGCGAACTGGGCGCGCGCCTCCTTGTACTGCTTGAGCTTGAGCGCGTGCACACCGAGGATCAGCCGTGCGTTGCGGTTGTTGTGGTCGATCGCGAGCAGACGCTCGGCGAGCGTCACGGCGCGTTCGATGTTACCGCTGGCGAGCTCCGCATAGAAGGCGAGCTCCATCAGCTCGGCGTTCTTAGGGTCGGCATTGAGCGCGGCCGTGTAGTAGGCGGCGGCGACCGAGGCGTCGCGATCCACATTGGCGGTGCGCGCCGCGAGGTAGTTGCCGGAGGGCGTATTCTGCTCGAGCTCGATCTGGCTCGGCACGGTCTGCGCCGCGAGGGTCTGCACCGCCAGCGGACCCATCAGGCCGGCGGCGAGCGCTGCCGAAAGGCAGCGAAACAAGGGCATCTTCGTCACGGCTTGCGGTTCTCCATGGGGTCGGGACCGGCATCGCCCAGGGCCGACATTGAAGCCCGGCATGGGCGCGCGAGAATGGCCTGTTTACGGTGCCCCCGCAAGGACGCCTGAATAGGGCCTGTTTCCGCCCGGTCGGTCCATTGACGACCCCGATATGGCGGGATCGTGGCGGCTGCAGGCGATTCAACCCGGCAAGCTTATCACATATTCGGGTAGTTCGGGCCGCCGCCGCCCTCGGGCGGCACCCAGGTGATGTTGTGCGCGGGGTCCTTGATATCGCAGGTTTTGCAGTGGACGCAGTTCTGCGCGTTGATCACGAAGCGCGGCCCGCTCGCCTCCTCGACCCATTCATAGACGCCGGCCGGGCAATAGCGTGTCGACGGCCCGGCATAGACGTCGTGCTCGCACGTCTTCTCCAGCGCGAGATCGGCGACGTGCAGGTGCACCGGCTGGTCCTCCTCGTGGTTGGTGTTGGAGAGGAACACCGAGGAGAGCCGGTCGAACGTGAGCTTGCCGTCGGGCTTCGGATAGGCGATCGGCTTGCACTTCGCGGCCGGCGCAAGGCAATCGGCGTCGCGCTTGCCGTGGCGCAGCGTGCCGAGCAGGGAAAAGCCGAGCGTGTTGGTCCACATGTCGAGTCCGCCCGCCGCGATGCCGAGGAAGGTGCCGAGCTTCGACCACAGCGGCTTGGCGTTGCGCACCCGGCGCAAATCCTTGCCGATCGCCGAGGTACGCCACAGCGCCTCGTAGTCGACAAGCTCGTCATTGGCGCGACCGCCCGCGAGCGCCTCGGCGACGACGGTGGCCGCCATCATGCCGGAGAGCACCGCGTTGTGCGTGCCCTTGATGCGCGGCACGTTGAGGAAGCCGGCGGCGCAGCCGATCAGCGCGCCGCCGGGAAAGACGAGCTTCGGCACCGACTGCCAGCCGCCCTCCGTGATGGCGCGCGCGCCGTAGCCGATGCGCTTGCCGCCCGCAAAGGTGTCGCGCACCAGCGGATGGGTCTTGAAGCGCTGCAACTCCTCGAACGGCGACAGATACGGGTTCGCGTAGTTGAGATGGACGACGAAGCCGACCGACACGAGGCTGTCGTCGTAGTGGTAGAGGAACGAGCCGCCGCCGGTCGCATTGTCGAGCGGCCAGCCGAACGTGTGCTGGATCAGCCCGGGCCGATGCTGCTCCGGCGCGACCTGCCACAGCTCCTTGAGGCCGATGCCGAATTTCTGCGGCTCGCGGCCCTCATCGAGGTGAAAGCGGGCGATCAGCTGCTTGCTCAGGCTGCCGCGCGCGCCTTCGGCAAAGAGCGTGTACTTGGCGCGCAGCTCCATGCCGCGGGTGAACGATGGCTTGGGCTTGCCGTCCTTGCCGACGCCCATGTCGCCGGTTGCGATGCCGACGACCTCGCCGTTGTCGCCGAACAGCACCTCGGTCGCGGCAAAGCCCGGATAGATCTCAACGCCGAGCCCCTCGGCTTTTCGCCCGAGCCAGCGCGTGACCTCGCCGAGCGAGACGATGAAGTTGCCGTGATTGCTCATCAGCGGCGGCAGCATCAAGTTCGGCAGCCGCAGCGCGCCGGAGGCGCCGAGATAGTAGAAGCGATCGGCCGTAACCGGCGTCTTGATCGGCGTCGCCTCGCTGCGCCAGTCGGGCAGCAGGCGGTCGAAGCCGATCGGGTCGATCACGGCACCCGAGAGGATGTGGGCGCCGACCTCGGAGCCTTTTTCGACCACCACGACGGAAATATCGGCGGCAAGCTGCTTGAGATGGATCGCGGCCGAAAGGCCGGCCGGCCCGGCGCCGACGATGACGACGTCGAAATCCATCGAGTCGCGGGCGGGCAAGTCGGCCATGGTCAGCTCCGGTGTGCGCCGATGCGGTCACCGGCCGAGCTAGTTTTTCCATGTTTGGCGCGAGGCGGCAATCGGCACGCGCTTGTGCTAGAGGTCGGCCATGTCGCCCGAGCAAGCCAAGGCAACCCGCGAGCTGCTCGCCTTCTATCTGGAGGCGGGCGCCGATGCGTTGCTCGGCGAGGAACCGATCAATCGGCTGGCGGAGCCGGAACCGGAATCGCGCCCGAGGGCTGCCCGCCCCACGGTTCAAGACGCCGGCCTACGGCCGGCTCCTCACCATGAGGCCGCGCGAGAACGGCAACGGCCTCCTCTTCGTCCTGAGGAGCCGGCCGCAGCCCGAAGGGCGGAGGCAGAAGGACCGCCAATGGCGCCGGCCGCGCCCGAGGCCGCCATCATGGATGCGCGCGCGCGGGCGCGCGCTGCCGCGAGCCTCGAGGAGCTGCGCGGCATTCTCGACAAGTTCGAGGGCTGCGAGCTCAAGCGCCACGCCAAGCAGCTCGTCTTCGCCGACGGCAATCCGCAAGCGCGGCTGATGTTCGTCGGCGAGGCGCCCGGGCGCGACGAGGACCTCGAGGGCCTGCCCTTCGTCGGCCGCTCCGGCAAGCTGCTCGACCTGATGATCAAGGCAATCGGCCTCGACCGCAGCAAGGTCTACATCGCCAACATCATTCCGTGGCGGCCGCCCGGCAACCGCACGCCGACGCCGCAGGAGAGCCAGATCTGCCTGCCCTTCATCCAGCGGCAGATCGAGCTGGTCGATCCCGACGTGCTGGTCTGCCTCGGCGGCCCGTCGAGCCAGACCCTGCTCGGCTTCACCGACGGCATCATGAAGACGCGCGGCCGCTGGCTCGCGTACGATACGGGCACACGATCGATCCGCGCGATCCCGACGCTGCACCCGGCGTATCTCTTGCGCCAGCCGCTGCACAAGCGGCTCGCCTGGCGGGATTTCTTGGCGATCAAGAAGGCGCTCGGGCAATGAGCCCGCGCTCCCTCTCCCCGTTCTTACGGGGAGAGGGTTGGGGTGAGGGGCGCTGAGTCACCGCGAAGCATGACGTTGGCAACGACTCGCGGAGACGCCCCCTCACCCCGACCCTCTCCCCGCACGCGGCTGTCATGTTCACACATCTTGCGGGGCCATTGGGAGGCTGATTCGCTGAATCCGATGATGATTCGCGGAGGAAGCGATGGCTGGCATCGAGTTTGGGCTGGGGCGGTTTGGCGACCGCCGCCGGGAAAAAGGGGGGT
>DATBZM010000338.1:0-5115 GCA_036513175.1 Xanthobacteraceae bacterium | reverse complement strand
CGGCCGATTTAAAGTGCCGAAATAGGACAAGTCCGATTTCGGATGCAAGCGGGGGAGGGGATCAAGCAAGTCACTCGTCATGCACCGCCGCCTTGCGCCGGTGCTTCGCGCTCTCATCCTCGACATAGGCGAGGTCCTGGTCGAACACGATGCGGTTCTCGCCGGCGAGCGCGACGAAGCGCTTGCCGCGCGCGCGACCGATGAGGGTCAGGTTGGCCTTGCGCGCGAGCTCGACGCCCCACGCCGTGAAGCCCGAGCGCGACACCAGGATCGGAATCCCCATGCGCACCGTCTTGATCACCATCTCGGAGGTGAGCCGCCCGGTGGTGTAGAAGATCTTGTCCGCCGCCGACACCTGATGCCTGAACATCCAGCCCGCGATCTTGTCGACCGCGTTGTGGCGCCCGACGTCCTCCATGTAGACGAGCGGCTTGTCCTCGCGCGCGAGCACGCAGCCGTGAATCGCGCCCGCCTCGAGATAGAGCGAGGGCGTCGTATTGATCTTGTTGGTCAGCGCGTAGAGCCAGGACGTGCGCAACTCCGCCTCCGGCAGCCGCGCGGTCTCGATCACCTCCATCAGGTCGCCGAACGCGGTGCCCTGGGCGCAGCCCGAGGTCTGCACCCTCTTCTTCATTTTCTGCTCGTAGTCGGTGGCGCGCTCGGTGCGCACCACGACGACGGAAAGCTCCTCGTCGAAGTCGACGTCGGTGACGACGTCGTCTGGTGACAGCATATTCTGGTTGAGCAGGTAGCCGAGCGCGAGATATTCCGGATAGTCGTTGATTGTCATCGCGGTGACGATCTCCTGCGCGTTGAGGAAGATCGTCAGCGCCCGCTCGACCGTGACCGACGTCTCGAGGGGGGCACCGGTCTGGTCGATGCCGCGCACCCGCTCGGTCAGCCGCGGGTCGGCGGGATCGGGGCGCAGCAGGTAGTCGTCGTCGGGGAGGGGGGCCATCGCGAGGAACAATGTGGCGCGGGGCGGCGGTTTTCAAGGGGCGGAGCGAGCGCCGGCGCCGCGCGGCGGACTGCGTGCGCGGCCATAACCCGTTGAATTTGATGGAGAACGCGCTCTTACGCCGCCGTCATCCTGAGTCGCTCGCCGAAGGCGAGCCGCAAAGGATGATCGGCCGATCGCGCTGCCGCGGGACGCCTTCCCTTGAAAAAAATCCCGCGCGCCGGCAAGACGTTGCGCACCGGAGAGATGGCCGAGTGGCTTAAGGCGCACGCTTGGAAAGCGTGTGTACGGCAACACCGTACCGTGGGTTCGAATCCCACTCTCTCCGCCACCGGCCCAAAGGAAGTGCCCATTCTCCTGGGCCACTGGTCTGCCAGTTCAGCCGCAGGACCCGAAGGTGATCGCGTCGAACGACCAGACGCTTCTCAGCGCTTCTTGGCAGCGCCCTTCCCGCTGCGCGCTTTCGCGACGCGCGCCTTCGCCGAACGCGGGCCCATCGGCTCGGGCTGGAACGGGCCATCGCGCGCGTCGAGAAAGGCCTTCATGCCATGGGTGCGCTGAACAGCGTGCAGCTCCTCGCGGTAGGCGTCGTGCGATGCGTGTGCGAGCGCGCCAAGCACGCCTTCCACCAGCAGGCCCGCATGCAGGCCCGCCGCCTGGATGCCCTGCATGGTGATCGCCTTGTTGAGCCGCAGCGCAGGCTCGGGCACCAGCGCCATGCGCCGCGCCAGCGCGTGGACCCGCTCCATCAGCGCCCCGTGCGGCACCACCTCGTTGACCATGCCGATGCGAAGCGCCTCCTGGGCGTCGAAGTGATCGCCCGTCAGCGCCCAGCGGTTCGCCGCCTTCCAGCCGCACAGCGCGGCGAACAGGAAGCTCGAGTTGGAGATGTGGCGCACCTCCGGCTGCGCGAACACCGCGCGGTCGGACGCGATGGTGATATCGGCGGCGAGCTGGTACCAAAAGCCGCCGCCCATCGCCCAGCCGTTGACGGCCGCGATGATCGGCTTGCCGAGCCGCCACATATGCTCCCATTTGGCGACGCGGCCGCCGTCGTTGCGCTGCCAGAATTCGAGATATTCGGCGATGCTCTTGCCGGCCGGATCGGCCGGCCCATTTTCGCCCTTGCGGGCGCGCGCGCCCATGTCGAAGCCGGCGCAGAACGCATTGCCGCTGCCGGTCAGCACGATCACCTTCACGGCGCGGTCGGCATCGGCCGCGTCGAAGGCGCGATGCAGCTCGGCCTCGAGATTGGGCGAGATCGCATTCATGCGGTCCGGCCGGTTGAGCGTGATGGTCGCGACGCGATCTTCCACGCCGTAGATGAGATCCTCATACTTCATCGATGTCCCCGTGTTTCCAATCGAAAGCAATGTCGAGCACCGCGACGCCTTCGTCCGCGGCCTTGACGATGATCGGATTGAGGTCGAGCGCACGAAACTGGCCCGCATGCGCGAGAGCGAAGCGGCCGAGCTCGACCAGCAGTGCCGCCAGCGCCGCGACGTCGGCCGGCGGACGCCCGCGCGCGCCGAGCAATACCGGCGCGCCCTTGAGGCGGCGGATCATGCCCAGTGCGTCATCTTGCGACAGCGGCGCCATCTCGATGGCGGTGTCGTCGAGCAGCTCGACGAAGATGCCGCCGAGCCCGCACACGATCGCGGGCCCGTAGCGGCAATCGTCGATGATCCCGGCGAAAACCTCGGCGATGCCCGACGTCATCGGCTGCACGAGCACAGCCGGATCGGCAAATCCAGCCCTGCGGGCATTCGCGCTCACCAACCGAAAAGCTTCCACGACCTCGGCCTCGCTCGCGCAGCCGAGTCGCACGCAGCCGATATCGCTCTTGTGCAGCAGTCCCGGCGCGTCCGCCTTGAGCGCCACCGCGGCGTCGAAACGGCGGTAGGCGACGCGGGCTTCGTCTTCCGACTTTGCCAGCACGGTATCGACGACCGAGATGCCGCCCTCGAGAAGCGCCTGGCGCGCGGTCATGAAAGTCCAATCGGCCGGGGCCGGAGCGGCCGGGACTTGCTCGGCGGTGTCGCGCGGCTGCGCCGCCATGGCGCGATAGCGCGGCAGATGCCGCAACGCGCCCATCGCGCTCGCGCTTCCCATCAGGAATGGCACCTGCGCGGCATGCAGGCTCGCCACCAGCTCGCCGTCGAGGGGCCCGAGCGGGCTCACCTGATAAGCCACGATGGTGTTGCGGGAGGCGCGCGCCGCGTCCGCGACGGCGCCGGCGATCCGCCGCATGCGGTCGTGCGGCGCCGGCACGGCGTTCAAGGCGGCGGCGATGATCGGCCGGCCGGGGTCGCCCGCCACGGCTTCGAGCAGGCGGCTCATGATGCCGGGATCGTAGAACACCGCGCCGGTCACATCGATCGGATTGGTGACGTCGCCGATGTCGGGCAGCACCGCCCGGATGCGCCCGGCGGTCTCCTCGTCGAGGCGCGCGAGCCCGAGCCCCGCGGTATCGAGGTGGTCAGCCGCAAGGGCCGCGCCGCCGCCGCTGCCCGACACCAGCACCACGTCGCTGCCGCCCGCCGCATCCACCGGCGCGGTTGCAAACAGCGCGACGGTCTCGACGAACTCGTCATAGCTCTCGGCCTGCACGATGCCGCAGCGGCGCAGGAACGCGGCCATCACCGCGGCATTGCCGGCGAGCGCGCCGGTGTGTGCGTGGGTCATGATCTCGCCCGCCGGGGAGCGCCCGATCTGCACGAACAGGAGCGGCTTGCCCTGCCGGCGAGCCGCGGCCGCGACCCGCGCGAGCTTGCGCGGGTTCTTTAGATCTTCGACGATCGCGGCGATGATTTTGACGTCGGGATCGGCCACGAAATACTCGACGTAGTCCTCGATCGTCAGTCCGGTCTGGTTGCCGCACGACACGAAATACGAGAAGCCGAGCCGGCGGTCGCGGATCAGCGGCCCGAACGCGAAATTGCCGAGGCTGCCGCTCTGCGACACCAGCGCGACCGGGCCGCGCGGCATCGCCTTCGGCACCACACCGTTGAAGGCGACCGCGCCGCTCTTGACGTTGACGATGCCGAAGCAATTCGGCCCGCAGATCGCCATGCCGCCTTGCGCGAGGGCCCGCAATCGCGTGGCGAGCGGGCCGTTCTCCGCGTCGTCCTCGAAGCCCGCGGCGAGCACCACGGCGGCGCGGATGCCGCGCGCAAATGCCTGCTCCATCGCGTCGCACGCCGCACGCGCCGGGATCGCGATGACGAGACAATCGACTGTATGCGGCAACTCGTTGACGGACGCGACGCAGCGATAGCCCAGCACGTCAGTGTAGCGCGGGTTCACGGCGAAGATGTCGCCGCCGAATCCGGCATCGCGCAGGTTCGCGACCACGCTGGTGCCGCGTCCGGGCTGTTGCGAGGCGCCGACCACCGCAATGGCCTTGGGGTCGAGGAGCGCGCGCATGGCTTGCATTGAATGTCGCTTCCGGGGCGCCGCTAAATTTATGTAGTGTGCGGCGTATTGAGCCTGATCGGGAGCGTGATGTGAAGCCATCCGGCAAGCTGCGGCACGCGTCGATTGGGGCATTGCTGGCCGCGATGGCGGTTGGGCCGTTGCCGGCCAGCGCCGACGATTATCCATCGCGGCCGGTGACGCTGGTCATCCCGTTTACGGCCGGTGGGCCCGCCGACACGGCGGCGCGGACGATCTCGGAGGTGCTGCGACGTCACCTTGGAGCGTCCATCGTCGCCGAGAACCGGCCGGCGGCGAGCGGCATCACCGGCACCGAGGCGGTGGCCCGCGGCGAGGCCGATGGCTACACGCTCCTGCTCGGCGGCATCGCGGCGCTGGCGCTGATCCCGCCAGTGCAGAAGGTTCACTACGACGTCGCGCGGGATTTCGCGCCGCTCGGCCTGATCTGGCGTTCGCCGCAGGTGTTCGCCGTGCGGCGCGATCTCGGTGTCACGACTGTCGCGGAGTTCATCGCCTACGCCAAGGCGCGTCCCGGCAAGGTCACTATCGGCTCGGCCGGCACCGGCACCGTGACCCATCTGGCCGGCGAGCTGCTCGCGCGCGAAAGCGGCGTCACTCTCGTCCACGTGCCCTATCGCAGCACCGCGAATTCGCTCACCGATCTGATCGGCGGCCATATCGACGCGATCTTCGGCGACGTCGCGATCCTGCAGCCTCACGCG
>DATBZM010000337.1:0-3502 GCA_036513175.1 Xanthobacteraceae bacterium | reverse complement strand
ATCCGCTCGGTGCCGTCCGATCCGACCCCGCAGTTCTTCGAGGCGCTCGAGCGCGCCTGCATCCACTCGATCCCGAAACCGCTCGCGCTCGTCGTGTGCTACCCGGCGAACCCGACGGCTTATGTCGCCGATCTCGACTTCTATCGCGACGTGATCGCGTTCGCGAAGAAGCACAATCTCATCGTGCTGTCCGACCTCGCCTATGCGGAGGTCTATTTCGACAACAATCCGCCGCCCTCGATTCTGCAGGTGCCGGGCGCGATGGACGTCGCGGTCGAGTTCACCTCGATGTCGAAGACCTACTCGATGCCCGGCTGGCGCATCGGCTTTGCGGTCGGCAACGAGCGCATCATCGGCGCGCTCGCGCGGGTGAAGTCCTATCTCGACTACGGCGCGTTCACCCCGATCCAGGTCGCCGCGACCGCCGCGCTTAACGGCCCCGACGACTGCATCGTCGAGATGCGCGACACCTACCGGCGCCGCCGCGACGTGCTGGTGGAAAGCTTCGGGCGCGCCGGCTGGGACATTCCGCCGCCGCGCGCCTCCATGTTCGCCTGGGCGCCGATGCCCGAAGGGTTCCGCACGCTCGGCAGCATCGAGTTCGCGACGCTCTTGGTCGAGAAGGCCGAGGTCGCGGTGTCGCCCGGCATCGGCTTCGGCGAGCACGGGGAGGGGTACGTGCGTATTGCGCTGGTCGAGAACGAGCAGCGCATTCGCCAGGCGGCGCGCAACGTGCGCCGGTTCCTTGAAACCGCGCCGGAAAAGTTGCACAACGTCGTTCCCCTCGCCAAGCGCCGCTGAGTTTTCCGCGGCCGTCGTCAGGTTGCTTCACCGCATGGTTGCCCCGCTCAAAGTGGGTCTTGCCGGACTCGGAACGGTCGGCGCCGCCGTCATCGACCTGATCGAGCGCGAGCGCGAGGCGCTTTCGGCGCGCTGCGGCCGCGCGATCGACGTCGTGGCCGTCACGGCGCGGTCGAAGGCGAAGAAGCGCGCGGTCGACGTGAGCGGGCTCAAATGGGTGCGCGATCCGCTCGCGCTCGCGACCGATCCGGCGATCGACGTTTTTGTCGAGCTGATGGGCGGCGCCGGCGATCCGGCAAAAAGCGCGATCGAGGCCGCACTCGCGGCCGGCAAGTCGGTCGTCACCGCCAACAAGGCGCTGCTGGCAAAACACGGTCTCGCGCTCGCCGCGCTCGCCGAGAAGCATCATGTAGCCCTCAATTTCGAGGCGGCGGTCGGCGGCGCGATTCCGGTGGTGAAGACCCTGCGCGAGGGCCTCGCCGGCAATTCCTTCGCGCGCATCTCCGGGATTCTGAACGGCACCTGCAACTACATCCTGACGCGAATGGAGCGCGAGAAGCTCTCCTTTGCGGACTGCCTCGCCGATGCCCAGAAGCTCGGCTACGCCGAGGCCGATCCGACCTTCGACGTCGAGGGCCACGATACGGCGCAGAAGCTCGCGATCCTCGCCAGCATCGCGTTCGGCACCAAGGTCGACGAGAGCGCCGTGTTCGTCGAAGGGATTTCGTCGATCGCGCCCGAGGATCTCGATGCCGCCGACGAGCTCGGCTATCGCGTCAAGCTGCTCGGCGTCGCGATGCGCACCGAGAAGGGGATCGAGCAGCGCGTGCACCCGACCATGGTCCCCAAGGACAGCGCCATCGCGCAGGTCATGGGCGTGACCAACGCGGTCTCGATCGACGCCGAAGGCTTTGCGCCCATCACCCTGGTCGGCCCGGGCGCCGGCGGGAACGCGACCGCCTCGGCGGTGGTCGCCGACATCGGCGACGTCGCGCGCGGGGTGCGCACCGCGCCGTTCGGCCGCCCGTGCGCGCGTCTCACCGCCGTCAAGCGGGCGCCGATGCAACGTCACGAAGGCGGGTATTATATCCGCCTCGCGGCGGTCGACCGTCCCGGCACCTTTGCGGCGATCGCCAAGCTCCTGGCCAGCGAGAACATATCGCTTGAATCGATCATGCAACGGCACCACGGTGGCCGGCCGCATGGCGGCGACGATCCGAAGAGCCCGGATGCGCCGGCGCCGGTCATCCTGATCACCTACGCGACCAGCGAGGACGCGGTGCGGCGCGCCTTGAAGGCGATCCGGAAAAAGGGTGTCATTGCGGGCACGCCGCAGGTGATCCGCATCGAGAAGAATTGAAGCATCTGGCGCCGGCCGGAACCGAGACAGGGAGCCCAACGACATGGCGTCGAGCCAGAAGGCCGCAGCGGCGAAGTCCACGACGATGCTCGACCGCATCGTGTCGATCGAGATCGTGCGGGTGACCGAGCGCGCGGCGGTCGCGGCCGCACGGCTGCGCGGGCGCGGCAACGAGAAGGAAGCCGACCAGGCCGCTGTCGACGGCATGCGGCGCGAGCTCGACAAGCTGGCGATCGAAGGCACCGTCGTCATCGGCGAGGGCGAGCGCGACGAGGCGCCGATGCTGTTCATCGGCGAGAAGGTCGGCAGCCGGAAGGGCGGCCCCAAGGTCGATATCGCGGTCGACCCGCTCGAGGGCACCACGCTGTGCGCCAAGAACATGCCCGGCGCGATCGCCACCATGGCGATGGCGGCGGGCGGCACGCTGCTCAATGCGCCCGACGTCTACATGGAAAAGATCGCGATCGGCCCGGGCTATCCGCACGACGTGGTCGATCTCGACGCGCCGGCGGAGGAAAACATCCGCGCGCTCGCCAAGGCGAAGGGCGTCAAGCCGGCGGAGATCACGGCGCTGATCCTCGACCGCCCGCGTCATGCGGATCTGGTCGCCGCCGTGCGCAAGGCCGGCGCCGCCGTGCGCTTCATCACCGACGGCGACGTCGCCGGCGTCATCCACACGGCCGATCCGGAGACGACCGGCATCGACATCTACCTCGGCATCGGCGGCGCCCCGGAGGGCGTGCTCGCGGCCGCGGCGCTCGCGTGCATCGGCGGGCAGATCCAGGGCCGCCTCGTGCTCGACACCGAGGAAAAGCGCGAGCGCGCCCGCAAGATGGGCATCAAGGATCCGCGCAAGAAATACGCGATGAACGACATGGTGCAGGGCGACTGCGTGTTCTCGGCGACCGGAGTCACCACCGGCTCGCTGCTGCAGGGCGTGCGCTTCAAGCCCAGCACCATCGAGACCGAGACCGTGGTGATGCGCTCGGCGACCGGCACGGTTCGCTGGATCCGGGCCGAGCACAGGTATCTCGACAAGTTCAAGCTGGAGTAGCCGCTGCGTCGCCTTCGGCGTGCGCTAACGCCGTCCGTCGTCATGCCCGCGAAGGCGGGCATCCACGTCTTGCTTGACGTCATGAGGAAGCAAGACGTGGATGGCCGGGCCGGAGCCCGGCCATGACGAGTCCCAAGTGGAATCGATGGACGCGCAACCAAATCGCCGCATCTTTCTCGGCGTCGACCGCTCGGCGACCGGCCGCGTCTGGCGCGACCGGCTCGACGAGCGCGGCAACCTGCGCGCCTTGTCGATCGTCCAGCGCCACGGCCTGCCGGAGCTGCTCG
>DATBZM010000336.1:0-28530 GCA_036513175.1 Xanthobacteraceae bacterium | reverse complement strand
ATCTCGACGAGCGACATCGACGAGCCGATATGCCCGCGGCCCCCGCCGTCGAGCGCGCGCACGATCAGGCGGCGCAGGTCGCGCGCGCGCGCATCGAGCCCAGGCCCCTGCGCGGCGGTCGGCCCGGTGTCGCGCACGAGGCTATCCATGCGCCGCCTCCGGCAGCGGCGCGAGGGTCGCCAGCAGCTCGCGCGCGCACGCAAGCTGGCGCGCCTTCGCGTCGGCCCACGCATCGGCGTCGCCCGCCGCGACGCGCCCCTGCCAGCGCTCGGGCAGGAACTCGTTGAGCAGGATCAGCACCCAGCGCAGGCCGAACAGCGGGTCGAGCGCGGCGAGCCGCGGCGCGAACGCGCAATCATCGCCGTAGATGCGCAGCGCCGCCGCGCGCAGCCGCGTCGCCTGCGGGCTGCCAAGCGGCGTGCCGGGATGATGCAGCATGTCGGCCGTGAGCTTCACCGGATCGTCCCAGCCGAAATACTCGAAATCGAGGAAGCTCAGCCTGCCGTCGGCGCCGCGCAGGCAGTTGTGGAAGCCGAAATCGGCCGGCACCAGGCTCTGCTTTTCCTGCGGGAGGGGGGTGGCGAAGTCAAGGCCGGCGGCGGCGAACGCCTGCTCGGCGCGCGCGAGCGACGCCGCCAGCGCCGGCGCGAACGCCGCGTGCAGGAAAACGGCGAGAGCGGCTTCCGCTTCGCCTTCACCTTCGTCATGGCCGGGCTTGTCCCGGCCATCCACGTCTTTCTTGCCATACCGCAAGACGTGGATGCCCGGCACAGGGCTGGGCATGACGCGGCGATTCAATGCTACGAGCCGCGCACGGATCTGGCGCTCGACCTCGCGGCCGCTGAGGCAGGCTTCCGCCGCGGACCGGCCGAAGGCGCGCGCGGGCGCGCTCGCGCGTAGCGCATGCAACGCGGCGAGAAACGCGGCCGCCGCGTCGATGTCCGCATCGCTCGGCGCCGCGATCGGCTCGCCGTCGAGCCAGCTCAGCAGCGCGCCATGGCGCGCCGGGTCCGTCGCGACGACGCGGGCGACCGTGCTGATGCCGGCGCCTTGCATCAGCCGCAGCGCCGCGACCTCGGTCGCGAGGCGGTCGCGCCCATCGGCCGCGGGCGGCGGAAAGACCTTGAGCGCAAAGCGCTCGCCGCCGGCGGCAACGCGAAAGACGCGGGCATTGCGGCCGCCGCGCAGCGGCGCGATGGCGTCGACCGCACCGCCGACGAGGTCGCGCGCGAGCGCAAGCGCGGCCGCGCGGTCATCGGTCTCCGGCGCCGGCGTCACCATCATCGCGTTGCCTCCGGCAACAGCACCTCCGGCAACAGCACGTCCGGCAACAACGCCGCCGCGATCTCGCGCCAGCTCGCGCAGGCGCGCAGGCCGGCCGGCGTCTCGCCGCCCGCCGGGTCGAACAGCACGCGCGCGACCCCGGACGGAAAATTCCGGTCGGTCAGCACCTCGACGAGATCGTCGACGAAATGCGTGCAGTCGAGCGCCGCGATGCGCGCGAGCTTTTCCGCCCGCGTGCTCTCGAAAAACACGTTCTCGCGCCGGATCGCGTATTTGCCCGGGTCGAAGAAGCCGCGCGCGTCCATGAAGCCGAGCGCCGCGGCGCGCAGGTCGACGCGCGCCGGATCGTAGTTGGCGAATTCGGTCTTGTGGCTGACGATGAAGACGGCGTGTCCGGCCTGCCGGCAGCGGCGCAGGAAGCGGCCGACGCCGGGAAACAGCGCCGCCTCGCCGATGCCTTGCCCGTAGGCGTGGCCCTGCAGGCGCTGCCAGGTCGTCTCGCCGTCGGGCAGGCGGCGGACCGCGTCGCGCACCGCCTGCTTGTTGCCGGCAAAGCGCGCCGGCAGCAGCCCGCGCGCGCGTGCCACGCCGAGAAACACCCGGTCATAGGCGATCAGCGTGTTGTCGAAGTCGATGCCGAGCCGCAGCCGGCCCGCCGGCGCCGTGGCGGCCGCGCCCGGCCGCTGCGGCCGCGGCACATCGAGGTGCGCGGGAGCTGCCCGCGTCACAGCGCCGCCTTGCGGCCGCAGCCGAGCGCGAACGCATAGTCGGCGGCGCGGACGATGCCCGGGTGCAAGGTTTCGCCGACCATCGAGAAGCATAGTACCACGTGGAAATGCCGCTCCAGCAGCGCCTTGAGCTCGGCCGCGCCGCGCCGTCCCAGCGCGAGGCCGGTCGGCTCGTCGTCCGCAGCGGCGCTGCCGAGGATCAGGATCGCATGAGCGGATGTAAGCGAGCCCGCGAGGTTGCGCACGAAGGCATCCTCGTCGTCGCGCGCGATTCGCTCGATCGCGTCGAGGCAGTAGATCGCGTCGTGCCGCATCGGCAGCGGATCTGCGAGCACATCATGCACCTGGGCGAGGACCGGCATGCCCTCGCCCGATTGCCGGTGCAGGTCGGCCAGCATCGCCGAATCCGCATCGTACACCGTGAGCTTGCGCACCTTGCCCTGCACCAGGGCGCTGCCGAGGGCCTCGACGCAACCGTATTCCGCGATGTCGCGGCGGGCATCGATCATGTCGGCGACGAGGCGGTAGCGTGCGAGCGCATGCGCGAGCCGGTCGGGGTCGCGGCGCCGCGCCCCGCGGCCGGCCCTTGCGGCTGCGCCGGGGTGCCGCGTCGGCAGCGCGGAAGGCGCGGCGAGCCGCTGCGTCCGCTCGCCCGACGGGCGCAGGATGAGAAAGACGCTCGACCACAGCCCGCGCGGCGGCGTCGCGGTGGCGCGAATGCCGAGATTGGTCAGGAAGGTCGCGACCGTCAGCGGCGCCGCGGCGAGGGCGAGGCCGGCAAGCCGCGCCGGCGAGCGCCAGCCGGCCGCGTCGCCGCGCCTGAGCACGCGGCCGAACGCGCGATAGATCGCCCAGCGCATGCGGCTTGCCGGCACGTAGTGGATCTCGGTGACCCAGGCGGACGGGTCGAGCAGCCGCGCCGATTGCTGGGCGAATTCGCGGCCGAACGTCGCCGCCAGCGCGAGCCCACGCTCGTTGTTGATCATGATCATGATCTGCCCGCCCGGGACGAGCAGCGGCGCGGCGCGGGCGATGTACTCGTCCGCCGTCTTGAGCATGCCCTCGCTCAGGACCATCAGGCAGGCGTCGAAGCTGCCGATCAGCGCGCGCTCCTCCTCCTGGTCGAGCTCGGCGAGCCGCGCCGCCTCGAGCGTATGGATGTCGCCGGCGCTGCGCGTGAGCCAGCGCGCGAAAGTGGCCGGCTGCTGGGCGATCAGCAGCGTACGCCCGTTGCGGGCGATGATCTTCTTCAAGGCGGCGAGCGGGAGCCCGTAATCGGGCCAGCGCGGATGCAGCCGCGTCACGTCGGGCGCCGAGCCGAACAATTTCGTGCGCAGGCGCCACAGCGTCGCCGCGAGCCCCCCGGGCGCCTTCTCGCCGAGCAGGAACTCCCAGTCCGCGCGGCTCAGCGGCCGCCGCGTCTGCGCCCGGTTCGAGGCGAGCGAGCCGATCCAGTAGTGATGATGGCGAAATGGATGCGGCTCCGGGGACATCAGCCCGCGCACCGCGGCGACGAAGGCATCGGCCTGCGCGGTGGTTTCGGCGAGCGTCGGCGGCAGCTCGCCGGCGTGATAGACGAGCGTATTGGCGACATTGCCGCGGTGCTGCGCGGTCGTCCATCCCGACAGGCTCGCGGCGAGAGGCTTTGCCTCGATCGGCCCGGGCAGCAGCCATTTGCTCTCGTGCTCGCGCGGCTGCATTTCGACCACGAGGTAGTCGTCCGAATCGGTGAGCGCGACCACGTTGCCGGAGGGGCACATTTCCGGAATGAACGAGTAGTCGCACGAGGCGCCGACGACGAAATCGGTCACCTCCGGCCGGATGCCGATCATGTGCATCAGGTAGAAGCGGCCGATGAGCGTATGCTCGTCGACCCGCCAGAACAGCCGGTTGGTGTGGGCGTTGTGGCTGAGCCCGAAGTTCACCATGTTGGCGACGGTCGCGGGATGCAGGTGGGCGAGCGACCAGCCGACCAGCTCGCGCGGCGGCAGCGCGATCGCGGTCGAGGCCGGATCGATCCGCCGCCGCAGCAGCGGGATCGCGTCCTCGGCGACGATCTGGAAGTTGCCGGCAACGACGCCGCTTGCACCCGAGCGGATGCGCTCGACCACGCTGCGCAGCGAGCCGTCGGCGACCAGATAGTCCGACACCAGGAAGATGAAGGCGGTATCGAGCATGGCATCGCCGGCCTGCCGCACCGCGCGCGCAAACGCGAGCGTGATGGTCGCGCTGTGGTTTCCGACGGTGATGAGGTCGTCGATGCGGCGGATTTCCGCCTCGCAGATCTGCTCGAGCGCCCGCCACGCCGGATTGGCGCGGATCAGGAGCTCGTCCGTCTCGCTGGTAAGCAGCACGAACCGGGTCGGGAGCATCGCGGCGGCCGCCGGCAGGTTACCGGGCGCGAGCAGCGTCGGCAGGCAGAACTCGAGGAACTGGCTGACGAAGCGATAGCCCCAGACCGGCATCAGCACCGTCACGGCCTGCACGGGCGGCCGCGCGGGCGCGGCACGCTGCGGCAGCACGGCACTCTCAGACAGCGCTCGCATTCCGACCGCTCCCCCGTCGGGATTGCTTCACCTGAGCCGCAGGGCCTGCATGCGCTTGATATTATAATAGCGGTCGTCGGTCATCGCGTTCGGCACCCGGCCGGCCGCGAAGGCCTCGCGCAGGCCGACGATCGCGTCCGCGACGCTGCGCCGGGCGATGAAGCCGAGGTCGCGCCGGATGCGCTCGGAGGAGACGTGGTAGGAGCGGTGGTCGTCGGTCGGCGTCACCACGATCTCGACCCGCGGGCCGATCTCCTCGCGCACCTTCTCGGCGATCTCCATGACCTTGAGATTGTGGTAGCCGGCGTTCCACACCTTGCCGTCGACCGCGGCGTCGGGCGCCTCCAGCAGCATGACGTAGAGGTTGGACATGTCGTCGACATGGATGTTCGGCCGCAGCTGGCCGCCGCCGAACACCGTGATCCGCCCGTTGTTGATCGCGAGGTTGGTCAGGATGTTGACCGTGAGATCGAGCCGCAGCCGCGGCGCGTAGCCGCATACGGTCGCGGGCCGCAGGATGACGGTGACGAAGCCCGGGCCGCGCTCGGCGTTGAGCACGTCCTCGCACATCGCCTTGTATTTCGAGTAGTCGGTGAGTGGCTCGAGCGCGAGGTCCTCGTGCACGTCCGGCGCGTTCTTGATGCCGTAGACCGAGGAGGATGACGCATAGATGAAGCGCCGCACTCCCGCGTCCTTGGCGGCGCGCACCAGCGGGCGGAAGCAGTCGTAGTTGATCGAGCGGCCGAGCGTCGGGTCGAGGTCGAACGAGGGGTCGTTGGAAATGCAGGCGAGATGGATGACGGCGTCGCAGCCCGCGAGCGCCGCCGTCACGTCGGCTGTGCTGCGCAGGTCGCCCTTGACGATGCGCAGACCCGGATGCGGCGCGAGCACGTCGCCATAGATGCACAGATCGAGCACCGTCACGCCGTAGCCGGCCGCCAGCAGCTTCGGGACGAGGTTCGACCCGACATAGCCGGCGCCGCCGGTCACCAGCACGTGTTGGAACTTTTTCGCCATGCACCCGACCTGTCGGCTCATTCAATGCCTCGGGCGGCTGGCGCGCGCAAGCGCGCCGCAACCCGCCGGCCCATGTCTCGAGACGATCGGCCGGTCACTTCAGCAGGGCCGTTATGCCCTTGATCAAGGCCGGCTTTTCCACCGACTTGCGGTGGCCGACGATCTCGACCTTGAGCGCGCCCGCCACATTGCCGATGAAGCCGACCTTGTCCATGGCGCCGCCGGCGGCCACCAGCGGCGCCGTGATGGTGAGAAACGCATCGCCGGCGCCCACCGTGTCGACCACGTTGCGCGCGAACGCCGGAATCGTGTGGGTCGCGCCGCCGCGCTCATGGGTGACGCAGCCATTGCGGCCGTGCGTGATGATGATCTTGCCGCAGGCGACGCGCTCGTTGACGATCGTCTGCGCCACCTCGCCGATCGGCGACAGGCGGTCGCCGGTGGCGAGCCGCGCCTCGGGCGCGTCGACGCACAGGTAGTCCGCCTTCGGATAGCGCGTGATCAGGTTGTAGCCCATGTTGGCGCTGTTGCTCTGGGTGTTCACCGCGAGAAACGGCGAGTATTCGATCAGTGTCTGCACCGCCGAGGCGCCGATGAGACCGTGGCCGAAGTCGGTGGCGACGACGACGTTGGCCCTTGGCGCGACCGCGCAGATCAGGCGGTCGAGCTCGAGCTGCATCTCCTCGGGCAGCGGGCTGTCGTCCATCACGTAGAGCTCGAACAGCTTGCGCATGTTGGTCGGATCGACGAAGCGCCGCTTGAGGGTGGTCGGCGCGCCGGGGCGCCGCAGCATGTGCAGCTCGACGTTCGGGCGCAGGCTGCCGCGGATCAGCTCCTCGTGGCTGTCGGCGGCGCCGATGCAGGTGATCACGTCGACCTTCTTGCAGAACGAGGCCGCGTGGTTCGCCGCCGCGAACACGCCGCCGGCGAAGACCTCGCGGTCCTGGTAGCGGCCGGCGATCACGCTCTCCTTCGGCGGCTTGCCCATCGGCACCGCGTATTGGTACTCGTCGATGATGGCATCGCCGATCAGGACGACGCGATAGTCGCGGATGCGCTCGACCAGCTCGATCGCCTCGGCCAGCGCGCCGTTGCCGCGCATGCCGTGCAGATAGCGCGACACCGCCGGATCGAACACGTTGAAATGCCGGTTGATCAGCTCGGTCGAGCTGAACATCACCTCGTGGGTGAAATGGATGCGCCCGCCATGCGCCTCGACGGCGTGGCGCTCGGCGACGATCTTGCCGGTGACGTCCTCTTCGGCCTTCTCGTAGTCCTGGCCCTTCACGTAGATGTCCGGCCGGATCGCCGCGATCGCGCCGACCGCGTCGGGCTCGGGATTGATCGCGACGAGATCGACGTATTGCAGGCTTGCCAGCATCTCGGCGCGCAGGTTCTCGGGAAAGGCGGGCCGCCCCGGGCCCTTGTTGACGAAGCGGTCGGCCGTAACGGTGACGACGAGCACGTCGCCCAGTTCGCGCGCCGCCTGCATGTGCCGCACATGGCCGACATGCAGGAGGTCGAAGGTGCCGTGCGCCTGCACGACGCGCTTGCCGGCCGCGCGCATGCGCTGGACGGCCACCGCCGCCTCCTGCACGCTCATGATCTTCTGGCGCGGGCTCGGCGCTTCCTGCCAAGGCGTTTCCGGCTCTTTCCAGCCTAATCGTGCGAGCGGAACGACTTTCGGATCGGTCACGCTACACCCCCTCGTGCATCTTGGCCGGCCGCTCGGCCAGGCAGCGGAACCAGTCCGCCGTCGCCGCCGCGATCCGCTCCGCCGTCCATACCGGCGCATCGCGCCACTGGTCGATGTTCTCGCGCATGACGCGGACACCCTCGGCAAAGGAGACCCGCGGCGTCCAGCCGAGATGGGCGCCGATCTTGCCGATGTCCGCGAAGGTGCAGTCGGGCTCGCCCGGCCGCTTCGGGATCGCGACCGTCGGCGGCGAACCGAGCAGACGGATCAGCTCGTTGACGCTCACCGGCCGGCCGCTGCCGACGTTGTAGACTTCGCCGACCTTGTCGCTCTTGGCGACCGTGAGCAGCGCATCGACGACGTCGCTCACGAAGGTGAAGTCGCGGGTCTGCTCGCCGTCGCCCACGACCGTGAGCGGCTTGCCGGCCATGAGCTGGGCGAGAAAGACGCCGAACACCGCGCCGTAGCTGCCGCTCGTCCTTGCGCGCGGCCCATACACGTTGAACAGGCGCACCGACGCGGCTGGCAGCCGATAGACGCTCGCCCAGTGCATGACGAGTTGCTCGCCGAGATATTTTGTCAGCGCATAGGGGTAGCGCGGATCGGCCGGGGCCGTTTCGGGCGTCGGATACCGCTCGGGAATGCCGTAGCAGGAGGACGACGCCACATAGACGAAGCGCTTGATCGAATGCGCGCGGGCGGCCTCGAGGACGTTGAACGTGCCCTCGACATTGGCGCGATAATAGGCCTCGGGCTCCTGGATCGAGGGAACGATGTCGGCGCGGGCCGCGAGGTGAAAGACGCGCTCGGCACCCGCACAGGCGCGCAGCACGGCGCCCTTGTCGGCGACGTCGCCCTCGATGATGTCGAGCCCGGGATTGCCGTCATGCTGACGTAGGTTGCTGCGGCGACCGACGACGAAGCTGTCGAGCACGCGCACCGAGCGGCCGTCGGCGATCAGTCGGTCAACCAGATGACTGCCGATGAATCCACCCCCGCCGGTGACGACGTCCAAGTCCATTATGCCCCCAGACCACCCTGGCGCAGGATAGTCGACGCGGTAGCTTGCTCCAACCGCCCATTAACGACGCAACAACGCGGTTCCACCGGCCCTGCACAGTGCCACGGGGGTACCATAGGCAGGAGCAGTCTTTCAACCTACGGAAGCGCCAAGAAAAAACGGCTAGGTCGCCGGCTGTTGCAGAAAAGCGACAATAGCTGCAGGATTTTATGTATTCCCCAGGTTCCGGCGGGCGGCGGACGGTAGTGTAGACCCGCCGGCGCGATCAACCTACGGTAATCTCGATGCCGCCGAAGATCATTTGCTCGCCGGCGCCGCTGAAGTTGGGGGCGTTGCCGGGTCCGAGAAACCCGAAATAGATGACGAACACTCCATCGCTCGACGGCATCTCAATCGGGACCTTCACCCAGTCGCTCGGCCCTGCCTCGACCGACGCGCGCACATTGCCGCTCGCGACCAGGACTGTCCGCGGCGACAAGTCGAGTGCGGCTGACCCGGTGTTGCGCGCCGCATGTCCTGGCTCTTCGCCGTCGCGCACATCGACCCCGATGCGCGTGCCTCGCGGCGCCTTGATCCAGAGAGTGGCGCGGATCGGCCGGTTCACCGGTACGCCGACCACCGCGATCCCTAGTCGATGGCGGCCGCCGTCGCGAGTCGCCACCAGGCTGAGCGCCCGATTGCCGCCGCCGGTCGGGCCAGGGCCCATGATCAGCGCGTTGAGCCCCTCGATGCCGTCCCAGGCGACGCCGAAGTGAAAGCCGGTGGGTGCCGGCGGAAGGTCGGTCATCGTGCTCGCCCGGGTGCTGCGCGGCGACCCATCGTTATTGGTCAGCGGAACGTCGGCCAGCTGCACGTCGCTCGGGCGGTTTTCCGCCCCGCTGTCGATGATCGTCAGCGTGATCCAGAACGACAGGCACAGGACCCCGAGGCCCGTCAGGAAGAGGACCGCCTTGCGTCCCCGCGAGTCACCCATCCCGGTCATCCGCCGCGCTGGGGCTGCGCCGGTCGCAAACTGGATTTGTCCCCGCCGCCCCGAGCAGCCGCCACCGCCTCGCGCCCCGTCGCGACGCTACCCGGCTCAACTGCAAGGCGACCGGCCGGATACACCGACGCAAAAAAGTCGCTTTTTGGGCAGGCCCCGACTGCCGTGCACGGAGCTTCAATCGCTTGCCGGCGCCGTGGTGCGGCGCGTCTCGCCCGGGGCCGTGGCGAGCAGGGCCGGATCGCGCCGACTGTAGGCGTTGAGGACGCGATCGACCTCGTCATAGGCGACGATCACGCCGCCGTCGAGCCAGAGCGCCCGGTTGCACAGCTTCCGGATCATCGGCTGCGAATGCGACGCGACGACCAGGATGCGCGAGCGACTGACCAGCGCGTTGAGCCGCGCATAGGCCTTCTGGAAGAAGTGCTCGTCGCCGACGCCGATCGATTCGTCGATGAGCAGAATGTCGGCGTGCGGGACGGTCGCGACGGCGAAGGCGAGCCGCAGCAACATGCCGCTCGAATAGCTGCGCACCGGCATCCTGAGGTAGTCGCCGAGCTCGGTGAAGGCGATGATGTCGTCGATGCTCTCGTCGACCTGCCGCGCCGTCAGGCCTCGCAGCATGCCGCAGATGCGGATGTTCTCGAACCCGGTCGCGTCCGCGTCCATGCCGAGCGTCGTGGTCAGCATGGGCGACACGCGCCCCTGCACGTCGACCGTCCCGGCGCTCGGCGGATAGGTGCCGCTGAGCACGCGCAACAGCGTGGTCTTGCCGGCGCCGTTCTGTCCGACGAGGCCGATGCGGTCGCCGTCATGCGCCTCGAAGCTCACGTCCTTGAGCGCGTGCACCACGACGTGCGAGCCCTGCTGGCCGAGCTGGCCGCCCACCGCCTTGTCGAGCAGGAACTTGCGGATCGAGGCGTAGACCGCGTCGAAAATGGGGATATCGACCGATACCTTATGGGCGGAGATGAACGCCATGGCGCGCCGCCTGCTCAGAGCCAGTAGACGATGCGCCGCTCGACCCGTCGCAGCAGGACCATGGCGAGCAGCAGCCCCGCCACGGCGGCGCCAAGTGCGACGACCCACGACAGCGTGCTCGGCAACGTGCCGAGCAACGGTGCGCGCACGAGCTCGATCAGATGATACATCGGGTTGATATCGGCGACGTAGCGCCGCTCGCCGAGCGCCGAGACCGGCCACATGATCGGCGTCGCAAACACCGTGATCTGCAGCGCGGTTTCCACCATCTGCGACACGTCGCGGAAGCGCGTGTTCAGCACCGCGAACACGATGCCGACCCAGACGAGATTGAGGCTGATGACGACGAGGCCGGGGATCGCCATCAGTGCGGCGCGGTCAGGCCCATGGCGGAAGTAGAACCAGATCGGCACGATGATGATGATCGTGTGCATGAGGACGATGAGATTCGCCCAGATCACGCGCAGCACGTAGATCGAGAACGGAACCCGGATCTGCTTGATCATGTCGCTCTGCGACCCGAAGGCCTGGCAGCATTCCTTGATCGAGGTCGAGATGAAGCCCCAGACGATGAAGCCGAGCGTGAGATAGGGCAGGTAGCTCGCGATCGCGATATTGAATATGTGCGCGTAAAGCGAGCCTAGCGCCACCACCAGCAGGCCCATGCTGATGGTCATCCAGAACGGCCCGAGGATGGAGCGGCGGTAGCGCCGACGGATGTCGTTCCACCCGAGCATGGTCCACAGCCGCCAGCCGCGGATGCCGTCATACAGGTCGCGGCCGAACGCGTCGTGCGGCGGGAATGTCGCAAGCCCTGTCTGCGCGATCGTCACGCTGCGCCGTCCACCCGGTTCCATGTGCGTCGTTGCCGAAGCCATCGCATATCGGTCAAGACGATGCACGCGCGAAGTGGCGCCAGATCGCGCTGCGCAGGACCATGAGCGGGTTCATCGGCCAGAACCGCAGCCACAGCCAGCCGAGCAGGAGCGCCCGCGGCAGGCGCGGGGCGGCGGAGAGAAACATACGATCGGCGAGGCCTCCGGCCGATGCCTGCGCCAGGATCGCGTGGTTCATCGGCCGTGTCGCGATCGCCAGCCGCGCGATCCCGAATTGCAGGCGGCGGCGAAAAAGCGGGCCGTACCACGGCGGGAAGGCCGGATCCCGGGCGAAATGCCCGAGCGCATTGCCGAGCACCCGCTTTGCTTCGGCCGGGTCCGATGCGGTCTCGCGCGAGAGGCTGTCGTCGAACACTTGCCAGGTGGCCAGCGTGCGCGGGACGAAGCAGAAGCCATGCGTCAACGCCACCTTGCGCGCGAGATAGCCGTCGGCGAACGAGCCGAGGTCGGCGGCAAATCCGCCCGCCGCGACGGCGCGGTCGCGCACGAAGATCGCACTTCCGGTCAGTATCCAGTTGTCGGCGCGCCTGAGCAGCGCCGCCGTCTCGGCAGGCGAGAAATAGCTGGTCCGGTTGCTCGGCCGGACGGCCGGCCGCACGCCGATCGGCTCGCCGGTTTGCCCGGCGACCAGGTTCGACTCGCCGCAAACCAACCCGGCCTGAGGGTGGCGCTCGAGCACCGGGAGCACGGTGGCGAAAAAGCCGGGCAGCACCCAGTCGTCGGCGGCGGCGAAATAGACATACGTGCCCCGGCAGGCGTCGAGGCCGCGCGCCAGCGCGGCGGTCGCGCCCTCGTTGGTGCGGTTGGCGATGACGCGGATCGTCTTCGATCCGGCCGCGTGCGCCTCGATGACGCGCAGGCTGTCGTCGGTCGAGCCGTCATCGACGATCACGATTTCGTCAGGCGCCCGTTCCTGCGCGAGCAGCGCCGTGACGGCGCGCGAGATCAGCTTGCCGTGATTGTAATTCGGCAAGACCACCGATAGGGCGAGTGGATTGGTCGGCGTAGGATCGATGACGTCCAGGTTCGCGGTCGTCGTGTCCTGGGCCTTTTGCATAAGCGGATCGCAACGCGCCCCGGACTAAGCCGCCCCTTGGCCCAGGCATTGGAACCGGGCGACCGCGGGTTCCGCGCGGCCGACTGCTCACGGCGATACTATCAAGCCCATGCGGCGGCAACAAATGAATTTGACGTTGCGAGAAGGGTTTAGCCGCGCCGGCGCAATCCATTGTGAGGGCCGCGCCGGCATGCTTTGATGACGAGGCGTGACACGCGAACGAAAACCGTCGAGCCAGCCGGCCACAGGAGCGGGAGTGGAGTGGAAGTCATGGGACACGCCGCACGATTGAGCGCTTGTCTGGTGCTCGCGCTTGCGCTGCTCGCGCCGGCGCAGGCGGCGTCGTTTCGCTCCGGTGTCGCCGCCTTCAATCGCGAGAACTTCAATGCGGCGGGCGTGATCTTCGGTCCGCTGGCCGAAGCCGGCGATGCACGCGCGCAGTTCTATCTCGGGTTCATGTACGAGACCGGCCGCGGCGTGCCGCAGGATTACGTGACGGCGGCCTATTGGTATCGCCGCGCCGCTAACCAGGGCGATACCGCCGCGCAGTGCCGCCTCGGCCTGCTCTACGACAAGGGGCAGGGCGTCGCGCAGAGCTACATCGAGGCGCACAAGTGGCTCGACCTCGCCGCCGCGCACGCGCCGCCGGCGACGCGCGACTATTATGCGCGCTTGCGCGACGCGGTGGCGACCAAGATGGCGCGCGGCGAGATCGGCACCGCGCGCGTGCTGGCGCTGCATTGGGTCGCGGTGCGCGAGCGGCCGGTTGCGCTGGCGCATCCGTAAACGTGGCGACGGGATTGGCGGGCCCGTGCGCTCAAGGCGGCAGCACCGTCGCCTGCAGGAACCAGGCCACCCAGATCGTCGGGGCGAGATAAAGCCCGAACGGCAGCGCATGGGTCGCACGCATCGGCCGGTTGCCGACATGGTGGCGCACCAGATAGGCGCCGAGCGCCGCCACGACCGCGATCTCGATGGCAACCGCGATCGCAAACCAGTCGAGCCACGCGCCGGCGACCGCCGCGAGCTTCACGTCGCCCATGCCGATGCCCTCATGACCGCGCCACCCGCGGTAGCCGAGCTTGAGCGCGAGAAAGAGGCCGCCTGAGACGCCGGCGCGCACGAGCGCCATACCGATCTGCGGCAGCGGTCCGTGCGGATCGAGCGCCACCGCATGCGCGATCGCGAGCACGAACGCGGCCGCGCTGAGCCAGTTCGGAATGAGGAAATGACGCGCGTCATGGAGCGCGATCGCGCACATCGTGAGCGCGAGGCCGGCGCCGCAGAGGCCGATCACCCCGGGCGCCACCAGAATGCTTGCGAGCGCGGCGCCAACCGACACGATCGCAAATGCGGCGCGCGCGAGCTTCGCGCGGCGAGCCAGTCCGATGCGCGGCGCCATTACGGGCATTGCGATTGGCGCATGTTCTTATCGGCGAATCGGAATCCACTTCGCCGGAGCATGCGCTAGTGGAACAACGGCGGCGTCGGGCCTTCGACCGTTCCGTGATTGGGCATGTGATTGTTCGACCCGAGCAGCCGATCGTTCATCTTGGTGCGCAGCTCCTCGGCGACCATGTTGGCGTCGACGGCGTCGCGGATGATCTGCGGCCGGATGAAGATGATGAGCTCGGTGCGGATGTTCGTCTTGGTTTGGTTGGCGAAGAGATCGCCGACCTTCGGGATCTGGTCGAGCAGCGGAACTCCTTGCTTGGTGACGCTCACGCTGTCGCTGATCAGGCCGGCGAGCAGCACCGTCTGACCGCTCTGGACCGCGATCGAGCTCTTGACCTTGCGCTCCGATACCGTCGGCGTCAGCGCGGCGGTGGGCGGGCCCGGCACGACGCTGCTGATCTCCTGCTCGATGTCGAGCACCACGTTGCCGTTGGGATTCACGCGCGGGACGACGCGCAGGATGATCCCGGTATTCTTATAGTCGATCGTGTTGACGACCGACCCGCCCGCGGTGAGCACCGTCGCGCTGCCGGTCGTTATCGGCACCTGGTCGCCGACCTGCAGCGTCGCCGGCTGGTTGTCGAGCACGACGAGCGACGGGTTGGACAGCACCCTGACGTCGGTCACGTTGTGCAAGGCGTTGAGGATCAGGTTCGGCGTCGCCGCCGAGCCGACCAGGAAATTGAACCCCGGCAGCTGCTCGGCGAGCACCGCGCTGCCGATGCTGTTGATGATCGAGCCCTTGTCCGGCGCCATGCCGACGCTGCTGCTCTGCAGGAAGAACTGCACGCCGTAGGTGAGCTGGTCGTTGAGCGTCACCTCCGCGATGGTCGCGTCGATCGCGACCTGAAGCTGCGGCCGGTCGACCTGGCGCAGCGTGTGCTCGACGATCCGCTGCGCCTCCTGGTTGGCGTAGACGAGGATGGAATTGTTGGTCACGTCGGCGGTGATGCGTACGCCGGGCAGCACGCCCGGGCCGTTGGCGCCCGGGCCGGTATCGTTGCCGGCGGCGAAAATGCCGCCGGGAGCGCCGTTGCCCTGTGCCGTGTCGGTGCTGACCGGACGCGTCGCCGCCGTGGTGGTGGTGGTCGTCGTCGCCGACGTGGCGTTGGAGCTCGGCGGCAGGGCGCTCAGCGCCGCAAGCGGGCCCGATGTCGAGGTCGTGAGCCCGGCGCCGGGCGCGATCTGCCCGTTCGCCGAATTGAGCCCGCTCGCGGAGCGGCCGAGGAATACCTCGTTGAGCAGCGCCGCGACGTGGCGCGCGTCGCCATAGTGCAGCCGGTAGACGCGCAGGTTGGTGCTGGCCGTGTCCGATTGATCGAGCCGGCTGATCCATTGGCCGGCGGCGCGCAGAAATTCCGGCTTGCGACTCACCACCAGGATGGCGTTCATGCGCGCGACCGGCTGGAACTTGACCATGTCGTGGCCGAGCCCCGCGTCGCCGCTGTCCATGATCTTCTCGAGCTCGGCGATGATCGGCTCCGTCGTGCTGTTGTGCACCGGAAAGACGCCGACCGACTGGCCCCGCATCCAGTCGACGTCGAAGCTTGCGGCGATCTCCAGCGCGTTGCGCCGCTCGGCGCCGCTGCCCTGGAGGATCAGCAGGTTGCGCGCCGCGTCGGCGCGCATCTGCCCCGGTTTCGACGCGAAGCCGTCGACGAGCTTGATGACGGTTTGCGCCGACACGTAGCGCAGCGGGATCACGGTGATCCCGTATCCGGGTTGCGCGGTCGCGAGCCTGTCCATCGGGCCGGCTCCCACCGCGTCGCTTGCCGGCATCAGGCGATAACCCGTGCTGTCGCGCACGAGCGCGACATTGCTCAGCCGCAGCGCGTTCTCCAGCACGTACAGGACGTCGGATTTCGCCACCGGCCGGCCCGACGCCAGCGTCACGGTGCCCTGCACGCGCGGGTCGATGGTGTAGCCGACGCCGAGGATGTCGCCGAGGATCACCTTGGCGACGGTTGCGACCGGCGCGTTCTCGAAATTGAGGTCGTAGCCGTCGCCGCTCGGCGCGACGTCTCTCGGTGCGGGCTCGACGACGGTCGCTTGGCCGGCGCCGGGGAACACCGCCGGCCGCGAGGCGTTCGCGGTGTTCGGGGTCGCCGAGTCTTCGGTCTTGGGAAAGCGCGGCAGCAGATCGAGCGAGCGGACATGGTCCATCACGTCCGGCGGATGGTTGTCCTTGGGATCGGGGCGCGCATCGAATCCGCCGATGCTGCACGCGGCGAGGATCGCGCCGGCGCAAAGGAAGCAAACGCTCCACGCAGCGCGGTGCACCCTCCGGCGACCGCGCGGGACTCCCACGCCACCTCGACTGCGCCCTACCAACGCCGGCCCCAATACGCGCAAACGCAACGCGCGAAAAATTGACAGCAAGATGGGTGATTGTTAAAAGTTACTTAAATCGTGTCAAGCGTTGAATTTTCGCCGCGCAAGTTTCGCGCGGTATCAAGGAACCGAGTTGCGTGAGCGCCCATGTCGCAAAGCTCCGCGGAAGAGTTTTGGCGGTATTTACTTGAGAAATACGCTGCGCCTGCAATCGCATCCGGGCGGAATAGGATCGACAAGCCGGCGAATGGCGAATTAACTCTTCGGGCCATCTTGGACTCGACTGAAATCCCCGTCGGCGACTTCGCCAACGAGGTGGCGCGCTTCTGGCGCCGTCCGCGCCTGCAACTCCCTCAGCTCCTTGCCGCCACCGGCCTCGTCACCAAGTTTTCGCGCCGTTTCCTGATCGAGTCGGCCGTCTTCCCGTTCGAGGGCGCGGACGGATGCCGGCTCGCCGTGGCGGATCCGACCGATACGGCCGCGCTGCGGGCGGCCGAAATCGTGCTCGGCGGACCGGTTGATGTGGTGGTCGCGTCGTTCGAGGACATCGCAACGGTGCTCGCCGAGCGGCTCGGCGACGATGAGCGCGAGCGCGGCCAAACGGCGGATCCGGCGCTCGCGCATTCGGACGACGACATCGAGAGCCTGCGCGATATGGCGAGCGGGGCGCCGGTGGTGCGCGCGCTCAACGACCTGTTCGAGCGCGCCATGGAGTTCCGCGCGAGCGACATCCATGTCGAGCCCGGCCGCAGCGGTCTCGTGGTGCGCATGCGCGTCGACGGATTGCTGCGCAACGTCCCGGCGCCGCCCGGCGCCTTGCCGCAGGCGCTGATCTCGCGCATCAAGATTCTCTCGGGATTGAACATCGCGGAGCGCCGGCTGCCGCAGGACGGCGCCGCGCGCGTGCGCGTCGGCCGCGTCGAGATCGACATTCGCGTCGCCACCATGCCGACGCAGCACGGCGAGTCGGCCGTGCTGCGCCTGCTGCCGCGCGACCGCGGGCTCCTCGACATCGGCAGGCTCGGCCTTGCGGCTCCCGACGAACGGAAACTGACCCGGCTGCTCGCGCTGCCGCACGGCATGATCGTGATCACCGGCCCGACCGGCAGCGGCAAGACCACGACGCTCGCCACCATGCTGTCGATCCTCAACGAGCCGACGCGCAAGATTCTCACCATCGAGGATCCGGTCGAATACGAGATCCCCGGCATCAACCAGTCGCAGGTCAAGCCGTCGATCGGGCTCACCTTCGCGGCGGCGATGCGCTCCTTCGTGCGCCAGGACCCCGACGTGATCATGGTCGGCGAGGTGCGCGATCCGGAGACCGCGCATATCGCGATCCATGCGGCACTCACCGGCCACCTGGTCTTGACGACGTTGCACACGGAGACCGCCGCGGCTGCGGTCCCGCGGCTGGTCGACCTCGGCGTCGAGGGCTTCCTGCTGCAATCGACGCTGCGCGCCGTCATCGCCCAGCGCCTCGTGCGCATCCTGTGCGAGCGCTGCAAGGCGCGGCATGCGCTCACGCCGGCCGATATGGCGGCGGACCCGCGCTACCAGGTGCTCGGCTTCGCGCCGGGCGAGACCGTGTGCGAGCCGGTCGGCTGCGAACGCTGCGGCGGCGTCGGCTATCGCGGCCGCTTGGGCGTGTTCGAGGTGCTCGAGCTCGACGACGAGATCAGGAAGCTGATCGGCCAGAACACCGATTCCAAGCTGATCCATGCTGCCGCCGCCCGCGGCGGCATGGCCTCGATGGCGGATGACGCGATCGCCAAATGCCGCGCCGGCACGACGTCGGCGGCCGAGGTGTTGCGCGTGACAACGATCGGGTGAGGCGTGGCAAGCTTTCGCTATCGCGCGCTCACGGCGAGCGGCGAGCTGACGAGTGGAACGATCGCGGCGGCGAGCGTCGAGGAGGTCGCACGCCGGCTCGAGGCGCGCGGCCTGTTCTATGTCGACGACGGTGCCGCGCCACGGACGACTGCCTGGTGGTCCGCGTTCGCGTTCATCAACCGCCCGACCGCGGAAGACGTGACTGTCTTCACGCGCGATCTTGCGCTTCTGCTCAAGGCGGGGGCGCGGATCAATGACGCTCTCGATCTCCTGTCGGGTGACATCGATCTCGGCCGCCTGCGTCCCGTCGTCGCGGGCCTGCGCGATGGCGTGCTCGCGGGCGAAAGCTTCACCGAGGCTCTCTCGCGGCATCCGCTGCTGTTCCCGCCGATCTATCTCGCGCTGGCGCGCGTCGGCGAGGCGTCCGGCACGCTCGACCACCTGCTCGAGGTGCTGGCCGAGGAGCGCAGCCGGTCCGAGGCTCTGCGTCGCCGTTTGATAGATGCGCTACGCTACCCGGCCTTCGTGCTGTTTGCCGCGGGCGGCGTGCTCACGTTCTTCCTGTTCTTCGTCCTGCCACAGTTCGGCTCGGTGCTGCGCGATTTCGGCGCCAAGCTCGATCCGATCGTCGTCGCGCTCCTCGGCCTGTCCGACTTCGCGACGACGCATGCGACCTCGATCGCGATCGTGCTGATCCTCGTCATCGTGGCGGCCTGGCTCGCCTTGCGGCGGCCGCGCGTGCGCGCCGCGATCCTCTACGGCGTTTCCAAGCTGCCGCTGGCGCGCTCGATCATGACGTTTCATCGCACCGCGCTGTTCTGCCGCAATCTGTCGGTCCTGCTTGGCAGCGGCGTCAATCTCACGCCGACGTTGCGCATCCTCGCCGACATGATGGCCTCGACCGGCCACGGCTCCGCGTGGGAGCGCGCGGTCGACCGCGTGCGACATGGCGCGAAGTTCTCCGATGCGCTCGCCGATACGGCAGCGCTGCCGGCCATGGCGGTGCGCATGCTGCGGCTCGGCGACGAGACCGGCCAGCTGCCCATGATCGCGGCGCGCGTCGCGGAGTTCTACGAGGCCAAGCTGCAGCGCAGCCTCGACCGTCTGGTCGGTATCGCGGGACCTGCGGCGATCATCGTGATTAGCTTTGTGGTCGGCGGTTTGATAGTCTCGGTCATGACCGCTCTCTTGTCCGTGAGCCAGGTGGTTGGCTAGCTAGCGCATGTCCCGGCGAACTGGAGGCCGGTTCGCCGATCAGGATATCCGCCAAGTAGGGGGGAGGGACAGCCAATGAGAGGACGACTTCACAACCGGCGCCGCCGTGCGCGGCGGAGCGAGGCGGGCTTCACACTCGTCGAGATCCTCGTGGTCATCACGATCATAGGCCTGATCATGGCGCTGGTCGGACCGCGGGTGCTCAATTATCTCGCCGAATCCAAGGTGAAGGCCGCGCGCATCCAGGTCGAGAGCTTCGGGAGCTCGCTCGATCTGTTCTACCTCGACAACGGCCGCTATCCGAGCACCAGCGAAGGCCTCGCGGCGCTCGCCCAGCGACCGGGCGGCATCGACTCGTGGAACGGGCCCTACCTTCGCAGCGGCGCCGTTCCCAACGATCCGTGGGGGCATCCTTACGTTTATCGCTCGCCGGGCGAGCACGGGGCTTATGACATTGTCTCCTTTGGCTCGGACGGACAGGAAGGCGGCACTGGCACGGCGGCCGACATTGAGAGCTGGAAGCGCTGACGGGTTCGCGGGCGAGCGCGGCGTCGTTCTGCTCGAGATCGTCTGCGTTCTGGCGATCATTGCGTTGCTCGCCGCGATCGTGTTGCCGGCGATACCGCGCGCCACCTCGCGCACGCGGCTCGAAGCCTATGCGGTCGACGTGGCGGCGCTGATCATGCAGGACCGCAACGCGGCCATCCGGCGGCGGACGCAGATCGCGACACAGATCGATGCCCGCGCGCGGTTGATCGTCTCCGGCGCGACCGGCCGGGTGCTTCGCCTGCCGGACGACGTCGCGGTCGACGCCTTGCTCGCCGCGCGTTGCGGCGATCGGCCGGCGGGCGGGAGGATCAACTTCTTTGCCACCGGCAGCTCGTGCGGTGGCGTGATCGCCCTGCGTCGACCGGGGGCGGGCTACCAGGTGCGCGTCAATTGGCTGACCGGGGGGGTTGAGGTTGTTGCGGGTACGCCCTGACGACAGGGCCGGGTTCACGCTCATCGAGGTTCTCGTCGCGTTGGCGGTGGTTGGCGCGTCGCTCACCGCGATCGGCGCGCTCGTCGGCGTCTCGATGCGCGGGGCGCAATCGATCGAGCAGCGCGTCGCCTTTCGCGAGACCCTGCGCTCGATCGTCACCTCGCTGCCCGATCGTCGCGATCTTGCGCCGGGCAGCGCGAGCGGCACGACCGCGGGTTATGGCTGGCGCACGGATGTCGCGCCCTACGTGTCCAATCTCGTCGATCCGCGGGCGGCGACGCCGTGGCAGCCGCAGAGCGTGGTGATCAGCGTGCGTTCGCCGTCCGGCCAGCTCTTGCGGATCGAGACCATCCGGTTACGCGGGAGGCCGGCTGATGCGCGACCGTAATTCCGCGGAGGCGGGCTTCACCTTGATCGAGACGCTGGCGGCGACCGCGCTGTTCCTGATCGTCGTCGCGGCGCTTGCCACCATCACGGGGCAATGGCTGCCGAGCTGGAACCACGGCTTCGCCCGCGTGCAGCGCGCCGGGCAGCTCGCCTTCGGCATCGACCGGATCGTTGCCGACCTCGAGGCGGCGGAATTCATCTCGCCCAATGCGGACGTGAAACGTCCGATTTTCGACGGCACCGAGCTCGGCGTCACTTTCGTACGCGGCGCGGTCGGCCCCAATTCCCGGCCGGGCCTCGAAATCGTGCGGCTCGCCGAGATCGCGAGCGAGCGCGGCCCGGTGCTCGCGCGCGCGACGGCGCCGTTCGTGCCGCTCGTGCCCGACGCCAACGTGATCCCGAACCTCAAGTTCTCCGCGCCGGTCGTCCTCGTGCAATCGCCGTTTCGCGTGCTGTTCGGCTATGCGGGGCCGGACCGCGTCTGGCAGCCGACCTGGCGCGGCGCCGACAAGCTGCCGAGCGCCGTGCGCGTCACGGTGCGCGACGCGGTGAGCGGCGCGACGCTCGCGGTCACCACCGCCGCGAAAATCCACGTCGAGGTCGCGGCCGAATGCATCAATCCGCGCGCGCAGAATTGCGCCGGTGCCGCCCCGCAGCCGGCCGCCGCGCCCGCGCCGACGCAGAACCGGGGGCCATGATGCGCGCGGGCGGACATCGGCGGCGCGGGCGCGATCGCGGCTTCATCATCGTCGCGGTGCTGTGGATCGTGCTCGCGCTCGCGACCTTCGCGTCGATCTATGCCGCCTATGTGGTGCGCACCGCCGACGCGGTCGGGTCGAGCGACCGGCAGGTCAGGGCGCAGGCGCTGTTCACCGCCGCGCTCGAGCTCACCGCGTATCAATTGACGGCCGCCAACAAGGACAGCCGGCCGCCCAGCGGACAGTTCAATTTCCGCATGGGGCGCGCCACCGTGCTCGTCGACTTTGATTCCGAGGCGGGACGCATCGATCTCAACGCCGCGCCCAAGCCGATGCTGGCGAGCCTTTTTGCCACCCTCGGCGCGCGCCCGGCGGACGCCGACCTTCTTGCCGACCATGTGATCGCGTGGCGCAGCGCACCGGCGCAGACCGGGGAAGGCGATACGGAGGCCGAGGCCTATCGGGTGGCCGGTCTCAACTACGCGCCGCGCCATGCCCCGTTCCAGGATGTCGGCGAGCTGTGGCTCGTGCTCGGCCTGCCGCCCGCGCTGGTCGAGCGCGCGCTTCCCTACGTCACGGTCTTGAGCGGCTCGCCGCAGGTCAATGTGCTCGCCGCGCCGCCCCTTGTCCTCGCGGCGTTGCCCGGCATCACGCCCGAACAGGTCAACGGTGTCTTGGCCGCACGCCGATCGGCCCCGCAAGACGCGCAGGCCGTGCTCGAATCGCTCGGGTCTGCCCGCGACGCCGCGACCGTCGCCACGGGGGCGACCGTGCGCGTGTCGGTCGGCCTGCGCTTCGACGACGGTTCGCGCGCCAACGCCGACATCGTCATCCTGCTCGGTGATGACGGCGCGGAACCATATCGTATACTGTCCTGGCGCGACGACTTCGATCAGATCGCGCCCGCGGGCGGATAGGGCGTCAATGGCCGTGCTGAGTCACATTGCGGAATTCGTCGCGCGCTGGCTCGATGCGGTGGCCGCCGTGCTGGTCGCCGCACTCGGCCGCTTCGTGTCGCCGCGGGTCGTGCACGTCATCGAGGAGGATGACGGATTTGCGCTGCGCCTGCCGAAGGACACTCCGTCGCCGCCCGAGCGCTTCCGGCTCGACGACAGCGCCGGCGCGCCGGCGCTGCCCGAAAGCGTAGCCAAGGCGATCCGCGGCAATCGCGTCGAGATCGTGCTCCGCCCGTCGCGCTTCGTCTTTCGCCAGCTCGAATTGCCGCGTCGGGCGGTCGAATTTCTCGACGGCATCATCCGCGCCCAGATCGATCGGCTCACCCCGTGGGCGGCCGGCGACGCCGTGTTCGGCTGGGGCCGCCCCGCCGAGATCGCGAACGATCGTATCTCGGTCATGATTGCCGCGACCGCACGCGCGATGGTCAGGCCCGTCTTGCAGGCCGTGTCCCAACTGGGCGCCGCCTCGATCGTTGTGCTGACCGCGCCCGCCGACGGCCCCGCGGCGGCGGCCAGCATCAAGGTGTACGACCAGCGCGTCCACGGCCTGCTCGACGCGCGGCGCCTGAGCCGCATCCTGCTCGGCGTGCTGCTGGTTGCGGCAGTTGCCGCCTCCCTCGCGCTTGCCGCCGATGTCGTGATCGGCGGCAATCTCGGCGCCCGCGAGGCCGATCTCGCGCGCCTCATCAACCAGCACCGCGTCCTGCTGCGCACCGGCCAGAACGGGCTTGCGCGCGACGCGAGCGGGCTGCTCGATCGGCGCAAGCGCGAGACGCCGGCGACCGTCATCGTGCTCGAGGCGCTGTCGGAAATCCTGCCCGACGACACCTACGTCACCGAGCTGCGCGTCGAGGGCAACAAGCTGCAGATCATCGGCGTGACGCGTGACGCGCCCGCCCTGATCCGGGTGATCGAGCAGTCGCCGCATTTCACCCGCGCGACGTTCTTCGCACCCACCACCCGCGCGCCCACCGATCCCGGCGACCGCTTCCACATCGAGGCGCGGATCGAGCCCGTCAACACGCCGCGGTCATGACCATGGATCATCGGCTCGACCATTTGCTCGCGCGTTTTCCCCTCCTGGCGACGGGCGCCTATCTGGTGCTCGTTCTCGCGCTGCTCGGCGGGGCGTGGTTCGCGGCGGCCGATCTCGTCGATCGGCGGCAGGCAGTGGCCGATGCGGAAGCGCTGCTCGCCCAGCTCGATCGCGGGCGGCCGACGGCGGCAACGCCGGTTGCCGCCGCGGGCGATGTGCCGCAGGGCTCGCCGTTCCTCGAAGCCCAGACCGTGACGCTCGCCGGCGCGGTGCTGCTGCAGCGGGTTGCGGGCGCCGTCACGGGAGTCGGCGGCAACGTGCTCTCCTCGCAAGTGGACGTGCAGGACGCCGCCTCGAACGCCGGCTTCGTCAGCCTCGTGGCGAGCTGCGAGGTGACGCAGGACGATCTGCAGAAGCTGCTCTACGATCTCGAAGCCGGGATGCCGTATCTGTTCCTCGACCAGCTCGTCGTGCAGGCGCCGGATACGGTGACGCGCGGCGACGGCGGACGCCTGCGCATCGTGCTCGGCGTGTCAGGGCAATGGCGAGGCGGCAAATGATCCGCGCCGGCAGCATGCTCGGCCTCGCGCTCGTCGGCGGCGCGCTCGCCTGGCCCGCGCCCCTGACCGCCGCGACCGATCGCGCCGAGGGACCTGGTATGCGGGCGGTGCCGCGGCCTCCCGCGCTCGATCTCGACGACGTGAAGACGTCGCAGGCGGCGAACGCGCCCACGGTCCAGGCAGGCAATCCGCTGTGGGCGGTGCCGCTCAGCGCGCTGACGGTCACGCGCGAGCGGCCGATCTTTTCCGCCTCGCGCCGGCCGCCGCCGCCGCCGGTCGCGGCGCGCCCGGTGGTGCAGGTGCGCGCCGCGCCGCCGCCGCCGCGCCCGCGCGACCAGCGGCCGCACCTGGCGCTCGTCGGCACCGTCGCCGGCGCCGAGGGCATCGCCATCTTCGTCGATCAGAGCAACCAGACGATCGTGCGGCTGCGCACCGGCGAGGGGCATGACGGCTGGGTGCTGCGCGCGGTCGGCCCGCGCGAGGTGACGCTGCAAAACGACAATGATACCGCCATCCTCGCGCTCCCTTCGACGGACGGAAAATAGTCGGCGAACCGGCACGAAGTCTGTGCTAAAGCATGATCCCGAATGGGTGCCGGTTTTCAGGAAGATCACGCTCAAACAACGAGCTAAGGCGTGATGGCGATTCGCAGAAAAATCATCACGCTTTAGCGTCCGACTTGACGGGCGCGGGCTCTCGCGGCGTATCGTGGTGCGGGACCGCGGGCGGCCGGCGGATAGAGGTGGGGACTGTCATGTCAGCTCGTGTCCGCAGTCGTTTCCTCGGTGCATGCGCGCTTCTCGCCCTGGCCGTCTTCTGTGCCGAGGCCTCCGCCGAGGTTCGCATCAGCGAGGCAACCGGGGACCGACTGACGATTGCCGCGCACGATGCGACGGTGCGTCAGGTTCTCGATGCCTTGCGCGCGGCGCGACCCGTGCAAATCCGAACCTCGGACGCACTGACGCGTACCGTCACCGGGACCTACACGGGATCGCTGCCGCGCGTGCTCTCGCGCATTCTCGACGGCTACGATCACGTGATCCACACGACGTCGGCGGGCATCGAGATTGAAGTCTTCGGCGCCGCCCCGGGCGTGCGGGCGACTGCCTCGGTTGCGAATTCGGTCACCCTGGTGCCCAACAATATCCCGCGCGTCAGCAGCAATCTCGACGCGGATGAGGACCAGGGAGGCGGAACGCGCGCCCGCACCGTCAATGCGCCAGCGCCGGTCGTTCCGGCGCGGCCCGTGGCTTTCACCGGCAGCGTCCAGCGCCCCGGCACGCCGGGCATCAGCAGCAATGTGGACCTCGACGAGGAGACGTCGCGGTGACGTCCCGCGACATCGCGGCGGGGGCCTGATTCTGCTGCTCGACCGCGGGCATCGCGCGCGCCGTGCCGCCGCTTTCCGCCGGCGATGATCGCCGATGAGCCGGCTGCAATCGATCCTCACCGGCATCGCGACCGCCGTCGCGGTCGTTCTGGTCGTCGTGTCGATCGATTTCACGAGACTCGCGGCGAGCTTTCATGCGCTGCGCCCCGCGCCCGTCGTTCTCGCGGTCCTTCTGCTGGCCGGCAACTTCCTGCTCGCCTTCTGTCGCTTCACCTCGACGCTCGGTGCGCTGGGCGTGACGCTGCAGCGGCGCAGCGCGGCCTATGCCTTCGCGCTCGGCAATCTGGCGGGCCAGTTCCTGCTCAACATCATCGGCCAGAGCCTGACGCGCGCCATGGTGCTGCAGGCGAGCGGCGTGCCGCTCAGCGCGACGGTCGCGGCAACCTACCTGGAGCGTCTCCTCGCGCTCGCCACGATCGGGGTCGGCGCCGTGGTCTCGGCGCTGGTGCTGTTCGGCTCGTTCGGCTTCGAGCTGCATGACGGCGGCGCTTATTTCGTTTCCGTTGCGCTCGCGACCGCCGCGGTGCTCGGCGCGGCAGGGCTGCCTGGTCTCGATGCGGCGATCGGCATGGCGCAGATCCGGACCATGCTGCGCACGAGCGTGCGGCTTCTGCCCGCACTGGCGATCAGCGTGCTGGCGCATCTCGCGATGTTCGGCGCCTATGTGGTTCTGGTGCGCGAGTTCGCGCCCGGCATCGCGCTGGCAAGACTCGCGCCCGCGATCGTCATCGTCATGTTCGCGGCCGGCCTGCCGGTGAGCTGGGCCGGCTGGGGCCTGCGCGAATTCGGCGCCGTCTATGCGCTCGGCGCAATCGGCGTGCCGAACGAGGCGGCCGTGCTCGTCGCCGTGATGGTCGGTGCGACGAGCCTGCTGATCGCGCTCGCGGCGGGCGGCGCCGTGGTGGTCGACGCGTGGCTGCGCCCGGCGGCGCCCGCGGCCGCGAAACCGATGATGCCCGGCGGCATGGCGCGCGCGCTCGCGCCGTCCGACCCGATCCTCATGTGGACGATCGGCATCCTCACCGCCTGCCTCATCTATCTCCAGCTGCGCGTGCCGACCGGGCCGGGCGCGCTCACCATCAACGCCGCCGATCCGCTCGCCATCACGGCGCTGTTCTTCGCCGCCGTCTTCGCCTGGACCGACCGTTTCCTCGACCTCTATCCGCGGCTCGTGCTGCGCAGCATCGGCGTGCTCACGGCGGCGCTCACGCTTGGCCTCATTGTCGCCTGGCTCGGCCCCGGCGTGTCCGTCTGGGCCCTGCTCAACCGCATGCTCGGATTCCTCTTTCTCCTCGGCTACGCCGCCGTCCCCGGCCTCGTCGTGCTGATCGCCGGCGAGCGCGCTCGCGCGATCCTCGCCCGCACCTTCGTGATTGCCGCCGTGGCGATCTGCGCGATCCAGGTGCTCGCCTATGTGGTTCATCTCTATGTCATGCCGCTGCCGCTCGACTTCTTCGGCTACCTCTTCGCCAGGAGCGGACAACTCGAGGGCTATGCGCAGAATTCGAACGCCTTTGCGTTCCAGCTGCTCATGGCCTTGGCGGTCGCGATCGCCGCGTGGGAGAAACCGACGCAGGGGGTGGCCCGGTCGTGGCTCATTGCCGCCGCGATTCTTCTCGTGACGCTGGCGCTGGCGCGATCGCGCGCCGGGATCCTGTGCGCGCTTGCCACCGTTGCGTTGGCGCCCGTGCTCGGCAAGCTGCCGGCGCGCGATTGGCTGACGCGCCGCTCGCTCGTCGTGGCGGCGCTTGCAGCCGCAGCGGTGGTTGTTCTCGGCATCGCATTCTGGCGCGCGATCGACCGCGGTCTTGTCGAGCCGCTCACCCACGTATTGCGGCCGCATGCCGACGAGTCCGACGCCCTGCGCTGGCAATCGACCGCGCTCGGCCTTGAGGCCTGGCTGCGCCATCCCGTGTTCGGCGGCGGGCTCGGCACGTTCCTGCTCGACCGCGAGACAGCGGGCCTGCCGCTCGTCGTCGTCCACAGCGTGCCGATCTGGTTCCTCGCCGAGATGGGGCTCGTCGGACTTGCCGCCTATGGTTTCTTCGTCGCAAGCCTCGCGGTCGCCGGCGTTGCGGCGCTGCGGCGGCACGACGGCCGCGCGCGCGGCCTGCTCATCGTCGTCGCGGTATTCGTGCTGATGGGTCTCGTGCACGACATCTTCTTCCAGCGCACCTTCTGGTTCGCCTGCGGGCTCTTGCTGGTCGACCCCATCCGCGTCGCGCAGCGGCGCGCGGCCGTGCGGTCGGCAGCGCCCGACGATTCGCCCGGAATGTCCGGTGATGCGGTGACGCGAGGCCTGCTGTGAAGATCCGGATGCCGGCCGATGAAGGCCTGTTCCTGGGCCGTGTGCTGCTTCTGGCCGTGGTCGTCTCGATGCTGCTGTCGACCACCCTGTCGGTCATTATCGAATTTGCCGCCTATCTCGCCTTCGTGTCCGTGCCGGCGTTGCGGCGCCGCTTCGTCGATGTGATGTGCCGTCACCCGGTTATACTCGGCGGCTATCTGTTCGGCGTCGCGCTGCTGGTCGGCATGCTTCACGGGCCGGCGCCCTGGATGGAGGCTCTCAAGGGACTGCTGGCGTGGCGACGCATGTTCCTTGTTCCGCTGGCGCTTGCGGTTTTCACCGACGCGCCGTCCAAGCGGCTGGCGCTGCGGGTCGTGGTGGCGACGTGCCTCGTCGGCGCGCTCGCCTCCTTCGTCACCGACGCCGGGTCGATCTCGCTCTCCTGGCGTCTCTATCCCGGCATCGTCTTTCAGAACTACGCGACCCAGGGGATGGTGCTTTCGGTCGCGATCGTCGTCTGCATTGCGGCGCTGTTGCGTCCCGCGGCGTTTTCCGGCGATCGCCTGCTCGGCCGCCGCCCGGTCATGGCGGGCGTGCTCGTGGCGCTCGTCGTCGACGTCGTCTTCGTGCTGTCGAGCCGCACCGGCTATTTGTCGGCGCTGGTCATGTCGGTTGCGATTGCAATTCTGCTGGCCCCCGGGACCTGGCGGCTCAAGCTCGCGACCGGATCCACGATACTGGCCGTCTGCGCGGTCCTCATGATCGCGAGCCCGCATGTCCGCGAGCGGCTCGCGCTGGCTCGCGACGAGATCGCGACGGTCGATCAGGCACCGGAAGGCACGCCGATCGGCGTGCGGATCGTGCTGTGGCGCAACAGCTGGCGGATGATCGTCGACCATCCGCTCCTCGGCGTCGGCCTCGGCGGCTTCCAGTCGGGATATGCGCCCTACGTGCAAGGCGTCGACGGATGGCGCGGCTTCCTGACCGACGACCCGCACAACCAATACCTCAAGCTGCAGGGCGAAATGGGCATCCTCGGCCTGGGCGCATTCCTGTTCTGGCTCTTCGTCGTTTTCCGCTATCCGGCGCCGACGCCCTACCGCGAGCTTGCCGCCGCCGTCCTCGTCGGCTGGTGCGTAACGAGCCTCGCCAATTCGGATTTCTCCACCCAGGTCGAAGGCCGGATGATCTA
>DATBZM010000335.1:0-8636 GCA_036513175.1 Xanthobacteraceae bacterium | reverse complement strand
AACGGCAGAACGAAGCCATTCGGCGAAATGCCAGCGATATCAATGAGGCCCTGCCGGCGACGATCGGCGCCTTGTTTCCCACAACCTCCGCTAGATATCGCTGCTCCAATCCGCATTGTCTCGATTGTTTTTCGCATTGTTCTTTTCATTGTTTCCATTGTTCTTGCGCCGGCGGCTTTTTCGTTGCTCTTTCAAGGCCTTGCATTGTAATTGGCGGCAATTTTCCATTGTAAATCCATTGTATTTTTGCGCTGGCACGCCCGGGCTGCGGTCGGGCCACCGGAACCGCGGATCCTCCGGAAGCCGGCCGAGCAAAACAAAGCTAGAAAATGCAATGATTTCAGGAGGAGCTTGCATCCGCCCGCGGCCGCAATCGTTCCCCAGTCGCTATGACGGACCGCAAGCCGACCGCCGCTAGCGCCCCGCGCGGATGATTTCTCATCCGTGCCGGCCCCGCGCAGGCGCGCCGGCAGCTCTCCCGCTTTCGGCCGCGATGCGCGCAAGCTCGCGCAGCCCGGCATCGGCGCGCAGGCTTTCGATGTCGCGCGGCAGCTTGCGTCGCCAATTGGGATGCGTGTCGATCGTGCCCGGGACGTTGACCTGCTCGCGCTCGCCGAGGGCATCCTCCAGCGCGACGGCAAGCAGCTTGGCCGGCGACGCGGCGAGAAAGCGCACGATCGAGGGAAAGTCGAGCGCCGTCAGTCCCTGCGCGCGCAGCGCGGCGCGCAAGGCGCGGATCGCCGCGGCGCGCTCCTCCTCGCTTTCGCCCGCGGGAATTGCGAGCGCCGCGCGTAACGCAAGGTCATGGCCCGAGCGCCAACCCGCGAAGGTCGGCAGGTCGTGGGTCGCGAACGTGACGAGCGCGCGCTCGGCGTAGTGCGCTGGGGAAAAGAAGGCGCCGCGCCCGTCGCGCTCGAACAGCATCACCTGATAGGACCAGATGCCGTGGCGCGCGACCTCCTCGCGGAACCCCGCCGGCACCGTGCCGAGGTCCTCGCCGATGACGATGCACTGGTTCGCGGCGCTCTCGTCGGCGACCACCTCCAGCATCTGCGCGAACGGCATGCGCAGGTAGGCGCCCTGATCCGGCCGCATCCCCTGCGGGATGACGTAAAGCCGCTTGAGGCCGAACGCGTGGTCGATCCGGATCGCGCCGGCGTAGCGCATGGCGGCGCGCAGCATGTCGCGGAAGGCACGAAATCCGGTTCCTCGCAGGCCGACGCCGCTAAAGCCTGCGAGGCCCCAGTTCTGCCCGAGCGTGTTGAGCAGATCGGGCGGCGCGCCGACCGCGAGCGTGCGTGCGACTGCGTCGGGCGCCTGCCAGGCGTCGAAGCCCGTCGGCTGCACGCCGACCGCCACGTCGAGATAGAGCCCGATCGGCAGGCCGCGCGAACGGGCGCGGTCGCGGCAACGCATGAGCTGGCGGTCGGCGAGCCATTGAACGTATTCGACATGCTCGATGTCCTCGGCCGCCTCGTCGCGCAGGCGCGCGAGCGCCGTCTCGTCCGGCTCCCGCCACTCGATCGGCCATTCCCACCACGGCTGCGGGAAACGGTGCCGCAGCACCTCGAAGGCGGCGAACCGCGCCAGCACCGGATGCCGTGATTGACGGAAGCTGGCGAAATCCTCGCGCCGCTCGGCCGAGGCGTCGCGCCGAAAGGCGCGATGCGCGGCGCGCAGGCTGCGCGCCTTGAGGGCAGCGACGCCCACGTGGTCGACGAGCGCGGTGTGGCGCAACCGCTCCGCCTCGGCAGCGACCTCGGCGGTGCGGGCGCCGTCGAAATCCGCAACCGCGTCGAGGTCGATATAGAGCGGATTGAGAAACAGCCGGCTGTTGGGCGAATAGGGGCTCGGGCGCTGCGGCGCCTCGTCGAACAGGGCGTGCAGCGGGTTGATGCCGACGCCGGCGGCGCCGATGTCCGCCGCGAGCTCGATCAGCGCCAGCAGATCCGTGAAGTCGCCGTACCCCCAGTTGCGCCGCGAGCGGACGGCGTAAAGCTGCGCGGCGAGCATCCAGTGGCGGCCCGGCGGTCCTTGGCAGGCCTGTGAGGGCGCTCCCGGGGCGGCGTCCTCGGTGATCTCCGGCAGGACGACGGGAATGGCTCCGTCACGCAAGGCGGCCGCAATCTTCTGGATCGTGCGGGCAGCAACGCTCCGCCGGCGGCCGTGCGCATCGACATACGCGGTCTCGATGCCGAGACGATCCGCCTCGGAGCGAAGATCTGCCCGTCCCGTCACTTCGCGTGCCATGCTTGCAACGAAACCTTCTCGCCCGGTCGTCGGTTCCCGCACCGCCCGACGGTGCGGCCGGGAACTGGCCGTTTCCGATGGAACTTTTTCGCCCCCATCTGCTTTTTCTTCGATGAAAACGGCCTTTCCACCAAATGCCGGCAAGCTGCGCACTGCGGTCGGGTCGCCTGAGCGGGCGGCGGGCGCAGGCGCGGCCGCGATCAGGGCGAACAGCGTGAAACCTTTGGGTGAAGCGTCCACCGGCGGGCTCGCCGCCAAGCGATTCTACATCGAGGATATCTATCCGGTCGTCGATGGCGGACGCTTCGCGGTCAAGCGCATCGCCGGCGACGTCATCGAGGTCTGGGCCGACGTCGTCCGCGACGGGCACGAGATGATCGCCGTCGCGTTGCGCTGGCGCGCCCGGGCCAAAACCCCGTCCAAGGCCGCGTCCAAGACGACATGCAAGACCGCCTGGCGGCGCGTTTCCATGCGGCTGCATGGCAATGACCGCTGGACCGCGCATTTCACGCCGCTCGAGCCCGGCGACTATGTCTACCAGATCGAGGCGTGGACCGATCAGTTCGCGACCTGGCGACGCGATTTCCTGCTCAAGCGCGAGGCCGGCCAGGTCGGCACCCTCGAGGCGCTCGAGGGGGCGGCGCTGCTCACGACGGCGACGCCGGCGAATGCCGAGGCCGAGTGCGTCATCGCGCGCTACCGCGACGACTTCCTGCGCAGCGGCGATGCGGAAACGCTGCTGTCGGAAGAGCTCGCGGCCGCGATGGCCCGGTCCGAAGCGCGCTATGACCTGACCCGATCGGAGCTCCTGCCGCTTGTCGTCGACCGGCCGCTCGCTGGCGCCGGCGCCTGGTACGAGATCATGCCGCGCAGCCAAGGGGCGACGCCAGGGCAGCACGGCACCTTCGCGGATTGCATCGCGCGCGTTCCCGACATCGCGGCGCTCGGCTTCGACGTGCTCTACCTGACGCCGATCCATCCGATCGGACGCACCAATCGCAAGGGGCGCAACAATGCGGTGCGCGCGGCGCGCGGCGATCCGGGCAGTCCCTACGCGATCGGCTCGCCCGAGGGCGGCCATGACGCGATTCATCCGGAGCTCGGCACGCTCGATGACTTTCGCGCGCTGATGGCGGCATGCCGTGCGCATGGCATGGAGATCGCGCTCGATTTCGCCGTGCAATGCTCGCCCGACCATCCCTGGCTTGACGAGCACCCCGACTGGTTCCGGCGGCGCCCCGACGGCACGATCCACTTCGCGGAAAATCCGCCGAAAAAGTACGAGGACATCGTCAACCCGGACTTCCGCGGCGCGCATGCGGATGCCCTGTGGATTGCCTTGCGCGATATCGTCTTGTTCTGGGCGCGCGAAGGCGTGCGCGTCTTCCGCGTCGACAATCCGCACACCAAGCCGCTGCCGTTCTGGGAATGGCTGATCCGCGAGGTGAAGAGCGAGTTTCCCGACGCGATCTTCCTATCGGAAGCCTTCACCCGGCCGAAGCTGATGAAGGCGCTGGCGAAGCTCGGCTTTAGCCAATCCTATACGTACTTCACGTGGCGCACCGGCAAGGAGGAGCTGCAGGCCTATCTCGCCGAGATCACCCGCTATCCCGAGCGCGAATATTTCCGCCCCAACTTCTTCGTCAACACGCCGGACATCCTGCCCTTCCACCTGCAGGCCGGCGAGCCGTGGATGTTCAAGGCGCGCCTCGCGCTCGCCGCGACGCTGTCGGGATCGTACGGCATCTACAACGGCTTCGAGCTCCTCGAGCACGAGCCGATCCCCGGCAAGGAGGAGTATCTCGACTCCGACAAGTACGAGATCAAGATCCGCGACTGGAATGCGCCCGGCAACATCAAGGACTACGTCGCCTGGATCAACCGGCTGCGCCGCGCCAATCCGGCGTTGCTGCAGACGAGCAACCTGAGCTTTGCCCAGGTCGACAGCCCGCAGGTCATGGGCTTCGTCAAGGAGTCGGTCGATCGGCGCAACGCGGTCGCGGTCGCGGTCGCGCTTGCGCGCGAGCCGCGCCAGTTCTGGTTCCACTTCGCCGACATCACGGTCGGGCCGCAGGGCGCGCGCAAGCCGGTGGCGGCGATCGAGAATCTCGCGAGCGGCGAGCGCCATCCGATCGAATTTGGCGGGGTACGGCTGACGATCGACCCCGGCCGCGAGCCCGCGCTCGTGTTTGCGTGTCTGGTGGAGCAATGAACTTCCAGCCGCGTACCGCCGCCGAGCTGAGCCTTGATGCCGACGAGTCCTGGTACAAGTCGGCGATCATCTATCAGCTGCACGTGAAGGCCTTCGCCGACAGCAACCACGACGGCATCGGCGATTTCGCCGGCCTCACCGGCAAGCTCGACTATCTGCAGGATCTCGGCGTCACGGCGCTGTGGCTCCTGCCGTTCTATCCCTCGCCCGGCCGCGACGACGGCTACGACATCGCCGACTACGGCCGCATCAATCCCGAATTCGGCACCATGAAGGATTTCCGCCGCTTCATGCAGGAGGCGCGGCGGCGCGGGCTGCACGTCATCACCGAGCTCGTGATCAACCACACCTCCGACCAGCATCCCTGGTTCCAGCGCGCGCGCAAAAGCGCCCCGCACACCGATGCGCGCAACTGGTACGTCTGGAGCGACACCGACGCGCGCTACGCCGGCACACGCATCATCTTCAAGGACACCGAGAAATCGAACTGGACCTGGGACGCGGACGCCAATGCGTACTACTGGCACCGCTTCTTCGCCCACCAGCCCGATCTCAACTTCGATAACCCGCGCGTGCTGCAGGCGATCATCCGCGTCATGCGCAATTGGCTCGACCTCGGCGTCGACGGGTTCCGGCTCGACGCGATCCCCTATCTGTGCGAGCGCGAAGGCACCAGCAACGAGAACCTGCCGGAGACCCACGCCATCATCCGCAGCATCCGCGCGGCGCTCGACGCCCATGCGCCCGGCAAGCTGCTGCTTGCCGAAGCCAACCAGTGGCCCGAGGACGTGAGCGCCTATTTCGGTACCGGCGACGAATGCCACATGGCCTATCATTTCCCGCTGATGCCGCGCATCTACATGGCGATCGCCCGGGAGGACCGTTTCCCCATCACCGACATCCTGCGCCAGACGCCGGACATCCCGGCGAACTGCCAGTGGGCGCTCTTCCTGCGCAACCACGACGAGCTCACCCTCGAAATGGTGACCGACGTCGAGCGCGACTACCTGTGGTCGACCTACGCGACCGACCCGCGCGCGCGCCTCAACCTCGGCATCCGCCGCCGCCTCGCGACCCTGATGGACAACGACCGGCGCAAGATCGAGCTGATGAACTCGCTGCTATTCTCGCTGCCGGGCACGCCGATCATCTACTACGGCGACGAGATCGGCATGGGCGACAACATCTATCTCGGCGACCGCAACGGCGTGCGCACGCCGATGCAGTGGACCCCCGACCGCAACGGCGGCTTTTCCCGCTGCGATCCCGCGCGCCTCTACTCCCCGCCGGTGATGGACCCGGTGTACGGCTATGAGGCCGTCAACGTCGAGGCGCAGTCGCGCAGCCTGTCCTCGCTGCTGAGCTGGACCAAGCGCATGATCGCGGTGCGCAAGTCGAGCAAGGTCTTCGGTTACGGCTCGCTCGCCTTCCTGCGTCCGGCCAATCGCGCGGTCTTCGCCTATGTGCGCGAGCACCAGGGCGAGGTGCTGCTCTGCGTCGCCAACCTGTCGCGCTCCGCCCAGGCGGCGGAGATCGATCTTTCCGCCTGGCGCGGCTGGACCCCGATGGAAATGCTCGGCCGCTCGGAATTTCCGGCGATCCGCGACGAGCCCTATCTGGTCACGCTCGCGCCCTACGGTTTTCTCTGGTTCCGCCTGATGGAGAACCTGGAGCGGCGCGAGATCCTTCCGGTTGTGCCGGAATTCGCAACGCTGGTGCTCGCTCCCGGCCGGCCGCCGCTGCAGGCGCGCACGCGCGCCATGTTCGAGCGCGAGGTGCTGCCGATCTATCTCGCGCGCGCCCGTTGGTTCGCCGACAAGGGCGCCGGACACATCCGCGCGCACGTGAAGGTCAACATTCCGGTCATCGCCGGCGACAAGCGTGTCGATCTCACGCTCGTCGAGGTCACGGGCGCGCGGGCCACCGCGGATTACGTCATGCCGCTCGCGGTGCGCTGGAGCCGGTTCGATCATGAACGGGAAAAGCCCAATGCCGTCGGCGCGGTGCGCCAGGGGCCGCGCGAGGGGACATTGTTCGATGTCGCGGCGCAGGACGAGTGGATATCCCTGCTGCTCGACAAGATTTGCGCGTCTGAGACCGTCGAGGCGGACGGCCGGCGGCTCGAATTCCGGCCGAGCAGCCGGCTCACGCGCGAAGCCTGCGCGTTCGAGGGACCCGTGCGGGCGGTCGACACCGAGCAGTCGAACTCGACGGCGCTCGTCGGCGAAAAGCTCGTCGTCAAGCTGTTTCGCCGCCTCGCGCCCGGCGTCAATCCGGAAATCGAGATCGGCCGCTTCCTCACCGATGTGGTCGGCTTCCCCAATTCGCCGGCGCTGCTCGGCGCGGTCGAGCTCATCGAGGACGGCGAGCGCAGCTCGGTCGCGGTCGTGCACGAGTTCATCGGCAATCAGGGCGAAGCCTGGACCGTCACCAGCGCCTATCTCGATCGCTTCGTCGAGGAGCAGCGGCTGCTCGCGGCCGAGGACGCGGCACAGAGCAGCGAGCTTGCCGCCTATCAGCGGCTGATGGCGCAGATCGGCCTGCGCCTCGCGCAGATGCAGATCGCGCTCGCGAGCCGCGACGACGTCGCCGACTTCCGCCCCGAGCCGATCACCGCCCAGGATAGCGCGGGGTGGATCGCCGGCATCTTGGCGCGCGCAACCCGCGTGCGCGAGCGCCTCGCCGCCCAGCGCGCCGGCCTGAGCGAGCCCGATCACGTGATGGCCGAGCAGCTGCTCGACGCCACGAGGTCGCTCGACGCGACGCTGCGCGGCCTCGTCCCGCAAAACCTCGATGCGCGCAAGATCCGCACCCATGGCGACTTCCACCTCGGCCAGGTGCTGATCGCCAAGGACGACGTGTTCATCATCGATTTCGAAGGCGAGCCGAACCGCACCATCGCGGACCGGCGCGCGAAGTCGGCGGCCGCGCGCGACGTCGCCGGGCTCGTGCGCTCGATCGACTATTCGACCACCGCGGCGCTCGAGCGCGCGCTCGCGAACGCGCCGGACGAGCAGGGCAAGCTCGCGCCGGCGCTCGCGATCTGGCGCGACATCTCGGCGGCGACTTTCGTTGCCGCCTATCGCGAGGCGCTGTCGGATGTCAGGCTGTGGCCGCAGGAGCGCGAGGAGGCCGATCGCCTGCTCGACTTCTTCCTCATCGAGAAGGCGTTCTATGAAATCGAATACGAGCTTTCGCATCGGCCGCAGTGGCTGCGGGTGCCGCTCGCCGGCATCCTGCGCATCCTCGCGGCACGGGAGGCGCTGACATGAGCCTCTCGCCCGAGGCCTACGCGGTCATCGAGGGCCGCCACCCCGATCCGTTCCACTATCTCGGCTGGCATCCGGACGGCGAGACGCCGACCGTGCGCGCCTTCCTGCCCGACGCCGCGGAGGTCGCCGCGATCGACGAGGACGGCAGGGCGACGGTCCTGCCGCGCATCCACGATGCCGGGCTCTTTGCCGGGCACCTGCAATCGCGGCGGCCGCGCTATCGCCTGCGCGCGCGCTTCGGCGACCGGGTGATCGAGATGGAAGACCCCTATCGCTTTGCCCCCGTGCTGTCGGACCTCGATCTCCATCTCCTCGCCGAAGGCCGGCATCTGCGGCTCTACGACAAGCTCGGCGCCCATCCGATGGAGATGGATGGCGTGCATGGCGTCGCCTTCGCGGTGTTTGTGCCGGGCGCGTGCCGCGTCAGCGTGGTCGGCGATTTCAACTTCTGGGACGGCCGCCGCCACGCCATGCGGGTGCGCGGCAACGGTTTCTGGGAGATTTTCGTTCCCGGGGCGCGCGCCGGCGACAGATACAAATACGAGATCGTCAGCGCCGACGGCACGCTGCTGCCGCTCAAGTCCGACCCGGTCGGCTTTGCCGCCGAGCTGCGGCCGAAGACGGCGTCGATCGTCGTCGACGTGGCGAACCTGCCACGCCCGGCGCCGGCGCCGCGCGACGCGAACGCGCTCGACAAGCCGATCTCGATCTACGAGGTCCATCTTGGCTCGTGGCGGCGCCGGCCCGAGGAGGGCAACCGCTGGCTCAGCTATCGCGAGCTTGCCGAGGTCCTGCCCGCCTATGCGCGCGCCCTCGGCTTCACCCATGTCGAATTCCTGCCCGTCAGCGAGCATCCCTTCGACGGCTCGTGGGGCTACCAGCCGACGGGCCTGTTTGCGCCG
>DATBZM010000334.1:0-6143 GCA_036513175.1 Xanthobacteraceae bacterium | reverse complement strand
CGGCGCTTGATGCGATCGAACAGTCCGCGCAGCCCGCCCGAAGCGGGCCGAGCCTTTGCGGCGGGAGCCGGCGATGTCGTCGTCTGCGCCGGGCGCAGCTCGATGCCGAGACGCGCCGGCCCCACCCCCTCTGTCTCCGCGATGGTCCGGAATTCTCCGTCGATGATGGGCGGCTGGCGTTCCGTGCGATTGCCCGCGCCGTCGTCGGGATGGCCGGGCGCCGTGCCCGACACTACCGTGCCCCTCATCATGCGCTGAAGCAGCGCAGTGGATTCGGCGAGACGGCCGGTGCGCACGAGACGTGTGGCCTCGGCGATCGTCTTCGGGTCCAGCAGTCGGTTCATGGTCGAAGGCCTTTGGGTCGGAAACACATCGCGGTCCCGGTCCGGGAACCCGATCGACGTCCTGATCTTGTTGGGCAGCAGCTGCTGTCAGCGCGTCCGGTCGGCGAGCGCTTCCTTGACCGCGGCGCTCGCGCGCAGAACGCCGAGCACGACGACCGATGCGATGGCGTCGCGAGCGAGTTGTGGCGTGACGTCTGGCGCGATGGTGGCAAGGCCGAGAACGTGAATGTGCAGCTTTTCTCCGGCGTCACGTGCCGCCTCGAGGTCTTCGCGGTGGAAGTGCCGCAGCCCCAGATCGAGGCTCGTTCGAGCGGCGGACCGCTTGACCACCTCGGCGTGGCGGTCGAGCTGATTGCGGATCGCGGTGCGAATGAAATCCGTGCGGTTCGAGTAGAACCCCTCCCGGACCATGAGATCGACTTGACCAAGGTCGACGTAGCCGAGGTTGATCGTGATCTTCTCGGTCTCGCCGGCCTTCGGGGTCAGCTCGCGTACGTTGTCCGCCATCTCACTACCATCTCTCTGCCATCCGATTAGATGGTAGATTGGGCGAGGAGTGGGAAACTTCAAGGGGGGCGACCAAAAGAACGGGGGATTTCAAGGGGGGCGGCCTAAACGGCGGGTGACCGCGGAGCGTCGGGACCACGCGGGGAACGGTGGGTCCGCACTGGCCCTTATCCGGGCCACAGCCGGGCCAAGGCGAGGCAAAGAGAGTGGTGCTGACAACAGTCGGCATCGCGTTCTTCGGCTTTTCCTTCGCGCTCTCGACCAACGTCGTGCTGATCGTCGGCAGCGGCGTGCTGCTGACGCTCGCCAACAACTGGCTGATCGCCGTGTTTCATCCCTATGCGGCCGAGCTTTTTCCGACGCGGATACGCGCGCTGGCGGTCGGATTTTCGTTCTCCTGGAGCCGGCTCAGCGCGATCCTCGTCGGCTATTGGGTCGCCGCGATCCTGGCCGGCGTCGGCCAGTTCGGCGTCTTCGTGATGATCGGCATCTTCGGCCCGCGCACCAACGGGCGGCGGCTGGAGGAGGTTTCGCCGTAGGCAGGCCGGTGAGCGCGAGCGCCGCAAACGCCGTGTTGACCAAGCAGGGCGGCTATGCTTCGGCTCTCCGTGCAGGCACCCAACCTTGGAGGCACACGCCATGGATACGATCAAGCCCCTCTTCACGGCGACGGCGACCGCGACCGGTGGACGCAATGGCCACACCGAGGCGAGCGACGGATCGGTTGGCGCCGATCTCTCGGTGCCGAAGGCGATGGGCGGCCCGGGCAAGCCGAACACCAGCACGCCCGAGCACCTGTTCGCGGCCGGCTATGCGGCGTGCTTCGGCGGCGCCATCGATTTCGTCGGGAAGCAGCACAAGAAGAACGCCGCCAACGCCCGCGTCACCGCGGACGTCAGCATCGGCCCGCGCGACGGCGGCGGCTTCGGCCTCGCCGTCAAGCTGCACGTCGAGGACAAGACCCTTCCGCAGGCGGAGCTCGAGGCGCTGGCCAAGGAAGCGCACGAGAAGATCTGCCCCTATTCGCACGCGACGCGCGGAAACGTCGACGTGCAGATCGACGTCAAGGGTGCGTGACCGTCGGGCCGCGGCGGCCCGAGACTGACAATGATCGAGACCGACTTCGTCGGCGCAAGGCTCGGCGCTTTCGTCGCGGACACCTCCGGCGCAGCGCTGCCGCCGCATGTGCTGCACGAGGGCAAGCGCGCCCTGGTGAATTTCTTCGGATGCGCGATCGGCGCCGGCCGCGCGGCGGCGTGCGACACGCTGGTGCGCGTGCTGGGCGCATTCGGCGCCGGCGACAAGAGCACGCTGCTCAGCCGGCCGGACCGGCTCGATCCGCCCGAGGCCGCATTCGTCAATGCGGTCAGCGCCAATCTGCTCGACTACGACGACACGCATCTGCCGACCGTCATTCACCCCACCGCGCCGGTCGCGGCGCCGGTGCTGGCCGTGGCCGAAGCGCGCGGCCTGTCCGGGCGCGCGGTCCTGGAAGCCTTCGTTCTCGGCGCCGAGATCGAATGCCGCATCGGCAATGCGGTCTCGCCGGCGCACTACGCGCGCGGATGGCACATCACGGCGACCTGCGGCGTCTTCGGCGCGGCCGCCGCGATCGCGCGTCTGCTGGGGCTTTCGCCCGAGCGGACTTGGCATGCGCTGGGGATCGCCGCCAGCCAGTCGGCCGGCGTGGTCGAGAACCTCGCGACCGCGGCGAAGAATGTCGGCGTCGGCGGCGCGGCGCGCAACGGCATCCTGGCCGCGCTGCTCGCCGAGGCCGGCTACGCGGCGGCGCCGGCCGCGCTGGAAGGGCGGCTCGGCTGGGCGCAAGCGTCCGGTGGCGGCGATGGCTGGGGCGAGGCCATGGCCGCCTTGGGCATGCACTGGGAGCTGCTCGCCAACACCTACAAGCCTTACCCGTGCGGCATCGTGATGCATGCCGTCATCGATGCGTGCCTCGCGCTGCGGCAACAGCATGGCATCGTGGCGGAGCAGATTGCCGCGGTGACCGTGCAGGGCAACGCGCTGCTGCTCGCGCGCGGCGACCGCGTCGTGCACAACGAGCGTGACGCCAGGGTCAGCATCCAGCACTGCGCCGCGATTGCGCTGCTTTACGGCCGCGCCGGCACCGGCGAATTCACGCAAGCCGCCGCGCTCGATCGCGCGGTCGCACAATTGCGCCGGAAGGTGACCGCCGTGCTGGCCGCGGCGATGCCGGTCGGCGCCGCGACCGTCGCGCTCGACCTCGCCGACGGGCGCCGTCTGGCGCACACGGTCGTGGCTGCGCGCGGCAGCCGGGAAAGCCCGCTGACGGATCGCGACCTTACCGAGAAGGCGGCGGCCTTGATGGGTGAGGCCGGCCTTGCCGCCACCGCGGCGCCGCTGATCGAACGGCTATGGGCCCTGGAGCGCGAGAGCGATCTGCGCGGGCTCATGCGCCTGACGCGATCGAAGGCCGGTTGAGCGAGATCACGCCGATGCGTCTGACGATCGAAGCCGCTTCATCGCTCGCCCGGCAGGCGCTGGGTGCGCTCGGCTACGACCCGGGCGAAGCGTCGCTGATTGCGGATCATCTCATCGATTGCGAGCTGCGTGGGCTCGCCTACGGCGGCCTCGCGCGCATCATCAGCATCGGCGAGCGCCTCACCCGCATCGGCGATCGCCGGGCGCCGATGCGCATCGTCCGCGAGACGCCGGTGTCGGCCAAGATCGATGGCGGGGACCAGATCGGCTACCTCGTCGCCGATCGCGCGACGCGGCTCGCAATCGACAAGGCCAAGGCCTCGGGCATCGCCATCGTGGGCGCCAACGAGACCTGGTACACCGGGATGCTGTCCTACTATGCCGAGATGATGGCGACCGCGGGTCTCGTCAGCATGATGGCGTCGAACACCTCGCCGTGGGTCGCGCCGTATGGCGCGAGCGAGGGCCGCTTCGGCACCAACCCGATCTGCTTCGGTTTTCCCAGCACGGGTGACCCGGTCATCTGGGACGTCGGCACGTCCGCGATCATCCATGCCGACGTGACGCTGCACCAGCGGCTCGGGCAGGAGCTGCCCGAGGGCGTGGCCTTCGATCCGCAAGGCCGCGCCACGCGCGATCCTGCCGCTGCGCTCGCCGGGGCGTTTGCGGCCTGGGGCGGCGCCAAGGGCTCCGGGCTCGGGCTCGTGGTGCAGCTCCTGGGCACGCTCGCGGGCTCGCCGCCCATCCCGCCCGAGCTTGCGAATTTCGGCTTCCTCGTGCTGGCGGTGAGCCCGTCGCTGTTTGGCTCGGAAGAGGAATTCAGGTCGCACGTGACCGATTACGCCGAAGCCGTGCGTAAAGCCCGCCCGGTCGCGGGAGGCGAGGGCGCGCGCATGCCCTTCGACCGCTCGCTCGCCGAGCGGCGTCGGCGCCTGGCGGAAGGCGCGATCGATGTCGCCGACGAGATTTATGCTGCGCTCGCGAACCTCGCGGCTCCCGCCGGGCGCGCCGATCCCGGACGGAGCACGACATGATGATCTTCTCCCGGCAGCAGCCGGAGCCGTTTTAGCGCGGTGACGGCTACGCCCCCACCGCCGCGTCGACCGCATCGCCGAGCCGCTCCACGATCGTGTCCACCGCCGCTTCGTCGACGATGAACGGCGGCGCCAGCAGCACGTGGTCGCCGCGCTCGCCGTCCGCGGTGCCGCCCATCGGATAGACCATGAGGCCGCGCGCCATCGCGGCCTGCTTGACGCGCGCATTGATCTTGCGCGCCGGATCGAACGGCGCCTTGGTGCCGCGATCGGCGACGAGCTCGACGCCCTGAAACAGGCCGCGGCCGCGCACGTCGCCGACGAAGGGATGATTGCCGAAGCGCTCGCGCAGGCGGCGCTCGAGGTGGGTGCCCTGCCGGCGCACATTGGCCAAAAGATCGTCGCGGCGGATGACGCGCTGGACCGCGAGCGCCGCCGCGCAGGCGAGGGGATGGCCCGTATAAGTGTGGCTGTGCTGGAACGCGCCCGATCCTTGCGCCAGCGTCTGGAAGATCTTTGCGCTCAGCATGAGCGCGCCGATCGGCGCAAAACCGCCGCCGAGGCCTTTGGCGATCGCCATCAGGTCGGGGCTGATGCCGTCCTGCTCGCACGCATGCAGCGTGCCGGTGCGGCCCATGCCGCACATGACTTCGTCGAGGATCAAGAGGATGCCGTGGCGGTCGCAGATCGCGCGCACCGCCTTGAAGTAGCCGGGGACGGCCGGGACGGCGCCCATGGTCGCGCCGACCACCGGCTCGGCCACGAAGGCGATGACGTTCTGCGCCCCGAGCTCGGCGGTCTTCGCCTCGAGCTCGCGCGCGAGCCGCGCGCCGTAGGCCTCCGGGGTCTCGCCGGCGAGCTTCTCGCGGTATTCGTAGACGGGCGAGACGTGGTGCGTCTCGATCAGCAGCGGCGCGAACGCCCGGCGCTGCCATTCGCGCCCGCCGATCGCGAGCGCGCCGAGCGTGATGCCGTGATAGCTCTGGCGGCGCGCGATCAGGTAGCGCCGCTGCGGCTCGCCGCGCTCGACGAAATACTGGCGCGCGAGCTTGAGCGCGGCCTCGATCGCCTCCGATCCGCCGCTGACGTAGAACACGTGATCGAGTCCCGCCGGCGCGTGGGCGACAAGATCGCCGGCGAGCTCCTCGGCCGGCTGCGTGGTGAAGAAGCTCGTATGCGCGTATTCGAGCGTGTCGAGCTGCGCGCGCATCGCCGCGATGACGTCGGGATGCGAATGGCCGAGGCACGACACCGCGGCGCCGCCGGAGGCGTCGAGGTAGTCCTTGCCGTCGGCGTCGCGGATGAAGATGCCGCGGCCGGAAACCGCCGTCGGATAGCGATGCGCGATCGATCGATGCAAGACGTGCGTCATGGAAGCGTCCTTGGGGCGTCCTTGTCAGCCGCAGGGGGGCGCGCGTCAAGCGCGCGTCGCGCCGGGATCAGGCCAGCGCGCCCACGGCTGTGCGGCAAACTATCGCCGGCGGACGGCGCTTGCAATATATGTTTCATTTGTGTTTTATTCAATAAAGTGTTTCAGTACCGTACGATGCCGCCGCGTGGCGTTCTGCGGCGGTCGAGAGGGAGAGTTCGCATGAAACGCGCAGCCTTCGTTGCGTCACTCGCCGTGACGGGATTCGTTGCCGCCGGCGCCTATGCGGCCGAACCGATCACGCTCGGTTGGGTCGGGCCGCTGTCGGCGCCCGGCAACTTCGCGAGCGGCCAGGAGATGCAATGGGCCGATCAGCTCGAGGTCGACCAGATCAACGCGGCGGGCGGCGTGCTCGGCCGCCATCTCAAG
>DATBZM010000333.1:0-14866 GCA_036513175.1 Xanthobacteraceae bacterium | reverse complement strand
CCAGCGCCTTGGCGACTTCCTTGAGGTCGCCGTCGCTGTCGCGGAAGCGCTGCTCGAGCGTCTTGATCAGCGCCGGCGGAGGATCGTCGGCGACGAAATGGCGCGCGAGCTTGGTCGCCACGTGGGTTGCGGTCGCGGGATTTCTGGCGAGATCGGCAAAGACGGCGCGGCCCTGGTTGACGCCGACCTCGGCGTAGACCTTGCCCATGATGGTCTGCGGCCCGGGCTCGTGCAGGCGCGGGTTGAAGACGAACTCGCTGCCGTGCTCCGGATTGGTCGCGGCCGGCAGGACGGTCCAGCCGGTGAGCACCTTGGCGAAGGCGATGATGTCGTCCTGGGTGTAGCCGCTGCGCACCCCGAGGGTGTGCAGCTCGAGGATCTCGCGGGCGAAATTCTCGTTGAGCCCGACCTTGCCGATCAGCCCGGCGACCGATTTCGGGCCGACCGAGCGGAAGTTGTCGAGATAGATCAGCATCGCGGGATGGCCTTCGGCGGCCGTGAGCATGTCGGCGAAGCGGCCGAGCACGTGCGGACGGATCGCCTCGCGCTCGTAGCCGCCCGCCATGTAGGGCACGACGTCGGCGGAGACGCAGAAGTGGTTCGACCAGAACCACACCAGCCGCTCGACGAAGCCGATCTCGGCCGTATTGGCGGCGATGAAATGCGCGCGCGCCTCGTTGCGGAAGATGCGCTGCTGGACGGTGGGCTCCGGCGGCTTGGCGGGCTTGTTGTCCGCCTTGTTGTCCATCTTGGCGTCGGCCTTGTCGTCGGGCTTGTTGTCGGTCTTGGCATCCTGCTTGTCCGCCTTGGCATCCGTCTTGGCGGAAACGAGGTTCGCCGGATCGTTGGCGACGGCGGCGGCCGGCGCCGGGTTCGCGGCCTGCTGCTCGGCCTGCTTGGCGATGCGTTTCGCCATCTCCTCCTGGCGGAAATTGAACGCCGCCATCGACGACTTGCTCGCCGTCATCAGGTTCGCGTCGAAGACGAGCCCGACGCCCGGCCGCTCGAGCTCGGCGAGAAGCGCGCCGCGCGGATCGGACGCGATCGCGTCGATCGCTCCGGCTTTCGGCCCGAGGCCGAGGCGATGCAGCGCCAGCGCGGCCTGGTATTTCGGATCGGTGGACATGGTCGACATGGGGTACATCCAGTCTCTCGTGGTTGCGGGCGACGAGGCGAGTCGCCGCCGCGACAGTTGCGAGATTCGCACGTGGCGGGTCAAAGCGCCGTCAAGTCGACGTCAAAGCGTTTTCTTTATATATTGAAGTACTTAGCGGCTATTCGGTGGATGGTGAAAATGCCGCCGGGAGGATCGCTGCGGCGGGCGCGCCGCGCGCGGTTGACTCGTCGGGTAGAAGCGACCTTTGCTGTGCCGGAGCGCTGCCGAGCGGAAGGTCGGAGAAAAACGTGAACCAAGGATTGCCTCGCATTGGCGCGCTCGCGCTGCTCGCGATTACCGCCGCGGCCGCACCCGCGGCCGCGCAGGACTATCCGGTGCGGCCGATCCGTCTGATCGTGCCGGCTGCGCCCGGCGGGCCGACCGACCTGCCGGCGCGTATCGTCGCGCAAATCCTTCCTGATCTCGGGCAGGCTGCCGTGGTCGAGAACCGGCCCGGCGGGGGCGGCGTGATCGGGGCGCGCTCGGTCGCGATGGCGGCGCCCGACGGCTACTCATTGCTTGTCGGCAACACCAGCGTGCTCGCCGTGCTCCCGGCGGTGTCGGCGAGTGCCGGTTACGATCCGGCCAAAAATTTCGCGTCCGTCGTGAGGCTTTCGGAGAGCTATCAGATCCTGGTGGTGCCGGCCTCGTCTGCATTCAAGTCGGTGCGCGACGTCGTCGCCTTCGCCAGGCAGCATCCCGGCAAGCTCAACGTCGCGCATACGGGCGCGGGGGGCCTGCCGCATCTCACGGTCAAGCTGTTCGAGGCGCGCGCCGGCATCGATCTCGTCGGCGTGCCGTACAAGAGCGGAGGCGAGTCGGTCACGGCCGTGCTGGGCGGGCAGGTCGACATGACGATCGAAGGCATCACGATCCTGCTGCCGCTGATCCGCGACGGCAAGCTGCGCGCGCTCGCGGTGACGAGCCGGGAGCGCACGCCGCTCGCGCCCGACCTGCCGACCATGATCGAGGCGGGCGTTCCCGATTACGAGGTGACGACCTTCAACGGCGTGCTGGCGCCCGCCGGCACGCCGGCCGCGATCGTCGCCAAGCTCAACGCTGCGATCAATGCCGGCATGCAGACGCCGGACATGCAAAGCCGCTTGCAGAAGCTCGGTGCCATATCGCGGCCCAACACTCCGGCGGAGTTCGCCGCTTTCATCGCCGCCGAGCACGCGAAATGGTCGGCGCTCGGCATCAGGGTGAATTGACGGCCGCCATCCGAAACACAGGAAGAGGAAACATCCATGGCGAAGATCACATTCGCGGCCGGAACGTCGCACACGCCGATGCTGCTCGCCTCCGACGAGACGCTGCCGCGATTCGAGGAGACCGACCGCACCATCAAGCATCGCGACAAGGAGGGGCGGCCCATCACCTATGGCGACCTGCTCGAGAAGGCCGATCCGAAACTTGCCCGCATGGTGGCGCCCGCCGATCTGGTCTCCCGGCAAAATATTGCCCGCGCCGCCGTGAAGCATTTGCGCGGCACCGTCGCGGCCGCGAAGCTCGACGCGCTGATCGTCATGGGCGATGACCAGAACGAGAGCTACCTGGAGGATTGCCGGCCGGCCTTCGCGGTCTATTTCGGCGAGACCATCCGCAACAACGCGACCCAGCACGCGACCTACTCGCATTTTCCCGACTGGTACATCAAGAACCGCCAGGGTTTCTTCGAGCCCGATGCGCCGCGCGACTATCCGGTGCATTCCGCGCTCGCGGTGCATCTGATCGAAACCCTGATGGACCTCGGCTTCGACCTTGCGAGCTCGAAGACCTTGCGCGAAGGCGACGGAGAGGGGCATGCGCTCGCCTATGTGCATCGCCATGTCATTGCGTCGGACCAGCCCGTGCCGGTCGTGCCGATCTTCCTCAACACCTATTTTCCGCCCAACCAGCCACGTCCGGCGCGCTGCTACGCGTTCGGCGAGGCGATACGGCGGGCGGTCGACGGCTTTGCGGGCGAGGCGCGCGTCGGCGTGCTCGCGTCGGGCGGCTTGAGCCATTTCCTGGTCGACGAGGATTTCGACCGTGCGATCCTCAAGGCGCTCGCCGACAAGAACGCCGACTTCCTGCGCACCCTGCCGCGCAACAAGCTCAATGCCGGCAGCTCGGAGATCCTCAACTGGGTCGCGCTCGCGGGCGCGGCGACGCATCTCGATCTCGACTGGTTCGAGTACGTGCCGGGCTATCGCACGCCCGCCGGCACCGGGACCGGGCTGAGCTTCGCGACGCTGGCGTAAGAGGAGCTGATTCATCATGCCGGACGCGCTTTCGCTTCCCATTGCCGAGCTCGTGCGGCGCCTGCGCGACGGCACGCTCTCGGCGCGCGCCCTCGTCGAGGAGGCGATCGACAATCACGCGCGCCACGGCGAGCGGCTCATGGCCTATTCGCACTGGGCGCCGGACCACGCGCGCAAATGCGCCGATGCGGCGGACGCGGCGTTCGCGGCCGGCGCGTGCGCGGGCTCGCTGCAGGGCATCCCGATCTCGGTGAAGGATCTGTTCGCGGTCGCGGGATTTCCGACCCACGCGGGCTCGCCAAAACGCCTGCCGGCGAAATTCGAGACCGAGGGGCCGGTGGTCGCCAGCCTGCGCCGGCAGCTCGCGACCCTCATGGGCAAGACGCACATGGTCGAATTCGCGTTCGGCGGCACCGGGCACAACGGGCATTACGGCGCGCCGCGCAATCCGTGGGATGCCGACGCGCACCGCTCGCCAGGCGGCTCGTCGAGCGGGGCAGGCGTGTCGCTCGCCGAAGGTTCGGCGCTGCTCGCGCTCGGCAGCGATACGGCCGCCTCGGTGCGCCTGCCCGCCGCGATGACGGGCAATGCAGGATTGAAGCTCACCAAGGATCGCTGGTCGTGCGACGGCATCGTGCCGCTCAGCCATACCTTCGACACGCCCGGCATCCTGGCGCGCAGCATGGCGGACGCGGCATTCGGCTTCGCGGCGCTTGATCCGCGGCTCGGCGACGGCTTCGCGTTCATGCGCGGCGTGCCGGCAAGCGTCGACGGGCTGCGCATCGGGATCGCGGATGCGGCGTTCTGGGACGGTTGCGAGAACGGCATCGACGAGGTCGTCCGCCATGCCATCGATCAGCTCGCGCGCGCCGGCGCCGTGGTGGTCGATCAGCCACTGCCCGAGGCGCGCGAGGCGGTCGCGGTCTTTACCGAAGGCGGCGTGTCGGCGATCGAATTGCGCGCGTTCCTCGACCGCGAGCTGCCCGAATGGCTTGCGACCATCGATCCCGTCAATGGGCCGGCGTTGAAAAACGCCGAGAACCTGTCGGCGCGCGAGTATCTGGCCCGCCTGCTGCGGCTCGCGGAGGCCGCAAGGCGCGCCGCCGCGCGGTTCGACGACGTGGACGTGATCGCGGCGCCGACGGTGCGGCTCTCGCCCCACGTGCTGAGCGAGGACACCGGCCCGGAGAAATTCTGGGCGCGCAATCGCGCCCTCGTGCACAACCTGGCGCCGGTGAATTTCTTGGCGCTGTGCGCCGCGACGCTGCCGGTCGGCCTCGATCGCCTCGGCCTGCCGGTCGGCCTGCAGCTCATCGCGCGCGGCGGCGACGACGAGCGGCTCGTCGCCATCGCCTGCGCGGCCGAGCGGGCTCTCGGCACGCCGCGCCAGATCCTGGGCGAGCCGCCGATGTGCAGAAGTTGAGCGCCCATGCTGTTCATGGTCATCGAGCGGTTCAAGGACGACGACATGCTGCCGGTCTATCGGCGCGTGGGCGAGAAGGGGCGGGCGCTGCCGGAGGGGCTCAAATACATCGACAGCTGGGTCGAGCCGAACTTTGCTCGCTGCTTCCAGCTGATGGAATGCGACGATCTGCGGCTGATGCAGGCCTGGGTGCTGCAATGGCGCGGCGCGGGCGTGACCTTCGAGATCGTGCCGGTGGTGACCAGCAAGGACACGCGCGACGTGGTGGCGCCGCATCTCGATGGGCCGAGCTGACATCGCGGCGTCGGGCCGCAGGGAGATCGGCCGAGCCTCTATGGTGCAATGCAATACGATCATGGCGGCCCCTACGGGGATCGAATAGCTCTCCCGCTGCTGGTCTCATCAAATCACTCAATATATTGATAATGAACATATATTTGTCATGACGCGGCTTTCCGCTCAGTGAGAGAGCACCGGCTATAGCTCCGCTGGTGGCAATATTTATGTTGCATCGCACAATGATCCATGCTAGTGAAAATCCACCCCAAAAAGGGGATCGAAAGTTTACCCGGGCTGACACGGACGGGTGGAGACAGATCGGCCATGACGGCGATCTGCAGCTTTCCCGACTTGTCCTCCCGCTCTCAGGAGGAATCCATGACCCTGCACTCAATGGAAATGCCGAAGTTCGAGCTGCCGACCGGCGAATTGCCCGAGGCCTACCGTGAATGGGCGAAGGGAAGCGTTGCCCAGGTCAAGGACGGCTACGAGAAGATCAAGGCCGCGACGACCAACACGGCGGACCTGCTCGCGAGCTCCTACAAGGTCGGCGCCGACGGCGCGCTGAACTACAACGTAAAGCTCCTCGACACCGCGCGTGCCAACAGCGACGCCGTCGTCGACCTGCTCGGCCATCTGGCGTCTGCGGCCTCGTATGCCGAGGTGCTCGAGCTGACGACCGCATATGTGCGCAAGCAGTGCGAGGCGACGAGCGCGCAGGGCCGCGAGCTTGCCGAGCTGGCGCAGAAGGTCGCGACCGACACCGTCGAGCCGCTCAAGCAAGGGCTCGCGAGCGTGGTTCCGAAGGCCAACTGACGAAGGCCGACTGGAAGCTTCGCGCGACGGCGGCCGATCCGCCGCCGCGTTCAACCGAGCCCGGGCCGTCGCCCGGGCTTTGGCTTTGTGTGCCGAGCACGATCGATCGCCAAATGCCGGCGACGCGACGCGTGAGCTGGTGGGGCCTCAGCTTGCTGCACCGGTGGATTTCGCTCGTACCCGATCCGCGCTAGACTTTGTCGAGGCGAGTTGCTGCGACGAACCGGAGGGGGGACGGGAATGATCCGTGCGAGATGTCGTTGGCTGGGCGCGTGCGTCGTGTTGGCTTTCCTGGTCGCGCCGGCCGGTGCCCAGACGCGCCAGCAGATCACGTGGTGCGAGAACGCAGGGTTCAAGTTCGCGCCCGATCAGCAGATCGGCGGCTGCACCGCGGTGATCCAATCGGGCCAGTATTCGGGCCATAGTCTCGCGGTCGCGTTCAGCAACCGCTGCGGCGCCTGGCGCGACAAGGGCGAGCTCGATCGTGCCATGGACGACTGCAACCAGTCGCTCAAGCTCGACCGCAACTATGCCGGCGCCTATGTCAACCGCGGCAATGTGTGGGACGACAGGCACGACGAGGATCGCGCGCTCGCCGACTACGGCGAGGCGATCCGGCTGCGGCCGGACGACGCCAACGCCTACGACATGCGCGCCAACGCCTATTCGGCCAACGGCGATCACGACTCGGCGATCGCCGACTACAATCGCTCGCTGCGGCTCAACCCGAACGATCCGACCACCTACAACAATCGCTGCGACGAGCTGCTGCAGGTCCGCCAGTACCAGGCGGCGCTCGCCGACTGCAACGAATCCCTGCGCATGCGGCCGAGCCACGCCAACACGCTGCAGCACCGCGCCAACGCGTATCTCGCGCTCGGCCAGCTCGACAAGGCGCTCGCCGACTACGACGCCTCGGCGAGGCTCAACCCGAAAAGCGCCTGGACGCTCTATGGGCGCGGGGTCGCCAAGCGCAAGCTCGGCGATGCGAGCGCCGCCGCCGACATCGACGCCGCGCAGGCGATCTCGTCCGACATCGCCGATAGCTTCGAGAAGGCGTACGGCATCAAGTAGGATCAAGTAGCCCGGATGGAGGCGCGCAGCGCCGCAATCCGGGGACGCTGTCCCCGCATTGCGCTTCGCTCCACGCGGGCTACGACCTATTTCGGCAAGATGGGCTTTGGCCTGCGCATCAGGCCGAGCTTGAGGTGCCACCGCTTGCCGTCGGCCGCCCCCTCGACTCGATCGAGCATGGAGTCCCACATCCGGTAGCCGGCGCTCGCGAGCCTCCAGCCGTCGACCATGCCGTCGAAATTGGGACCGGCCGCGTTGCGGCCGACGAGCCTGGTGAAGCGTCCATCCGGCCCGGCTTCGTAGACCTTGTCGAGGTCATCGGTGCTGCAATCGCCGTCGGGCAGGCGATCGACGCGGGCCGTGTAGAGCCAGTGGTAGGCGGTCTCTCCGCCATCGCGCTTGGGGATGACGAAGGCGAGCTCGGCCGCGATCGCGAGGTGATCGGCGCGAAACGGCATGCTGAACGGGGTAAATCCGATATTGGTGAAGCTCCAGCGCCGTGCGATCACGGCCGGCGTGGAAAAGCGCGCCATCCCGTCCTGATCGGTGACGATGCGGATGCCGGCATCCGGCGCCTGCCAGTCCTGGGTGCCGAACACGAGACGCACCGGCACGCCGGCGAGCGGATGATAGTCCTCGTCGGTGACCTTGAGCTCGACGTCGAGCGGAACGGTGGCGCCTGAGGAGCCGCGCAGCAGGACGAAAAGCGCCGCCCCGGCGAGACACGCAACGGAGCCGAGGAGAAGGAGCTTCATCGCGCCGCTCGCGCGTCGCGTTTTATGTTGGCGCATGTCCTTGTCGGCGCACCGGCGTCCACCCCGGATCGAGTCCAAGGCAGGCTTTCGCCGGGACATGCGCTACACGTAATCGACATAGGCCGGCTTGCTGTCGCAGTGGCGGCACGCGAAGACGTAGGCCGTCGGGCCCTGGTCGCGGTCGAGCGATTGCAGAAAGCGTGTCGCGGCGCCGCCGGAAATGCCGAGCTCATGCACGATGTACATCATCAGCGCGCCTTCGATCTGCGGGTAGCGCGCGCGCATCTCGCCGTGGCCCACCGGCTCGAGAAAGGCCGCGGCGTCGCCGCAGCAGGCGAGCCATTTTCCCTGCTGCCAGGCGCTAAAGCCGGGCGTGCGCAACGCGATCTCCTCGACGGTCGCGCGGGCGATCTCGTCGGGAAAGCACGCCGGGTCGGTGAAATCGGCGTCGAGCTTCTTCGCGGCCGACCCGTCCGCGATGCACCACGGGCAGAGCGCGTCCTCGACCTCGGCCTCGCAATAGGTCGGGCCCGTATAGATGAAGCCGCGCGCCTCGCCGCAGCAAGCGCAGCTTGCGTCCGACGCCACGATGCTGCCGCTCGCAATCGGATCGGGATGGTAGCGGAAGGCCGGCAAATCCATGTCGCAAGCCGATTCATGCATTGGCGCATGTCCTTGTCGGCGAACCGGTGGCCACCCCCGATCGGGTCGGGGGCAGGCTTTCGCCGGGACATGCGCTGGAAGCCGCCGCTTTCTACGCTGATGCCGGACGCGCTGTCCATGCCAGGGACACGAAGGCCGATTGGCGCGCGCAAAAAAAGGACGTCGCGCGGGGGGCGCGCGACGTCCAAGGTGCGGCGGTTACGCAGCCGCGGACAAGCTCAGAACAGGTGCGAGAAGATGAGATAGAGCGTGCCGGAGAGGATCATGGCGGCCGGCAGCGTCAGCACCCAGGCCATGACGATGTTGCGAATGGTCGCGACCTGCAGGCCGGAGCCGTTGGCCGCCATGGTGCCGGCAATGCCGGACGAGAGCACGTGAGTGGTCGACACCGGCAGGCCGAAGCCGTCGGCCGCCGCGATCGTCGCGGCCGCCGTGATCTCGGCGCAGGCGCCCTGCGCGTAGGTCAGGTGCGTCTTGCCGATCTTCTCGCCGACCGTGACGACGATACGCCGCCAGCCCACCATGGTGCCGAGCCCGAGCGAGATCGCGACCACGATCTTGACCCAGCGCGGAATGAACTTGGTGGCACTATCGAGCGATTTCTTGTAGGCGCCGAGCTTGGCGATGTCGTCCGCCGCGAGATCGCTCTGCTTGTCGGCGACGAGGAAGCGGATCGCCTCGGACGCGAGGTACATGTCGTTGCGGGTATTACCGACCTTGTCGACCGGCATGCGGGCGATCGAGCCGTACTGGCTCACCTGCTTGGAGATGTCGTTCACCAGCGCGGCGAGCGCCGGCAGGGTGGTCGGCTCGATCTGATGCTGCGCCACATAGGCGGTGATCACCGGACGCGGATCGGCGGTGAACGCGACGCCGTTGCCTTTGGCGCTTGCCACCGCGCTTGCGGCCTGCGAGGCGGTCGAGAACTGGGCGACCTGGTCGGCCGGCATGGCGCGGTTGAGCGCATAGGCGGTCGGCACGGTACCGATCAGGATCAGCATGATCAGGCCCATGCCCTTCTGGCCGTCGTTGGAGCCGTGGAAGAAGCTCACCAGCGTGCAGGTGATGATCAGAATGCCGCGAATCCACCACGGCGGCGGCGCATCGCCCTTCGGCTCGGCGTAGAGGTCCTGATTGCGGATGATGAACTTGACGACGAGCAGCAGCACGCCGGCAAGCACGAAGCCGAAGATCGGCGAGAGCAGCAGCGCCTTGGCGATCGAGGTCGCCTGGCCCCAGTCGACGCCCGCGGTGCCGCTGCGGCCGTGCAGCAGCGCATTGGTGACGCCGACACCGATCACCGAGCCGATCAGCGTGTGCGAGCTGGACGCCGGAAGACCGAGATACCAGGTGCCGAGGTTCCAGATGATCGCGGCGACCAGCAGCGCAAACACCATGGCAAAGCCGGCGCTGCTGCCGACCTGCAGGATGAGCTCGACCGGCAGGAGCGAAACGATGGTGAAAGCGACCAGGCCGGACGACCACAGCACGCCCCCGAGGTTCCACAGGCCGGACCACACAACCGCGATGGGCGCCGGCAGCGAGCGCGTGTAGATGACGGTCGCGACCGCATTTGCGGTGTCGTGGAAGCCGTTGACGAACTCGAAGCCGAGCGCGATCAGCAGGGCGGCGAACAGCAGAAGAAACGGCAGAAAATTGGAGATTTTCGTGCCGGCCGCATTGATGTCGACGTAGATGCTGTAGGCCGCGAACAACAGCGCGGCGGCGACCACGCCGCCGAAGATGATCCCCATCAGCGGATTGAAGGCGCCGTCGAGCTTGGGTCCGCGTCGTGCCGGCTCGATCGAGCCCGGCAAAGCAATGTCAGCCATCGTGTCCCCACCCTGCGTTCAGAGCGGGCAGTCTGCGAACCGCGCGTGAAGCCTCTGCGAATGTCTTGTGACGGATCCATGACGGGCGGGATGAGCGGCGATTTCAGTACTTGAACGAGACGACCTTGCCCTTGTCGGGGCCGGCGCCGGCGACGCAGATCGGCGAACGGTAGAGCGGGGCGAGGAAGGCCGTTTGCGGCATGCGCGCCCTGATCCGGTCGAACAGGGGCTCGAGGCCGAGATCGACCCAGGCGGGCGGCGCCGCATCGTGGTGCGCGGGCAGGAAGAGCCTTGGCTTGAACAGCTCGATGAACGGCCACGTATAGTCGATCTGCGTATCGGCGACCGCATGCACCTGGTAGGCGACGATCGCGACATCGACCGGCCCGAGCTTGTCGGCAAGCGCGCGCACGCCCGGCGTGATCGGCCCGGCGCTGCCGATGAGCACGGCCTTGAAGCCGGATGGAAAGACGAGCGCATAGGCGAGCGTGCCTTCGGTGATCACCTTGGGATCGAACGTTCCGCGCGCGCGGATGCGCGCAAGCTCTTTGATCTCCTCGTCCGAATAAGGAGGCGCATCGTTCTTGTAGAGGCTCGCATAGATGTCGGTGAGGCCGGGCTGGATGGTCGAATGCTGCGCCAGCGCGATCTCGACGGTCGCGTCGCCGAACCGCATGCTCTCGCCGCCCTTGGCGACGACGAGCTGTGCGTCCGGCACGCCGAGCTTCCTTGCCGTCTCGATCGTGATCGGCGCGCCGATGACGGGCGCCCCGGTCCGCTGCGCCACCGGGCCGATATCGGATATGTGATCGAAATGCGCGTGCGAGACGAAGATCGCCTCGGCCTTCTTGACGTCGGCGGCCGCAAATCCGATCGGATGGCTGCGCGGCGTGCGGTCGAAATAGGCGTCGAACAGGTAGACCCTGCCCTTGTAGGCGAACTCGAAATTGGCATTGCCGAGCCAGCGGATGACGACCGTATCGGAGGATGGCGGCGGAAGCGGCCCGCCGGTGACTGCGGCCTGGTAGCTGCTGCAGGCGTCCGGAATGTCGGCCGCAAAGGTGGGCGCGGCGAGTGCGACGATAGCGCCCGCAAGCGCAAGCAAGAACGGCGATCTTGTCACTAATTCCTCCCTCTCATTTCCTGCCTCTTCCATGCCTCACGAGAAACCTCATGGTGAGGAGCCTGGCCGAGGCCAGGCGTCTCGAACCATGGGCCGCTTGTCCTGCCAGAGCCGCACTACCTCGGCCACCCTCGTCCTTCGAGACGCCTCGCGCGAAGACGCGCGAGGCTCCTCAGGATGAGGGTGGGACTGAGGGAAACGCAAGATGCACGGCCGAAGCAACCGGTGCTTTCGACAGTACCATGCCGGCCCGGGAGGGCGCGGCGGCAGGCCGGACCGTTCAGACCCACTCACACTAACTTGCACCCACTTGCACCCACTCGGGTCTTCTGCTGCCGGCGGCAGAGCCCTATGACATCCGCATCACATCGGGTGGGGGAACATGAAATCCGCCGGTTTCGCGATTGGCCTCATTGCGACCCTCGCCGCGACCGCTGCGCGCGCGATCGTCGGCGGCGTCGAGGTCGCGGCCGACGATCCGGGCGGACGGGCGACCGTGATCGTGAGCCGGAAGGACGGCTCGTGCACGGGGCTCGTCTATGGCGAGAGCTACGTCATCACCAGTGCGCATTGCCTGATGAACAAGGATTTCACTGGGACCATCGCGCCGCAGGACGTGACGGTCACCTATGGGCGCGGCCTCAAGCAGCCGGACGCCGCGGACCGGCGGGTCACCGGGCTCGTGATCCACGAAAACTTCCTCAAGCTGTTCACGAACACCGGCGAATACATCATCAACTCGGAAGACATCGCCCTGATTCGCATCGAAGGCACGCATCCGTCCGGCGCGCTCGGCGCGGAGCTGCCCACGATCACCAACGACTATGTCGTCTGCTGCGTGCCGCGGGCGCGCTCGTGGCCCTTGGTGTGGATGGATGTCTACGGGTTCGGCGCCGCGCCGAAAGGCGAGATGTTGCACAGGCTGCGGGCGAGTGCGGTGGCGCCCGACGCCGTATGGAAGGGCGTTGACCCGAAGGGACTTTACAGGCCGCGGCAGCTCGGCACCGAAGAGATTGGATTGGCCGGCGGACCGCACGGCATTTGTCACGGCGACTCGGGCGGCCCCGCCTTCCTGGTTGCGCGCACCTGGTCGCGTGAGGCGCCGGCCGAGCCGATCCGCCTCGTGCGCGGCCACCCGCTCGCCATCGGGCTCGTGACCTGGGGAAATGGCGACCGCACGGGCGCCGCGGCGACGGGTTGCTCGGACCCGTTCTTCCTGGTGCGGCTCGACTATTACGCCGACTGGATTCGATCGCGTATGCGAAAGATGCAGTGATCGTCGCGCGCGTTATCGACAGGAGCGTTGGCGATCGCAGAGAGGATCGCGCCAGGACCCAAACGGGTCTTGTCAGCGGAGCGGCCGCCGCGCGAGGATGCCGCGAGTGCGTTACCTCGACGGGTTCGTCGAAGCGGTCAGCCGGTTCAGGCTTTGACGTCCGGGGGCGGAAAGAAGGAGAGAAGCGCTTGAGAACCGCACTTCGTATCGTCGGCCTCGCGACGGCATTCGTATGGCTCGGCATGACGGGCGCCATGGCGCAGAACGTCACTGCCGGCGAGGCCCAGGCCATGCTGGAAAAGGCGGTCGCCGCGCTCATGGCCGACGAGGGGGAGGCGCTTGCCAAGTTCATGAGCCCCACCGGCGGCTTCATCGACCGCGATCTCTACGTGTTCTGCTACGACACCACCGACGGCAAGTTCACAGCGCACGTCAACCGCGCCATGCTCGGCCGGGACATCCGCACGCTGCGCGAGAAGGACGGCTCGCCGCTCGGCCAGCGCATCTTCGACGCCAACAAGCCGGGAACGATCGTCACGGTCGACTACAACGCCCTGCGACCGGGCTCGCGCGAGCCGGTGCCGAAGCAGGCATACATCACCATCGTCGGCCATCAGGGCTGCGGCGCGTCGTACTACAAGTAAGCGCTCGTTTTGAGACGCCCGTTCGCGAGCTCGCGCCGGATGCCGCGCTCGGCGGCGATCGGCCATTGCCGAACCTCAATCGCGAAAGCGCTCCGGCGGATCGTCCGTGGGCGGCGAAGGCGGCAGCATCAGGTATGCTCCGCCTCCCACGCCGACGAGAGCCAGGATGATCGCCCCGGTGAGATTGTCGGTCTCGCCCGTATAGAGGAGGATCGCAGCGGCGACGCTCGATAGCGCCACGATGAGGCCGGCGGGCTTCTTCCGCTTGAACGCGCGGGCGATCAGGGCGATGCCGCCGCCGCAGAACATGACGAACCATACGGCGGCGCGCGTTGCGTCGCGATCGTTCGCGTAGAACACCAAGCCTCCGGCCAAGCCGATGAAGAGGAGGAAAAGCCCGCGGAGATCCAACAGGCCACGATCCGGGCCCGCGTCCTTTTGTTCATCCATGAAGCCGTTTCCTTTCGATTCGGGGTCCGATCGCCCCTGGGCGTCAGGTCGCGTCGGCCGAGCGCACGCATTCGAACAGCACCACGTCGCGATGCCGCAGCAGCGGCAGGAGGCACGCACCCGCAATCAAGCCGCCGATATGCGCCCAGTAGGCGACGCCGTCCGCGGTGTGCGCGATCACGTTCCAAAATTGCGTGAGCGCGAACAGCCCGATCACCCAGTAGGCGGACAGCGCGACCGGGATGATTCCGATCAGCACCTCGACCTTGGCGCAGGGCCGGATCATCACGTAAGCCGCGACCACGCCCGAGATCGCGCCCGAGGCGCCGACCGCGGGTACGGTCGAATGCATGCTCGAGGCAAAATAGGCGAGGTCGCTCGCAAAGCTGCAGGCGACGTAGAACGCGAGATAGCGCAGGTGGCCGAGCGCATCCTCGACGTTGTCGCCGAAGATCAAGAGGAACAGCATGTTGCCGAGCAGATGATCCCAGCCGAGATGGATGAACATGTCGGTGAGCGGCGTGAGCAGCACTGGCAGCGGGCCCAGGTTGGGCGCGTCGCCGGCGAGAATCGCCGGCGTGAAGCCGAACATGTGCACGAACTTCTGCTGCGTCGCGCCCGGATTGGCGACCTCGGCGATGAAGACCGCGACGTTGAGGGCGACGAGGCCCCACGTCACGTAGGGTTGCGATACGCGCTTGCGCGCCTGTTCGTCGTAAAGGGGAAAGACCATGGGGCTCGTCGCTGGTTGGGGAGGGAGGTTACGATTTCGAGGCCAGCTCAGGGATCTTGCGACATGGCGTTCGACGCTCCGGTATGTTCCCATATGGTCGTGTAAAGACTGTCACGAGCGGTTGGCATCGGGTTTGTCGCCGTGGTTGGGGAGGGGGTTTGCGTCCTCTAATGCGCGCCCGCGCGCTGCAACTCCGCCCGCGCGAGCGCGCCCTCGGGCACGCCGGCCGGGCAGCCGTCGACCGCGGCCTGCAGGAGCGGGCGCGCCGCCGCGGCGTCGTTCTTTATCAGCTGATATTCCGCGATATAGAGATTGGCTTCGCATACGCGCAGCCGGCGGGCAAAATCGCCCGGCGTCGCGGCGGCGGCCGCGAGCACGACGGCAGGCTTCGTCTGGTCG
>DATBZM010000332.1:0-16139 GCA_036513175.1 Xanthobacteraceae bacterium | reverse complement strand
CGGCTCGCGCGGCGCTGCCGAGAACAACGCCCAGTCCGCATGCGGTTCCGGTTGCGCGTCCGTCATTTGGTTCAGGAACGCCTGCGGCGCGATCGCGACGTCCTCCGATCACAGCTACGGCACCGGTTGGTCGACGAGTCGCGGCGCGGCGGAATCGATTGCGATGGGCGGCTGCCGCAAGCATGCAAGCGACTGCAGCATCGCGCGCTGGGTCTGCACGACGCGCTGAGCTGCCCTCGCAATGCGCGAAACGGTGGGCAAGTGGAAGCTTGCCCACGCTGCACGTGCTGCACGCCGCAGACGAGCCCGCGGCGGCGGACGCGCGCGTTGACAGCAAAATGATGTGTCCGTAGGCTCGGCGCAGAATATTGCGCTAAAAAATTCGCGCAAAGATAGAAAAATCGGCGCTCGCGAGCGTCTGGGCGAGCGCGTCGAGGGGGAGCCGGCATGATCGCGCAAAATCCCAAGACACATCCCAAGACACATCCCAAGCCTATGTCCATTGCGGCGGCGCTCGGTCTGTCGCTCGCGCTTCTTTCCGGCGGGCCGGCCGCGGCGCAGGAGTGGAATTTCTACATGCACCAGTCGGCGCCGAATTTCGGCACCTCGCGCGGCGCCCAGCGGTTCACCGAGGAGATCGACAAGGCGACGAACGGCGCCCTCAAGGTTCGGCTGCATCTCGCCGGCACCCTGCAGATCAGCGCGAGCAACATCACCCAGGCGGTGGGCCAGAATGTCGTGCAGGTCGGCGACGACCTGTTCAACTCGGGCAACATCCCGGTCGCCGGCATCCTGCGGCTGCCGATGCTGATTCAGTCGTACGACGATTTCGCCAAGGCGGACGCGGTGCTCAAGCCGTATATCGCCAAGCAGTACGCCGCGAAGGGCTCGACGCTGCTCGCGTCCTACACTTATCCGCTGCAGTTCATCTGGGGGCGCAAGAAGATCGCCTCGCTCGACGACATCAAGGGCCTCAAGCTGCGCGTCGCGCAGCCCGAGCAGGGCGAGCTCGTGCGCCGCTTCGGCGGCACCTCGATCACGATGAGCGCGCCGGAAGTGCCCTCGGCGCTCGACCGCGGCGTGGTCGACGGCGTCTTCACGGCCGGCGTCGGCGCGGTGCTGTGGAAGGACCTGCTCAAATACGGCTACGTGCTGATCGTCAACGTCAACAACTCCTACTTCATCGTCAACACGGAAGCCTACAACAAGCTCACGCCCGACCTGCAGGCCAAGCTGCGCCAGGTTGCCGACGACAGCGCGCGCTGGGACCAGGAGACGTTGAAGAAGGAAGAATCGCAATCGGTCGAGGTGTTGACCGCCGCCGGCTACACCTTCACGCAGGCGACCGCGCCGGACAGGGCGCGCGCGATCGCGGCCATGACGCCCTATTGGGACGAATGGGCAAAGTCGCGCGGGCCGGAGATCGTCGAGGCCCTGGCCAAGGTGCGGGCCGCGCTCGGGCGCTAGCAGCGGCAGATCGCCATGGCACAGACCGGAGAGGGCGAGGCGCGCGGCCGCCCCTCCGTGCACCGGCTCGCGGAAAGCTTCGTTGAACGCATCTGCCGGCTCGCCTGCATTGCCGCGCTGATCGTGATGCTGGTGGTGGTCGGCGTCGACATCGTGACGCGCTGGCTGCTCAATTTCTCCTTCGAGATTTCCGACGAGCTCGGTGGCTACCTCTTGGTGGTGATTGCCTTCGTCAGCCTGCCGGTCTGCCAGATCAGCGAGAGCTTCCACCGCGTCGAGCTGGTGCAGTCGCGCCTCTCGCCATTCTGGCGCGCGGTGTCCCATGTGATCTTCGATCTGCTCTCGTTCGCGTTCTGCGCGTTGCTGCTGTGGCAGCTCGCGCGCTTTGAGCTCGCCTCGTTCCGCTTCGGCGATCGCGCGCCGACTTATCTCGCGACGCCGCTGTGGATCCCGCAGGCCGCGATGCTGCTCGGCGCAGCCGCGCTGTGCTTGAGCATGCTGCGCACGCTTGTGGCGGATATCGCACGGCTGCGGACGGGCGGCAGCGCATGTCCCGGCGAAGTGGGCACCGGTTCGCCGACAAGGACATGCGCCAATCCAGATGACGGAGGGCGCCGGTGAGCCCTGACGTCCAGATCGTCGTCACGTTCGCGTTCTTCCTCGTGCTGCTTGCCTGCGGCATGGCCGTTCCGTTCGCGATCGCGGTGCCGGCGATGCTCTATCTTCTGCTGCAGGGCGGACTGCCGAGCCTCAACAGCCTGGGACTGGTGAGCTGGGGTAGCATGAACAGCTTCGTGCTCACCTGCGTGCCGCTGTTCATGCTGATGGCGGAGATCCTGCGCGTCAGCGGACTGAGCAGCCGCATCTACGGCGGCCTCGCAAAGCTCGTGGCGCGGCTGCCCGGCGGCCTGCTGCAGACCAACATCGCGGGCTGCGCGATCTTCGCCTCGGTGAGCGGGTCGAGCATCGCGACGGCGGCGTCGATCGGCGGCGTGGCGCTGCCGCAGCTTCTGCGCCGCAACTACGACCGGCGCCTCGCCGTCGGGTCGCTCGCGGCCGGCGGCACGCTCGGCATCCTGCTGCCGCCGAGCTTCGGCATGATCGTCTACGGCACGTTCACGGAAACCTCGGTGCCGAAATTGTTCATGGCCGGCCTCGTGCCCGGCCTGATCATGACGGCGGCGTTCATGGCCTATATCGGCGTCCACGCGCTTGTCGTGCCGGGCGTGGCGCCGCGCGAGGCCGGGCTGCGCTCGCTGCGCGAGCTGATGGTCGCGCTCATCGACGTGCTGCCGTTCGCGCTGTTGATCGGCGGCACGCTCGGCGGCATCTATGCGGGCCTCGTCACCACCACCGAGGGCGCGACGATCGGCTGCAGCCTCGCGATCCTGCTCGGCGCCGTGTTCGGCAATCTCACGCCAAGCGGCGTGCTCGCCGCGATGAACAGCACGATCCGCTTTTCCGGCAACATCCTGTTCATCATCTTCACGGCCTATATCTTCTCCTACGCGATCAGCTTCGCGGGCGTCGGCGAGAAGGTGACCGCCTTCGTCGTCGGCCTGCACCTGACGCGGCTCGAATTCTTTTTCGTGCTTTTCCTGCTCTACACCGTGCTCGGCTGCCTGATCGAAAGCCTCGGCATGATCGTGATCACGGTGCCGCTGATCTTTCCGGTCCTGCCGAGCTACGGCATCGACCCGCTCCTGTTCGGCGTCGTGCTCGTGCTGTTCGTTGAGCTCGGCCAGATCTCGCCGCCGATCGGCATCAACCTGTTCGTGATCCAGAGCATCTGGGAAGGCAAGCTGAGCGAGGTGATCCTCGGCACGATTCCTTTTCACTTGACGATGTTCGTGGTCCTGGCCTTGGTGATCCTGTGGCCCGATCTCGCGCTCTGGCTGCCGTACCATCTGTCGAGATGACGGGAACGAGACCATGCAGCGCAGCACCTCTCGCATCTTGACCACTCACACCGGCAGCCTGCCGCGGCCGCGCGAGCTCACCCGGCTCTATGCCTTGCGCGCGCGCGGCGAGGCGGTCGACGCGGCCGCGATCGAGCGTGCGGGGCTTGAAGCCGTCAAGGCGGTGGTGCGCAAGCAGCAGGGCGCCGGCATCGACGTCGGCAACAACGGCGAGCAGCAGCGCGACTCGTTCTTCCTCTATCTCAAGGCGCGGCTCAGCGGGCTCGGCGGCAGCTGGGAGCGGCCCTCGCGCGCCGACGTCGACCGTTATCCGGAGTTCAAGCGCATGTGGACCGAGCAGCACGCGAGCCGGACGCAGGTCTCGGCGCTCGGCGGCCTGCCCAAGGCGATCGGCGAGGTGCGCTATCTCGACGCGCGCGCGATCAACGACGAGTGCCGCGATTTTCAAGCAATGCTGGCAGACAACCCCGGCGTTTTCGTCGAGCCCTTCATGAGCGCGCCGTCGCCCGGCATCCTGGCCACGGCGGTGCGCAACGAGCATTACGACACGCTGGCGAGCTATCTTGCGGCGCTCGGCCGCGCGCTGCAGGTCGAGTACGAGGCGATCGTCGACAACGGGCTGCTGCTGCAGATCGATGCGCCCGACCTCGCGCTTGAGCGCCACATCACCTACAAGGACCGGCCGCTCGGCGATTTCGTCGCCTTCGTCGAGCTGGTGGTCGCGACCATCAACCAGGCGCTCGCCAACGTGCCGCGCGACCGCGTGCGCCTGCACGTGTGCTGGGGCAACTCGGAATCGCCGCACGATTGCGACGTGCCGCTTGAGGATATCCTTCCGGTCCTGCAGCAGGCCCATGTCGGCGGCTTCGTGCTGCCCTTCGCCAATCCGCGCCATGCGCACGAATTTCGCGGCTTCGCCAAGCATCCGCTCGCGCACGACCAACTCCTGGTGGCCGGCGTGATCGACAGCCTGACCAATTTCATCGAGCACCCGGAGGTCGTCGCCGACCGCATCGAGCGTGTCGCCGCGGTCGTCGGCGATCCGACGCGCGTGCTGGCCGGCACCGACTGCGGCTTCGACACCTCCGCCGGCTGGGGCCGCGTCGCCGAGGACGTGGTGTGGGCGAAGCTCACGAGCCTGCGCGACGGCGCGCGGCTCGCGTCGCAGCGGCTGTTTGCGCGGGGAAGCTAAAGCGCAGGCGCCGGCGCGAAGGGGGCCGCCATGATGGCGACGAGCTCGCTGGCCTCGGGCAGGGCATCGAGCTGCGCGGCGAGCGATTGCAGCCGTGCGGCGGGCTCGGCGTCGAGAAGCCCGCGCACGTTCGCGGCGAATTTTTCCTCGACCTCCTGGCGGCGCACGGGATTTTCCGGGCTGCCGCGGCGGTGCCAGACGTCGCGGGCAAAGGTTTGGCCGTCGCTGGTCGCGACGGCGACGCGGGCGGCGTGGCGAAAGGCGGGCCCGCGGCTTTCGATCTCGGGGTCGACCGCGATCTTGATGCGCGGCATGAGGGCGAGAATGTCGCGGTCGGCAATGACGTCGTCGGCATAGTCGGCGGCGGTGACGTTGCGGCGCTGCGCCATGACGCTCAGGCCGTAGTACATGTTCATCTGTGCCGCCGTGGTGCCGACCGGGCGATAATCCCACGCGGTGTGCACGAAGGTCATGTGGCCGCAGCCGACGTTGATTTCCTTGATCTGCGGCGCTGTCACGTTTTCCTCGGTGAGGATCGCGCGCAGACCGTCGAGTGCGGCGTGGATGCTGGTGACGTTCGGATACATCTTGAAGCCGATCTTGCCGGCTTCCCAATCCTCGCCGAGGCCGTCGAGCAGGCGCGCCGGATTGGGCGTCCGCGCGAGCGAGCTCAAGAAGCCGCCATAGCCGGCTTCGACGATATCGGCGATGCCGGTGAAGCCGCGTTGCGCCAGCAGTGCGGCGAGCATCCCGCCTTGCGCCGCGCGCCCGGCGTGCAGGCGCTTCACCATGGCGCCTTCCTGCGCCGCCATCAGGCCGGCGCCGAGCGATCCGGCGATGCCGAGCGCATGCTGCATCTTGTCGGCGTCGAGGCGCAGGAGCCGCCCGGCGGCCGCGGCGGCAACGAAGGCGCCCGATGTTCCCTGGGGATGGAAGCCGTTGAGAAAGAGCGCCGTCGTCGCCGCATTTCCGATGCGCAGCCCGACCTCGTAGCCGAGCGTGAGCGCGGTGACGATGTCGCGGCCGGACAGCGACGGATTCGCTTCGGCGAGCGCGAGCGCGACCGGTACGGCGAGCGAGTTCGGATGGATGATCGACTCCTTGTGGATATCGTCCATCTCGAACGCGTGCCCGGCGGTGCCGTTGAACAGCACCGCATTGGTGAGCGACGTGCGCGCGCCGGTGCCCCACAGCGAGGCCACGGCGTTGCCGCCCTCGGCCTGCACGACCTCGCGCACCATCTGCGTCCAGGGAAACGTGGTGCCGCGCAGGCAGACGCCGAGCCCGTCGAGGAAGCTGAGCTTGACACGCTCGATGACGTCGGCCGGGATGGCGCGATCCGGCGTCTCGGCCGCGAACGATGCGAGCGCGCGGGTCGCGTCGGGGAGGAGCGGGGAGGGTGAGCTGGTCATGACAAACAGTAGTTCGTCATGGCCGGGCTTGTCCCGGCCATCCACGTCTTTGCCCAGGCGACAAAGGAAGACGTGGATGCCCGCTTTCGCGGGCATGACGTGGAACGTCGGTGCGCGTCAGTAAGCCTCACTCTGCCTTGATGTTGGCGGTGCGGATGACCTTGCCCCATTTCTCGGTTTCGTCGGCGACGAACTTGCCGAAATCGGCGGGCGAGCCGGTGAGCGCGGTCGCGCCCCATTCGTCGAGGCGGGACTTGAGCTTCGCATCGGCGAGCGAGGCATTCACGTCCTTGTTGACCTTGTCGACGACTTCCGCCGGCGTGCCTTTCGGCCCCGCGATGCCGGTCCAGAAGCTCGCCTCGTAGCCGGGCACGGACGCCGCGACGGTCGGCACGTCGGGCAGCGCCGCCTGCGCGGTCTTGGTCGCAACGCCGAGCGCGCGAATCTTGCCGCCTTTGACGTGCCCGAGCGAGGCCGACATGGTGTTGAACATCATCTGCACCTGGCCGGCCATCAGGTCGACCATGGCGGGGCCGGCGCCGCGATAGGGCACGTGCACGATGTCGATGCCGGCCATCATCTTGAACATCTCGGCGGTGAGCTGGTTGCCGGAGCCGATGCCGCCCGAGCCGAACAGCACCTTGCCGGGATGCGCTTTGGCGTAGGCGATGAGCTCCGGGATGGTCTTCACCGGCAGTGAGGGCGTAACCTCGAGCACGAAGGGGTCGAGCGCGATGCCGGCGATCGGCACCGTGTCACGGATGAAGTTGAACTTGAGATCGCCATAGAGCGTTGCGTTGCCCGCATTGGCGAGGCTCGCGGCCAGTAGCGTGTAGCCGTCGGGCGTTGCACGGACGACCGCCTCGGTGGCGATATTGGTGCCGGCACCCGGCCGGTTCTCGATCACGATCGGCTGGCCGAGTCGCTCCGAAAGGCCGGGCTGGATCGCGCGCGCCATCACGTCGGTACCGCCGCCGGGCGCGAAGCCGACCATCAGCCGCACCGGCCGCGTCGGATAGGTTTCGGCGCGCGCGATGCGCGCGAGCGCCGGCACCGCCGCAACGCCGGCTGCGAGACGCAGAAATTGCCGCCGCTGCAGACCCCTCATTTTTTCTTCTCCCGAAAAAGCATACGTCGCCGTCCGCACGAAGCTGATGCATCACCCGCTGGCGGCACGGCGCACGATTATGGTGCACGGTCATGGCGCACGCAAAAGGGCAGTGCAAGCCGCATCGCGGCGACGAACGTCGCCGGCATGCGATCAGGGCGTGTGCAGATTGCGTTATGCTCGCAGACCGCGCTATGATCCGTTGGTCTGACGGATCCTCGCCTGAGGCCGAGGCATTTGTCCTGAGTCAAAGTGATCGATGTTCCCGGGCACTATCCATGGTTCCGTGCGTTGTTCCCTATCACCGCAACCCGACCGGAGTTTTCCATGTGGATCACATCAGATGAAGCCGTTGTGATGTTCGCGCGCTACTGCCGCGCACGGTTCGGCGGGGGCGCGAGCGGGAAGGTGAGGGCGAAAGCAAAGGCGCTGCGCAAATGTGGCGACGTCAAGGGTCATGACGTCTGGAACCAGGTCGCGGACGAGATCGACAAGGGAACCAGCCCGCGTTCCCGGCGGCCGTCAATCAACTGACTTTACGAATGCGCGAGTTCGCTAACGTTGCTAATCAGGCGGCATGACGATTCTGCTCGTGCGGCATGGCGAGACCGACGGCAACGCGGCGCGCATCCTGCAGCGCCCCGAGGTGCCGCTCAACGCGCGCGGAATGCGCCAGGCGGATGCGCTCGCCGGGCGCCTCGCGGCGCATGGTTTCGTTCATATCGTCTGCAGCGACCTGATGCGGGCGCGCATGACGGCGGCGCCGCTCGCCGCCCACTCGGGAATCGCGATCGAGGAAAACCCGCTGCTGCAGGAGCGCAATTTCGGCGACCTGCGCGGGCTGCCCTATGCGGCGCTGGACGAAGACCCGTTCGGGCCCGATTTCGCGCCGCCCGGCGGCGAGGACTGGCCGGCGTTTCACGCCCGCGTCGCCGAGGCATTCGCGTTCATCGTGCGTCGCCGCGGCAGCCTGAACGGCACGCTGGTGGTGATGACGCACGGCCTCGTTTGCCGGGCCGTCGTCGAACGGCACGCGCGGCTGCCCGCGGGTGTTGCGGCGCCGGAGCGCTTCGACAATACCAGCGTCACCGTGCTGCATGAGGATGCGCCGCACGCCGCAAGCCTGGTCAATTGCACCCGGCATCTCGCCACACCGAGCGACATGGAGCGCCGCGGCGGCGCCGCATAGCCTCCGCGCGTCGTTGGCCGATCGCGCGACCAAGCCCAACCTTTGCGCCACGATGCTGCGACTCCGGCCATCATGGGTCAGTTGTGCAATCGCGATGACCGACCTCGGTCTGCCAATTTTGACTTGAAGTTCCGCGCCACGGCGGAGCCGGATGGAAAATCGGCTCGCTCAATCATCTACGAATATGATCCATAAATGTGAATTTCCGAGGGAACCCCTCTTATCGCATGCGCAAAGCTTTCTCGGATGATCAGTTGCTTTGTGCTCAGCGTTTGCGTAATTCTACCTCCACATGCATGTCAAGCTAACGCGCCGTTGAGGGGCGATTGCGCGTTATCGCAACTGCATGGTGAAACGTAATGCAAGGGGGGTTAGGATGCGCTGGTTTCTGGGGCCTTGTTGGGCACTTTTGCTTCTTGTCATCGGCCTTTCGGATGGGGCCCTCGCGGCATGCTGCGTAACGTATACGCCGGTGCACGTGTATGTCCCGCCGCCGACGCACGTCGTCATCGTCCCGCACACAACGTTTGTTCGGCCGGTGACGCCTCAGGCGCACACGCACGCGCCGAGCAACACGCTGACAGCCAACGCGAGCTCATCCACGACGGCAGCCGTTCAGGCCAGACGGACGCCGCATCCGATTATTCAGCCGGTCGTCGTCGCCAATGAGGCGACGCCGTCAAGCACGCGTTGCAAACAGCACCAAGGCGGGGAAGGCTGCAAGAAGCAGAAGGATGACGAGCAGACGAGCTGGGCCACGGTTCGACGATGGCTGCAGCTTGACAAGCATTAGCGGTCGGTAGGGTGGGTGGCTTCGCCGCCACCTGGTCAATGTGATCATGCGCTGGGTGGCGGAGCCGCTCACCCCGCTATGCGGCCTTCGACCATAGCTGTGCGGAGGCGCGGCGGCCGCCTTCGGCGAGCAACTGCAGCTTCATCCACACGATCTTGGTGTCGACCTGGACGCGGCTCGCTCGCAATGGCTCGTCGGCCTCGTCGTTGCCGCGGCGCTGATCGCGCTCGCGATCCGGATCGCGTCAGACCGCGTCAGGATGCTGTTCGCGCTGCTCTTGCGGTTGGCGTGCGCCGCGAGCGCGGTGCCGGTCTATCAGTTCCGCGCCTATCAGCTGCTGCCCGGGCGCGCCGACACGCTCCTCACCACCGGTAGCGCAACGTGCCGGTCCCCGCATAAGTCTGCGCGGTCGACGCGAATTCGCCGTCGAACTTGGCGACGAACGACCATTGCGGCGAGAAGCGCAGCTCGGCGCTGGCGGTGGTCAGCGCCGAATTCACCGGCAGCGCCGCGCCGTTGACCGTGAAGGCCGAGCCGGGCAGGGCGACGAACGCGGCATTGAGCGGCGTGCTGCTCGCCCAATCGTGCGCCCAGGCGGCGCGGGCGCGCAGGATCAGCGGCATGTCGCCGAGCGCCGCGATGTCATCGAAGCGCATGCCGACCTCGCCGCGCATGTCGTGCGCGGTCTGCGCGCCGTAGGTAATCCCGAGGCCGCCGCCGGTCAGATCGGTTTCGCTGTAGCTTGGTGTGCGGAACCATTGCGCCTGCGCGGCCGCATAGGGCGTGAAGCCGAAGATCGTGCCGGCGACCGGCAGCGCGATCCGGTAGCCGCCCTCGAGCCGCGCGCCGGCGCTCTGGCCGTTGAAGCGTGCGGTGAGCCGGTCGCCCAAGAGCGTGCGGTTGGTGGTGAACCAGTGATCCGCGAACGCGAGCGCGACGCCGAGATAGGCTGGGCCCGCATGAGTGGTGCCGTAGGCGCCGGCAATGAAGGCGTCGCTGCGCCCGGTCCCGGGCGATTGCGCGAGGCCCCAGTTGGTGCCGGCGCCGGCGAGCGAGAAGCCGAGCACGGTGTCGGGCGAGACGTGGTAGTCGCCGCCGGCCGCAAAGCCGTAGTCGCGCGCCGTCACGGTGCTGGTGCCGAGCGTCGCATTGCCGTCGGTGCGGTTGGTGCCGCCGAACCCGGTGCCCCAGATGCCCCAGCGCTGGTCGAAGGTCGTGGGCGGCGGCTTGAGCGCCGACGCGTAGGCGCGCTGGACGGCGGGCGGCAGCGCGGGCTCGTCCTGCACCGCGAAGCTCGTCGCGCCGCCGCCCGTATCGCCGCGGCCCTCGATTGATCCGTCGAGCAGCAGCGCGAGGAAGCTCGTCATCAGACTGAAGGCGCCGGTCCGCGCGTCGGCCGCGACCTCGCCGTCGAGCTGCGCAAGCGTGCTCGCGAGCTGCGGGCCGGACTGGCTGAACAGGTTCTGCAAACCCGACGGCAGCGTGCCGCCGCCGCTGACGAAGGTGTCGATCGCCTGCGCGACGGTGGCGATGTTGCCGGACACGCCCGGCGGCAGCAGCGAGACGAGGCGCGGGGGTGGCGGCGTCGTGAAGGTGAGGAAGACGTCGTCGGCGTCGTAGCTCAGCGCGCCGTTGAAGCGGTTGAACGTGATACCGCCCGCGAACGTGTTGCTACCGCCGAGGCCGCCGCCGGTGTCGGTCAGGATCGTGTACTTGGCGCCGATCGTCACGGCGCTGCCGGAGGCAAGCTGAACGGTCGCGCCGCCGAGCGTCGCGGTGCCGGTGACCGCGGTCTTGCTCGCGGTGCCGGCATTGATGGTGTCGAGATAGATCGCGCCGGACGCGAACGTGATGGTGCCGCTGACATGCAGCGTCGTGCCGGCGGTGCCGGGCGTGCCCGGCAAAAGCGTGCCGCCGTTGGCGATGCTCAGCGCGGACGCGATCGTGCCGGTGCCGGCGAGCGTGCCGCCATTGCTGACCGTCATCGCGGTCGCGGCATTGTTGCCAGTGAGCACCAGCGTGCCCGAGTTGACGTTGACCTGGTTGATGCCGATGAAATTGTTCGCGTAGGTGAACGTGTTGCCCGCACCTGGCGCAAAGTTGACGGTATCGCTCGAGCCGGTGCCGACGATATCGCCCGCGAGCGTGCCGCCCGTGATGTTGAGCACATCGGCGTGCGCCGAGAGCTTGATCGCGCCGGAGATGAGCCCCGCCGTCTGATTGATGGTGATGGCGTTGTCGGCGTCGCTCACGTCGATTGCGATGCCGCCCGTGCCCGAAATGGTGCCCGCATTGGCGATCGCACCGCTGAAGCTCTGCACGTTCACGTCGATCTTGATGCCGGTCGCGGCTGCGATCAGCCCCGTATTGGTGATGCCGCCCGTGAAGGCCCAGATCGTCACCGTGCCCCCGACGGTGCCGGTGCCGCCGACGAAAATGCCGCGCCCGCCGGCCGAGATCGTGCCGGCGTTGCTGATCCCGCCCGCGAAGTTCGAGATCGTCACGGCGCTGCCGGTGCCGTTCGCATTGCCGCCGACGAAGATGCCGTTGCCGCCCGCCGTGATCGAATGGCTGTTGGTGATGCCGCCGGAAAAGCTGGCGATCGTGACGGAGCCGAAGGTGCCGGTGGCGATTCCGCCGACCAGGATGCCATGCTGGGACGCCGAGATCACGCCACTGTTGCTGATGCCGCCCGAGAAGGTCGAGATCGCGATGGCGGCGGCGGTGAAGAAGCTACTGCCGTTGATGCCGCCGCCGACCACGACGCCGCTGCCGCCCGCCGAGATCGTGCCGCCCGCGCTGTTGACGATGCCGCCGCCGAAGCTCTCGATCGTGACGCTAGCATTGCTGCCGCTGACGTTGCCGCCGACCATGACGCCGTTGGCCCCGGCCGTGATCCTGCCGCTGTTGGTAATGCCGCCCGCGAAGGTCGAGATCGTGACGTAGTTGGCGGTATGGCCCGCGGTGCCGCCGACCACGATGCCGTGCACGGACGCCGAGAGGACGCCCGCATTGGTGATGCCGCTGCTGAACAGCGAGACCTCGATGGCCGAGCCGAACGAGCCGAGGCTGAAGGGCACCGCGCCGGCACTGCCGCCGACGACGATGCCGCTGCCGCCGGCCGAGATGGTGCCGCCCGCGCTGTTGACGATGCTGCCGCCGAAGCTTTCGACGAAGACCTCGGCGCCGCTGGTGTTGAGGTTGGCGCCGACGATGATGCCGTTGCCGCCGGCCGCGACGATGCCGCTGTTGGCGATGCCGCCCGCAAAGGTCGACACCGTCAGGAAGGCGTCTTGCAGGCCGCCGACCACGATGCCGTGGCCGCCGACCGTGATCGTGCCCGAATTGGTGATGGCGCCCGAGACGTTCTGTGCGTTGACCTCGATGCCGGCATTGGCGCCGGCGCTCGGTCCCGAGATGAGGCCCGCGTTGGTGATGTCGCTCGCGAAGGTCGAGGCCGAGGCGACCCAGATGAGGGCGCCGGCCTGGCCGCCGTCCGACGAGATCACGCCGCCCGCGCTGTTGACGATGCCGCCCGAGAAGCTCGACACGTTGGTGACGACGATGGCGCTGCCGCCATGGGCCGAGATCGTGCCCGCGTTGCTGATGCCGAGGATGGTCGTTCCCACCGCGACGACCGCCGGCATGAGGTTCGCGCCGAAGATGGTGCCCGAGTTCTGAAGCACGCCGCCGTCCGCGATGTAGACGCCGACGCCGCCATTGCCGACGAAGCCATCCTGGGAGGAGAAGCGCGTGTGGATTCCGCCGGCGCCACCGAGCCCGCCCGTAACGGTCCCCGAGTTGATGAACGTGCCGCCGCCGCCGACGTAGACGCCGACGCCGCCGTCGCCGCCGGCTCCGGCACGGCTGACGACGTCGCTCGTGCCGCCACCCTGGCCACCTGTGCCGCCGGTGATTGTGCCCTGGTTCGTGTAGGTGATGCCGGTGCCCGACACGACGACGCCATAGCCGCCCTGGCCGCCGCCACCGCCACCGCCGCCGCCTGACGGGGCCGCCCCGCCGTGGCCGCCGCTGATCGCTCCCGTGTTGGTGCTGGTCGTCGTGACGGTCGCGCCATGCGCGCCGCCAGTGCCACCGTTCCCGCCGTTGGGATTGCCGAGAACGCCGGCGCCGCCCGTGCCGCCGGTACCGCCGACCGTTCCGGCGCCGCCGCCGCCGGCGCCGGTCCCGGGGGCGCCACTATTGCCGTCGCCGCCGTTGCCGCCGGTGCCGAACGGATTGCCGCCGCCGCCGCCCGCGCCGAACTGGAGGCCGGCACTGCCGCCGGCTCCGCCGGCGCCGAGGTACTGAGCGAAGGCCGGCGTCGGCAAAATCCAGGCGCCGCCGGCGACCATCAGGGCCGCCAGCGAGCTCGACGCCATCAGTGTCCTGACCCGGCCGTTGCGGCCGGGCGCTCTTCCACCCACGGATTCGGTCCCACGCGCAAACGCTCCCCGACCCGCCCGCGCCTGGGAGTTTCCCGGAAGCCTATGGGGTCGGGGTCGGACGCCGCAATGTCAGGGGCTCGCAATCCTCGGGGAAACAGCGGATTCGGCTCAGCTTTCTGCCGGACGTGGCCGAAACACCACACCGGGCGCGTGCGAAATGCCCGGCGTGTTCGTCTGGATGCGCGCCGAGATTGCGGTACTTCAGTCGATCAATCGGACGGTCCGTCAGGCGGCCTTCGACCACAACTGCGCCGAGGCGCGGCGCGCGCCTTCGGCGAGAGCGGCGAGCTTCATCCACACGATCTTGGTGTCGACCTGGACGCGGCCCGCGAAGGTGCCAAAGCCGCAGTCGACGCCGGCGATGACGTTCTCGCGGCCGACCACGTTGGCGAAATTCAAGATGCGGTCGGCGACGACCTCGGGATGCTCGACGGTGTTCACCGTCGAGTCGATCACGCCCGGGATGATCACCTTGCCGGACGGCAGCTTCACGTCGCGCCAGATCTTCCACTCGTGCTCGTGGCGGCCGTTGGCGGCCGGGAACGACACGGCTGTGGGCTTGGCGGTCAGCACGATGTCGATGATGTCGGCGAGCGGCACGTCGGTGTGGCGCGGCGCCATGGTCGAGCCCCAGCACACGTGCACGCGCATGCGCTCGGCCGGGATGTCGGCGACCGCGTGATTGAGCGCCGCGACGTTGACGGCGATGATCTTGCGAAAATCCTCGATGCTTTTGTTCAGGTAGACCGTGTGCCGCAGCATCGCGAGGTCGGGGCAATCGAGCTGCAGCAGGAAGCCGGCGTCGACGATCGCCTTGTACTCGCGCTTCATCGTGTCGGCGAGCGCGTAGACGTAGGCCTCCTCGGTCTTGTAGTGCCGGTTCTTGAGATAGCGCGCGATCTGGCCGGGCGACGGCGAGGTCATGAACAACTCGGTCGCTTTGGCGCCGTGCATCACGCCGTTCGAGAGGTCGATGTCGGCCTGCGCGGCGGCAAAATCCGTCCAGGCGACGTCGCCGTTGCAGGCCGGGCGGTGCTGAAAGGGCGAGGCGAACTGCGCGAGCAGCTGCGCGAGCTCGGGGAATTCAGCATCGCCGGTGCCGAGCGGCGGCGTGCTCTCGCCCGCGAAGCCGGAGAGCCGGTCGAGCACATGCACCGTGTAGTCGGTGCGGCCCTGCTCGCCGTCGTTGATCACGTCGATGCCGCATTCGATCTGTTTGCCGACTACGGACGTGATCGCGGCGCGCACTGCGGCCGCGAGCTCGGCCTTGCGCGCGCCGGGCCTTTCCTGCTCGGCGAGCAGGAGCTCGACCACCTTGGCGGTGCGCGGCAGGCTGCCGGTGTGCGTGGTGAGAATCCGCTCGGTGCTGCGTTGCATGTGACGTCGATCTCCGCCCGTCCTCGCTGCGTCGGCCGGCCGTCCAGCCGAGACGGGCGCGGATCATGGTGGCTTTGCCGACCGGCGGCAAGCCAGCGCGCGGCCGCGGCGTCGCAGACGCATGGGCGGAGTGGAATGCCGCCCACCGTCCTGCGATGAAGGCGCTAGCGCCAGCCGAGGCCCGGGGCCACGTGCTTTAGGACCGCCTCGATCACGTGGGCGTTGTAGTCGACGCCGAGCTGATTGGGGACGGTCAGGAGCAACGTGTCGGCCTCGGCGATCGCTTCGTCCTTCGCGAGCTGCTCGACAAGGACGTCCGGCTCGGCCGCGTAGCCGCGGCCGAAGATGGCGCGGGTGTTGTCGCCGAGCAAGCCGATCGTGTCGTCGTTGTCGTCGTCGCGCCCGAAATAGGCGCGGTCGCGGTCGTCCACCAAGGCGAAGATGCTGCGGCTGACCGACACGCGCGGCTCGCGCGCATGGCCGGCCTCCTTCCACGCCTCGCGGAAGATCCGGATCTGCTCCGCCTGCTGGACGTGGAACGGCCGTCCGCTTTCGTCGTTCTTGAGCGTCGAGCTCTGCAGGTGCATCGCGAGCTTGGCTGCCCACGCCGCGGTGGCATTCGAGCCGGCGCCCCACCAGATGCGCTCGCGCAGGCCCTCCGAGTAGGGCTCGACGCGCAGGAGCCCGGGAGGATTGGGGAACATCGGTCGCGGGTTCGGTCGGGCAAAACCCTCGCCGCGCAGCACGTCGAGCAGGACCTCGGTGTGGCGGCGCGCCATGTCGGCATCGCTCATGCCCTCGGGTGGCGCGTAGCCGAAGTAGCGCCATCCGTCGATCACCTGCTCGGGCGAGCCGCGGCTGATGCCGAGCTGCAGGCGGCCACCGGCGATGATGTCGGCGGCACCGGCGTCCTCGGCCATGTACATGGGATTCTCGTAGCGCATGTCGATGACCGCCGTGCCGATCTCGATCCGTTTCGTCTTGGCGCCAGCCGCCGCCAGCAGCGGGAAGGGCGAGCCGAGCTGGCGGGCGAAGTGATGCACACGGAAGTAAGCCCCGTCCGCGCCGAGCTCCTCGGCGGCGACGGCGAGGTCGATCGATTGCAGCAGCGCATCGGACGCCGTTCGCGTCTGCGAGTGCGGCGATGGCGACCAGTGGCCGAAGGAGAGGAAGCCTATCTTTTTCATAGGTTCCTGATGTAGGGGCGGCTCGCCGGATTGCTACCACCGCTCAT
>DATBZM010000331.1:0-17478 GCA_036513175.1 Xanthobacteraceae bacterium | reverse complement strand
TCCAAGACATGTTGTGCTCCCCTCGTCGAATCGCAAACACGAAGGAATCACAACAAGGGCCAAAATCACCTGTTTTCTTTTCGGTCAGCCTCTCAGGATGAGGTGGATTAGGTTGACTGATTTTCGATTAGGTCTGAAGGGATCGCGTTGGCCGTCACGCCGCGCTTTGCGCGAGCGGCGCGGCCTGCGCGGCGTCCGCGGCGCGCGATGCCGGGTGCTCGGAGTTCGCCACCTCGACGCGATTGCGGCCGCGCTCCTTGGCTTCGTAGAGCGCCTTGTCGGCCTGCACCAGGAGCTCCTGCACGTCGAACTCGGGGCAATCGCACATCACCATGCCGACGCTCGCGGTGGCGCCGATCGCGCAGCCGTCGACCATCGAGGTCGCCTCCGCGAAGGCCGAGCGCATGCGTTCGGCGATCACCAGCGCGCGCTCGCGCCCGACATTGTGCAGCACGGCGGCGAACTCCTCGCCGCCGAGACGGCCGACGGAGTCGGACGGGCGCACCGTCTGGGTCGCGGTCTCGGCGAAGATCTGCAGCACCTTGTCGCCGACCGCGTGACCGAAGCGGTCGTTGATCGACTTGAAATTGTCGAGATCGACCAGGAGCACGGCGACGAGCTGCGGGTTCTCGGCCTGGCGCCGCGCGACCCGCGCGCTTTCCTGGAAGAAGCCGCGGCGATTGACGAGGCCGGTGAGCGGATCGACCATCGCGGCCGTCTTGTGCGACTGCTCGGCGCGCTCCTTCGCCATGGCGAGCATGATGAAGGCAATCGAGATGGTGAACAGCAGCGCCTCGGAGGAGAGCACGGTGAGCCACACGCTGCCGAACACCTGGTTGGTCGGCGACCACGGCAGCAGGGCGGACAGCGGCGTGCGCAGGAGAAACAGGCAGCCGTGCGCGAACAGCATGAAGATCGCGGGCAGCCGCGAGACCAGCTGCTCGGCGCGGCCGCGCCAGAGCTCGGCGACCGCGAGCCACGTATAGCCCGCGATGATGCCGGCGCTGAGCAGCGCGCGCAGATCGAGCGAGCCCTCGACCAGCGGCGTGCGGCTCAGGAACAGCCACAGCACCGCGCCGGCGACGATGCCGACCGGCACCGGCTTGCCGCCGTCGAAGATGCGCGCGCCCGTCCAGGTCACGGCGAACGAGGTGAGCAGGATGGCGTTGGCGAGATCGATGGTGAAGACGTCGGGAAGCTGTCCATACATGCCGAACAGCGTGATCGAGCCGGCGCGCAGCAGGTGCGCGGCGCCCCACCACGCGACCGCATGGATTTCCGAGTTCTGCACCCAGGCGAACAGCAGGAGCAGGCCGAGGATCGCCTCGACGTAGATGGTCACGAGGAAAAGCGTGTTGACGTCGAGGTTCATTCAACGCACCGCATGTGCCGAGAGACGATCCACTTCGGTCGGCACGTCGAAGCCCGCAACGGTTAGCGCCGCATGAGGAAAGAATGGGTGAATCCCGGGTTTTCGCCCGCGCCCTAAGGCCCGTATGGTTGAAATCTTCCTGCCCGGACGCAGCGCTTTTGATGCAATTGCCGCGCTTGGCGGGGAACGCATCACGAGGCGCGCGCCGCGACCGTCGCGGTAGTTTCCCGCCCATCCAAGCATTCGGACGTCATCGCCCGCGAAAGCGGGCGATCCAGTACGCCCTGACGGCGCGGTTGGCGACGCGCGTGCCATTCACTCAGGACCGTGATTACTGGATTGCCCGCTTTTCGCGGGCAATGACGGCGTACTTTGGCGCAACGCGGCTACGCCGCCACCAAAAACGCGAATGGGCTTTGCAGTGAAATATGTGGGCGCGCGGTCAGGCGCCCATCACGAGGTGGAGGACGCGGCTGAGGCGGCCCGGAGACTTCGCGGGGGCCTCGGCGACGATGAAAGCGACGCAGTCGCCCTCGCCCTCGGCGGTCGGGCCACCGTCCGCGTCGGCGAAGACGATATCGCCGCGCTCGTAGTAGCCGGCGCGATCGCTCGCGGCGCCGGCCAGCAGCAGGGCCGCGGCCGCGTCCTCGCGCGCGATCGGCAAACGCACCCCCGGCGCGACGCTGACGAACCGTACGGCGGCGCAACCGTCATCGGGCAACACGACCTCCTTGATGCCGGAACCGCGGTTGCGCCAGGGCATGTCGACGAAGTCGCCGCCAGCCAGACGGCGCAGCGCGCGCGGCAGCATCGCGGCGGCGGCGCTCACGGGCCGCGCCATGGGGGGCGAGGACTTTTGGGGCGAAGACTTTTGGGGCGAAGACTTGGCGGCCGGCTCCGGCTCGACGCTGGGGCTGGAAAATATGTTGACCAGGCGGCGATCGCGTCCGGCGAGCGGAACCGGCTTGAGCTCCTCGAGAAAGACGCCGTGCACGGCTTCGAGGGCCGTCACATAGGCGTGATTGTCCGGTTTGAGCTCGAGATGGGCGGCGACCAACGCGGCAAGCGGCGGCGGCAGGGTCTTTGCCGCATAAGCCGCGAGGAGCGCATCGATCGGACGGCCTTCCGGGATTTGGCGGATCGTTCGGTCGTAGTTCAAGTGCGGCAATCCTCGATCATTGCGTCCGCCGATCCTCTAACTTGGTGCATGTTCCTGGCGGCGAACCAGCGTCCACCCCGGATCAAGCCCGGGGCAGGCTTTCGCCGGAACATGCACATTGCTTGAGCATGATCTTTTCCGAAAACCGGTATCCACTTTTCGGGATCATGCGCTAGCAGCCTGAATTCCGACTATTATGCCAGTTTTCGTGAACAATTACGCAACGGAATGTGTCGCGGATCACTCGCGGCGGCGCTGAGCCTGTAACATGGCACCAAACAGCGCCGAAAGTCGTAGGAGGCGGCACATCTTGTCGCTTGTACGGCTGGTCGATAGGGTCCGAACCGCGAACGAGCCAAATCCTGATAGCGGGCGATTCATGCAAATTCGCGACGGCATTGTGAACGCGATCGGCAACACGCCGCTCATCCGGCTCAAGCGCGCCTCGGAGATGACCGGTTGCGCGATTCTCGGCAAGGCCGAATTCATGAATCCGGGCCAGTCCGTCAAGGACCGCGCCGCGCTGTTCATCATCGAGGATGCGGTGCGCCGGGGCGAGCTGCGTCCGGGTGGCGTGGTCGTCGAGGGCACCGCGGGCAACACCGGCATCGGGCTCGCGCTCGTCGGCAACGCCATGGGCTTGCGCTCGGTGATCGTCATCCCGGAGACGCAGAGCCAGGAGAAAAAGGACGCGCTACGGATCGCCGGCGCCGAGCTGGTCGAGGTCCCGGCCGTCCCCTACGCCAACCCCAACAATTATGTGAAACTCTCGGGCCGCCTCGCGGCCGATCTCGCCAAGAGCGAGCGCAACGGCGCCGTGTGGGCGAACCAGTTCGACAACGTCGCCAACCGCGACGCGCACATCGCCACGACCGGCCCCGAGATCTGGGAGCAGACCGACGGGAAGGTCGACGGGTTCATCTGCTCGGTCGGCTCCGGCGGCACGCTCGCCGGCGTCGCCATGGCGCTCAAGGCGCGCAACAAGGACATCAAGATCGGCCTCGCCGACCCGATGGGAGCCGCGCTCTACAGCTATTACACGACGGGCGTGCTCAAATCCGAGGGCTCCTCGATCACCGAGGGCATCGGCCAGGGGCGCATCACCAAGAACCTCGAAGACGCCCCGATCGACCTCGCCTACCAGATACCGGATGCCGAAGCGGTCGCGATCATCTTCGATCTCCTGCAGCACGAAGGCCTTTGTCTCGGCGGCTCGTCCGGCATCAACGTCGCGGGCGCGATCCGCCTCGCCAACGAGCTGGGGCCCGGGCACACCGTCGTGACGATCCTGGCCGACTACGGAACGCGCTATCAGTCCAAGCTGTTCAATCCGGAATTCCTGCGCCAGAAGGGACTGCCGGTGCCGGCCTGGATGGAGCGGCGCGCCAGCGTCAAGGCGCCGTTCGAAAAGGTCGCGCCATGACGACCGAATGCCTGTTTCGCGATGATTCCTACTTGCGTCATTGCGAGGCCTCCGTCGTCGATCTGACGGAGCACGGCCTCGTCCTCGACCGCACGGTCTTCTACGCCAACTCGGGCGGGCAGCCCGGCGACCGTGGGGTGCTCAGGACGATGGCGGGCGACGCGTTGGCGGTCGACACGGCCGTATTCACCGATCCAGGCAAGACCGAGATCGCCCACAAGATCAGCGATGTGCCGCCCGGCGCCGCGCGGCCCGCGCCGGGCGATCGCGTGGTCGCCGCGATCGACTGGGAGACGCGCTATCGGCGCATGCGCATGCATACGGCGCTGCATCTCCTCTCCGCCGCGCTGCCGTTCCCGGTGACCGGTGGCTCGGTCGGCGATACCGACGGCCGGCTCGATTTCGACATTCCCGAAGCCGGCCTCGACAAGGACGCGATCACGCAAAAGCTCGCCGACATGATCGCGGCCGACGCCGCCGTGACGATGCGCTGGATCAGCGACGACGAGCTCCTGGCCAACCCGTCGCTGGTCAAGACCATGTCGGTGAAGCCGCCGATGGGCACGGGCCGCGTGCGGCTGGTCGAGATCGCCGGCCTCGACCTGCAGCCGTGCGGCGGCACCCATGTGCGCCGCACGGCCGAGATCGGCGCCGTGCGGGTGACCCAGATCGAGAAGAAGGGCAAGCAGAACCGCCGCGTTCGGATCGCTTTCGCCTGAAGCATGATCCCGAAAAGTGGATGCCGGTTTTCGGAAAAGATCATGCTCTGACAACGCGCCCGGCTTTGGTTGCACTTTGGCAACCGTTGCGTGACAGTCTTGCGCATCCTCCGACTCGAAAGACCGCACCCATGGCCAAGCCCCCTGCCAAGCCCGCCAGCCCCTGGCTCGTCTCGACCGACTGGCTCGCCTCGCGCCTGCGCTCGCCCGACCTGATCGCGATCGACGGCTCGTTCTATCTGCCGGCGCAGAAGCGCGACGCCGCCGCCGAATACAAGGCCGGGCACATCCCGGGCGCGGTGCGTTTCGACATCGACGCGATTTCCGATCATTCCTCCAAGCTGCCGCACATGGTGCCGTCCGCCTTCGATTTCGCCATGGCGGTCGGCGAGCTCGGCATTTCGGAGCGCGAGACCGTCGTGATCTACGACGGCATGGGCCTGGTCTCGGCGCCGCGGGTGTGGTGGACGTTCCGTCTCTTCGGCGCCGAGCACGTGTTCATCCTCGATGGCGGCCTGCCGAAGTGGAAGGCCGAGGGCCGCCCGCTCGAGCAGGGCGTGGTCACGCGGGCGCGCCGGCACTTCATCACCAAGACGCCGGCCGACATCGTCGCGACGCTCGAGGGCGTGCGGCAGGCATTGACCGGGCAGACCGCGCAGGTGGTCGATGCGCGCCCGGCGGAGCGCTTCCGCGGCGAGGCGGCCGAGCCGCGGCCGGGGGTGCGGCCGGGCCACATCCCGGGCTCGCTCAACGTGCCCTCCTCCGCGCTGGTGGAGAACGGCCAGTTGCTGCCGGCCGACCGGCTGCGGGCGGCCATTGCGGCGGGCGGTGTCGACCTCGACAAGCCGGTGATCACCAGCTGCGGCTCGGGCGTCACGGCCGCGATCTTGTGGCTCGCGCTCGATGCGCTCGGCAAGGCGCCGGTCGGCCTCTATGACGGCTCGTGGTCGGAATGGGGCGCGCGCACGGATCTGCCGGCCGCGACCGGACCAACGTAACGGGAGCTATTTCAGAATCTGGCTCAAGAAAAGCTTCGTGCGCTCGTGCTGCGGGTGATTGAAGAATTCCTCCGGCGTGTTGATTTCCACGATCTGCCCGGCATCCATGAACACCACGCGGTCGGCGACCTGGCGCGCAAAGCCCATCTCGTGGGTGACGACGATCATCGTCATGCCGTCCATGGCGAGCTGGACCATGGTGTCGAGCACCTCCTTGACCATCTCGGGGTCGAGCGCCGAGGTCGGCTCGTCGAACAGCATGAGCTTCGGGCTCATGCACAGCGCCCGCGCGATCGCGACGCGCTGCTGCTGGCCGCCCGAGAGCTGGCCCGGATACTTGTCGGCCTGCTCGGGGATGCGCACGCGCTTGAGGAACTTGAGCGCGACCTCCTCGGCCTGCTTTACCGGCATCTTGCGCACGTTGATCGGCGCGAGCGTGCAGTTCTCCAGCACCGTGAGATGCGGAAACAGGTTGAACTGCTGAAACACCATGCCGACCTCGCGCCGCACCTGCGCGAGCGCCTTGACGTCATTGCGCAGCGGGATGCCGTCGACGACGAGGTCGCCCTTCTGAAAAACCTCGAGGCCGTTGATGCAGCGGATCAGGGTCGACTTGCCCGAGCCCGACGGCCCGCAGATCACGATGCGCTCGCCGCGCCGCAACGTGAGATCGACGTCGCGCAGCACCTGGAACTCGCCGAACCACTTGTTGAGCCCCTTGATGTCGACCGCGACCTCGCGGCTCACCTGATGCGGGGCTATGCCGGCATCAAACGCTTCCATGGCCGCCATCACGTGTCCCCTTTCAGCGTCGCTCGCTGCGCCCGAGCCGGCGCTCGATGCCGAGCGCGTAGCGCGCCATCGAGTAGCAGCAGGTGAAATAGACCAGCGCCGCGAACGCGTAGCCGCTCGCGCTCGTCACCGGCGTCGCCCAGGTCGGATCCTCGCGCGAGGCCTCGATCGTCTTGAGGAAGTCGAAGATGCCGACGAAGAAGACGAGGGTGGTGTCCTTGAACAGGCTCACATAGTTGTTGAGGATGTTCGGGATGGTGATGCGCAGCGCCGGCGGCAGCACGATGAAGCGCAGCGTCTGCCAGTAGCCGAGGCCGAGCGCGCTCGCCGCTTCCCATTGGCCCTTCGGGATCGCCTGCAGGCCGGCGCGCACCACCTCGGCCATGTAGGCGGCGGAGAACAGCGCGACGCCGACGAGGGCGCGGATGAGCTTGTCGGGCGACCAGGCGGGCGGCACGAACAGCGGCAGCATCACGCTCGCCATGAACAGGACGGTGACGAGCGGCACGCCGCGCACGAACTCGATGAAGACGACCGAGACGATCTTGACCGCCGGCATCTGCGAGCGGCGCCCGAGCGCGAGCAGGATGCCGAGCGGCAGCGACGTCACGATCCCGACGACGGCAACCACCACGGTGATCAGGAAGCCGCCCCAGAGCGAGGTGTCGACGATCTCGAGCCCGAGCGGCGGCAGGCCGTACAGCAGGAAGAACGAGACGATCGGGAAGATGCCGAAGAAATAGAGCGCGCCCAGCCCGCGGCGCGGCGCGTCGAGCCAGAGCATCCAGCCCATGCCGAAGGCGAGCATGGCAAAGAAGATGTCGACCCGCCAGCGGCCCTCGATCGGATAGAAGCCGTAGGTGAAAAAGGCGAGATGCTCGCGCACGAAAGCCCAGCAGGCGCCGATGTGGGGCTGCGCCACGGTGGCAAGGCAGGCCTGGCGGTCGCTCCCGCTCCACACCGCGTCGATCAGCAGGAAGCGCACGAGCGGCGGCACCGCCCAGGCGATGAACAACACGATGAGCACGGTCAGCACCGCGTTGAACGGGGTGCCGAACAGGTTGGTGCGCATCCAGCCGATCACGCCGGTCGACGCAAACGGCGGCGGCAGGCTCGGCGCCGGCGCGGTGCGCACGAAGACGAGGGAATGCTCGGTTCCGACGGCCGCGATGCTCGACATGACTCAGCGCTCCCGCAGCGCCATGCGCGCGTTGTAGAGGTTCATCAGGAACGAGGTGACGAGGCTGATGACGAGATAGACCGCCATGGTGATGGCGACGATCTCGACCGCCTGCGCGGTCTGGTTGAGCACCGTGCCGGTGAAGATCTGCACCAGGTCCGGATAGCCGATCGCGACCGCGAGCGAGGAATTCTTGGTCAGGTTGAGGTACTGGCTGGTGAGCGGCGGGATGATCACCCGCATCGCCTGCGGGATGATCACGCGCCGCAGCGTCAGGATGCGCGGGAGGCCGAGCGCCTCGGCGGCCTCGATCTGGCCGCGCTGCACCGCCGCGATTCCGGCGCGCACCGTCTCGGCGATGAACGCGCCGGTGTAGATGACGAGCCCCAGCAGCAGCGCGACGAGCTCGGGGATCACCTCCATGCCGCCGCGCAGGTTGAACCGGCTCATTTGCGGAAAGTCGAAGGTGACGTGGGCGCCGCTCGCGAGCGCGGCGACGACCGGCAGGCCGACCAGGAAGGCAGCCGCGAGGCCGGTCGCGAGCCCGGCGGCGATACGGCCGCCGCGCGCCAGTACAACCAGGACGATTGTCGCCACGATGCCGACGCCGAGCGCCGCCATGATCGTCTCGCCGGCGCCGCCGAAGTCGGCGGATGGAAGAAAAAGCCCGCGATTGTTGAGGTAGCCGCCGCCCGGCAGGTGGAGGCTGTCGCGGAAATCCGGCAGCGCCTTGAGCACCGCGTTGTACCAGAACAGGAGCTGGAGCAGCAGCGGCACGTTGCGCACGAGCTGCACGTAGCCGGCCGCGAGATGCGCGACCAGCCAGTTGGTCGAGAGCCGCGCGATGCCGATGACGAAGCCGACGATGGTGGCGAGCACGATGCCGATCGCGGCGACCAGCAGCGTGTTGCAGAGGCCGACCCAGAAGGCGCGGCCGTAGGTCGAGGTGCTCGACGAGTAGTCGATCAGCGTCTGGCTGATGTCGAAGTTGGCCGGCTGGTTCCAGAAGCCGAACCCGGAGGTGATATGGTTGTCCCTGAGGTTGCCCGCCGCCACCCGCACGAGGCCCACCACCGCGCCGGCAAGCAGCGCCAGCAGCAGCACCTGCCAGAAGATGCTGCGGACGCGCGGATCGCGCAGGAACGAGGTTTCCGGAGTGCTCGCGGGGGCGCTCGCCATGACCGCCTCACCCCCCGCCGTCGCTCATCGGATCGGCGGTGCGTATTGCAGGCCACCTTTGGTCCAGAGCGCGTTGAGACCGCGCTTGATCTTGAGCGGGGAGCCCTCGCCGACGTCGCGGTCGAACACCTCGCCGTAATTGCCGACGTGCTTGACGATGCGGTAGACCCAGTCCTTGGTCAGGCCGAGCTGCTCGCCGAAATTCTGCTCGACGCCGAGCACCCGCCGGATCTCCGGCGTGCTCGATTTGAGCTGCTCGTCGACGTTCGCCTTGGTGATCCCGTCCTCCTCGGCGATCAGCATCGCGAAGTGCGTCCACCTGACCACGTCGAACCACTGGGAATCGCCCTGGCGCACGAACGGCGACAGCGGCTCCTTGGAGATGATCTCGGGCAGCACGATGTGGTCGTCGGGCTTGGCAAGCTTGAGCCGCGACGCATAAAGCCCGGAGGCATCCGTCGTATAGGCATTGCAGCGGCCGCTCTCGTAGGCGCTGAGCGCCTCCTGGAGCTGGAGGAAGGTCACGCTCTTGAGCTGCATCTTGTTGGTGCGGAAATAGTCCGCGAGGTTGAGCTCGGTCGTCGTCCCCTGCTGCACGCACACGGTCGCGCCATCGAGCTCGCGCGCGGACTTGATGTTGGTATCCCGGCGCACGATGAAGCCCTGGCCGTCATAGTAGTTGGGCGTGGTGGCGTTGAGGCCGAACTGCGCCTCGCGCGAGGAGGTCCACGTCGAATTGCGCACGAGCACGTCGATGTCGCCCGACTGCAGCGCCGTGAAGCGGTCTTTCGCGGTCAAGGCGACGAACTTCACCTTCTTGGGGTCGTTGAAGATCGCGGCCGCGAGGGCGCGGCAGAAATCGACGTCGAGCCCGGTCCAGTTGCCCTGCGCGTCGGGCAGGCCGAAGCCCGGCACCTCGCCGTTCGAGCCGCAATTGAGCACGCCGCGCGCCTTCACGTCGTCGAGCTTGCCGGCGGACGCGGCCGTCGCCAACGTCACCAGCGCGCCCGCCACCGCACAGACAGTCAGAAACCGCCGCATGCCAAGCCTCCACACCATCGGGTTGGGCCCGCCACCCCTCCGCAGCAGGTTCTGGCGGTATCTCAAAACGATTGTGCGGCGCGGTCAAGAGGCGAACGGGAGATGGATGCACTTTCCTTCGGGCAACACGACGCGATCGCGTGGAACGGCCGCACCGCGCGAGCATCCTGGGGTTGCGGCGGTTCGTCCCGGCGCCGCGGTGGAGACAGGCGGCATGACCTATGGGATTCCCCTCTCCTCATACCTCGAATCGGTCGGGCGACCGCATCCCACTCTGCTCGGTCCTGGGCGGATGGGCGCACGCGGATTGAAGCTTTTAGGCGTCTCGACCGCCGGTAGGCCCGTTTCGAGGGCGTTTTGGCATCAGGAAGCGTGATCAAAATGCAACGCTCGGCGGGAAAGCGCAGCGCGGGCGCTGTGGATGGCTTGTCTTTGATTGCCCTGGCCGACGGTTCCGGTAGGTTCTGGTTAGCGAGGCCAGGGGGGCTCCCCGGGTTCGCCAGTTCGGTTTCCGTCGTGGGTGGCCGGGCAAGTACTGGGGATCGAGGGGACGTTTTCGTGACGGCACCTTCCCAAGAGCAAGCTAACTGGAGGTTCAAATGAAGATGGTCAAAAGCCTTCTCCTCGGCTCGGCGGCAGGTCTCGTTGCCGTGGCTGGGGCGCAGGCGGCCGATCTTCCCGTAAAGGCCAAGCCGGTCGAATACGTGAAGGTCTGCAGCCTGTACGGTGCCGGCTTTTGGTACGTTCCGGGGACGGATACGTGCTTGAAGATCGGCTCCTATGTGCGTGAGGAAATCGGCTGGGATCAGGCGGGCTCGCTGGTGACCGGTCTGGCCACCGGCGGCGGCCAGTTCGACCGCACCGATACAAGCCAGCTCGCGTTCCGGACTCGTTCGAGCATCAGCGTCGATCTGCGCACGCAGACTGAATACGGCGTGTTGCGTTCGTACCTCGAAGGCGGCTTCGACTCGTCCGGCGTTGCGGGCGGCGCACCCGCCAACGACACCGTCTGGTTCGACCGCGGCTTCATCCAGTTCGCCGGTCTGACGGCGGGCCGCATCCGGTCGTACTTCGACATCAACTCGCCGTACGAATTCGCCTACATGACCCAGCTGACCAACGGCGACTCCAACACGTTCCGTGGTCTGTGGGGCATTGCCTACACGGCGGACTTCGGCAACGGCTTCTCGGCCTCGATCTCGTTCGAGGACGGCGGCTCGAGCGACGCGGGCAACAACGCTGGTCAGACGCGCGGCCGCGGCCGTCACGACGTCAACCTCTCGATGACGAGCCAGTTGGGCCTCGGCACCGAGTCGTTCGACAACGAGGGCTGGAAGTTCCCGGACGTGATCGGTGCGTTGCGCATCGATCAGGCCTGGGGCTATGCGCAAGTAGCGGCCGCGTTGCATGACGCCAGCGCCGGCTACTACCAGGGCGCCGGAATTGTGGGCGGCGCCGCCACGGCGCTTGCGGCGGGCATCGACGTCAACGGCCATCCCTCCGACGCCTATGGTTGGGCGATCACCGGCGGCTTCCACCTGAACGACGTCCTCGGCTTCAAGGGTGACACCTTCGGCGTGCAGGCGGTCTACTCGGTCGGCGCCTCGACCTACGCGTCCTCCTTCGCGGGCGGGCAGCAGGTCTACGGCTCGGGCAACAGCGCGGCCTTCGGCTGGATCACGGACGGCGTGTTCACCACCGGCTCGGGCGTCGAGCTGACCTCGGTGTGGAGCATCAATGCGGGCTACCAGCACTTCTGGAACCCGAAGTGGCGGACATCGCTCTATGGCGGCTATACCGAAATCGACTATGACAGCACCGCCACGGCAATGATGTGCCCGGCGGGCGGGCCGGCGGCGGGCGGCACGGCGCTGGCCGGCGTGACTAACTGCACTCCGAGCTTCAGCTTCTGGCAGATCGGTTCGCGTACGCAGTGGAACCCGCATCCGGATCTCGACATCGGCCTCGACTTGGTGTGGAGCCATATCAACACGGCGTTTGCCGGCACGGCGACCCTCGCCGCGAACGGCGCGCGTCCAGGCGGCGTCTACAACATCCAGGACCAGGACGTCTTCACGGGGCTCTTCCGCATTCAGCGGAACTTCCTGCCCTGAGACGAAACGATCCCGCGGGGAAGGCGTTCAGCCATCTTCAGCCTTCCCCCGGGTCGCACGAAAACAAAGGACCGGCAGCGATGCCGGTCCTTTTTCTATAGGCCGGCACGGCGGGGCCATCTGACGCCGCGGGTCGCGCCGACCGCAGTCGACCAGGGCAAGGGACCCGAGGCACCTCCAGGGGTTGATCCGTCGTCAATATCGGCGCTAAAGCGCGATCATGCGCTAACGGAAACTGCGCGCGCGATCCGCAAGCCACCCATGCCCAAACCGGCATCTCCTCAGTTTCTCGCCACCCTCGGACGAACCATCGAGGAGGGCGTGCTCCTGCAGCGGCAAGGCAAGCTCGCCGAGGCCGAGCGGGTCTATACGCGCATCCTCAAGACGCTGCCCGATCAGTTCGAGACCTTGCAATTGCTCGCCGACCTCAAGATGCAGCGCGGCAAGCCCGGCGAGGCGTTTCGTCTGGTGTCCGCAGCCGTCGCAGCCCGGCCGAGGTCGGCAAAAGCGCATCTTCGGCTCGGTCACGCGTTGCGAGCGATCAAGCGCGACGGCGATGCGCTCGCGAGCTACGCGAAGGCCTGCGCTCTCGATCCGCAGGATGTCGATGCGCTCGGCTACTGCGTCGACCTCCTGTTCGCATTGCGTCGGGACGCCGAGGCGCGCGAGTATGCCGAGCGGATCGTCGCGGTGCGCCCGCGCGACGCCGCGTCGCGGGCCCATCGCGGCGTGGCGCTGGCTGCCCTCGGTCGCCATGCCGAGGCGCTCGCCGAGTTCAACGCCGCGCTTGGCGCCGGCCCCAACCCGATCGTGGACTACAATCGCGGCCTCGCGCTCGCCGAGCTCGGCCGCGAGGCCGAGGCGATCGAATCCTTCGATCGCACACTGGCAGCGATTCCCGATCACGTGGCGGCCGCGAGCAGCCGCGGCGTTTCGCTGCACGCGCTCCACCGTCACGTCGAGGCGATCGCGAGCTTCGACCGGGCGCTCGCACGCGCGCCGGACTTTGCCGGCGCCCACCTCAACAGGTCGTTTGCACTGCTTGCGCTCGGCGACTATCGGCGCGGCCTCATCGAGTACGAATGGCGATGGAAGCGGGCAGGCACCGAACAACGGCTGGATTTCGTTCAACCCCTCTGGCGCGGCGAGACCTCGTTGCACGACAAGGCCATTCTGCTGCACGCCGAGCAGGGCTTCGGCGATACCATTCAATTCCTGCGCTACCTTCCGCAGATTGCAGAAGCACTCGCAAACGTCGTGCTCGAAGTTCAAGCGGAACTCAAGCCGCTGGTCTCGCGGATCGGCGGAGGCGCCGTCGTAATTGCACGCGGCGAGACGCGCCCCGCCTTCGACGTTCACTGCCCGTTCGGGAGCCTGCCGCTTGCGTTCGGAACCGAGCTTGCGACGATCCCCGCAGAGGTTCCCTACTTGTTCGCCGACCCAGCCAGGATCGCGCACTGGCGCGCCAGACTCCCAGCGGGCAATCGGCCGAGCATCGGGATCGTCTGGTGCGGGAATCCGAACTTCAAGGGCGATCGCAGCCGGTCGATGACATTTGCCGACTTCGCGCCGATCGTGGCAGATCCCGAGCTCGCCTTTGTCACGCTCAATCCTGGCGCGCCCCTCACCGATGTATCCGCGCTTTCGGCGCATCCAAATGTGATCGACCTGGCCCCCGAGTTTCGCGATTTCGCCGATACCGCGGCGGTCATCGCGAACCTCGATGTCGTCGTCACGACCGATACTGCGGTTGCCCATTTGGCAGGAGCGCTCGGCCGGACCGTGTGGCTGTTGCTTTCGTTCAGCCCCGACTGGCGCTGGCTCTTGGACCGGGAGGATTGTCCCTGGTATCCGTCGGCGCGCCTGTTTCGCCAGCCGGCGCCGGGCGACTGGGCCGCGGTGGTGGCGCGCGTGCAGCAGCAATTGGGCGAGCTCGTCGCCGCCCGTGCGCGGAAGTAGAAACGCACGCGCAGCGAGCGATTTGCTCAGTTGCGTGAACTATCGCCCGCGTAACGGGTCGCTCACCGGATCGGCGGCGCATATATTGCAGCCCGCCCTTGGCCCGCGGCGCGTTCAAGCCGCGCTTGATCTTGGGGTTGACGATTGCCGCCATCGCCGACGTTAATGTCGCCAAGTTCCGAGCAATGTGCCGAACGCTGTTCCGCACCACGTTCCGTTCGAACCGACCGCAGGAGCCGTCATGAACAAGAAAGCAAGCGCCGAACCGGGCACGCTCAAGCCCGACACCCTGCTGTCGATCGGCGGGCGCGATCCGTTCGCGCATCACGGATACGTCAACACGCCCGTCTATCACGCCTCCACGCTGCTCTATGAGACCGCGGAGGATTTCCTCGCCCACCGCGGCCGCTACCACTATGGCCGGCGCGGCACGCCCACTTCCGAAGCCCTGGAAACCGCGATCCGCACGCTCGATGGCCCGGCCTGCGCCGCGGTCGCGCTGCTGCCCTCCGGGCTCGCGGCGATCTCGGCCGCGCTGCTCTCGGTTCTCAAGGCTGGCGACCACGTGCTGGTGACCGACAGCATCTACTGGCCGACACGGAAATTCTGCGACGCCGTGCTCGCCCGCTACGGCATCACGACGAGCTACTTCGACCCACTCGTCGGCGGCAGCATCGCGCCGCTGCTCACCCCGCAGACGCGCGCCGTGCTCGTCGAGGCGCCCGGCTCGCTGACCTTCGAGATGCAGGATATCCCGGCGATCGCGGCCGCCGCGCACGCGAACGACGCGCTGGTGCTGATGGACAATACCTGGGCGGGGCCGCTCTATTTCCGCGCGCTGGAGAAAGGCGTCGACCTCTCGATCATTTCGGGCACCAAGTATTTCGGCGGCCATTCGGATCTGATGCTCGGCACCGTCTCGGCCAATGCCGCGACCGCCAAGGCGCTCAAGGATTTCACCGGCTTTGCCGGCCTCTGCGTCGGGCCGGACGACATGAACCTCGGGCTGCGCGGCCTGCGCACCATGGGGGTGCGGCTCGCGCGTCACCAGGAGTCGGCCCTGCGCGTCGCACGCTGGCTCGCCGAGCGCCCCGAGGTCGCCCGCGTGCTGCATCCGGCGCTCGAGACCAACCCCGGCCACGCGATCTGGAAACGCGATTTCACCGGCGCCTGCGGCCTCTTTAGCATCGTCCTCAAGCCGATGCCGCAGGCGGCCGTCCTCGCGTTCCTCAATGCGCTCACGCTGTTCGGCATGGGCGCCTCGTGGGGCGGATTCGAAAGCCTGGCGATCCCGTTCGATGTCACGGCGGCGCGCAGCGCGACCCATTGGGCGCCGGGCGGCCCCGCCATCCGCCTCCATATCGGGCTCGAGGACGTGTCCGACCTGATCGCCGATCTCGAGCGCGGCTTTGCCGCAATGGCCGTTGCTCGCGCCTGATGCGCGACCCTGTAGCCCGCATGGAGCGAAGCGGAATGCGGGGACAGCGTTTCCGCGGATAGACTGACCCCGGATTTCGCTGCGCTCATCCGGGCTACGGCGCCCCCCTCACTGCGCCTCGATGACCTTCCACTTCTTGTAGAAGATGGAATTGAGGCCGCGGAAGAGGATGCGGTTGAGGGTGACCACCCAGGCGACCAGCGCCGGCAGCATGGACGGCCGGGCGATGTCGACGAACAGGCAGTAACGCGACTTGTCGGATTCGTTGAACGACTGGTGCAGCAGCGTATCGTCGAAGATGAACAGCTTGCTCTTGCGCCAGTAGTTGGTCGTGCCGCCGACCACGATGTAGGCGGAGTCGTCCTCCATGTCGTTGACGTTGTAGAGCACGCGGAAGGTCGCGCGCAGCGGCCCGAAATGCTTCGAGGTCGACTCCTTCTTGCTGAACACCGACACGCCGACCGTCTTGATGAATTGGTAGTCGCGATGGAAGGCGGGAACGTCGATCACGGTGTCGACATTCGCGCCGTACCATTTGAAGAAGAACATGCTGCGCGCATGCGCCTCGGCGGCCCGCTGCAGCTGCCCCACGAGGTCCTGCTTGTGGGCGCCGTCGATCAGCGCCTGGATTTCCTCCTGGTAGGGCTTCGGCAGATCCTCGAGCCGGTAGACGCCCTTGTTGACGTAGGGCAGCGCGAGGATGTCCATCAGCACGTTGAAGGGCGACAGCAGCCAGGTGAAGACGCCGTTGCCGAAGAAATAGCGGTCGAGCACCTTGAGCGTCAGCGGACGATTGCGCGACACGTCGTAGGCGCCGCACACCACGAAGACCAGCATGATCTTCGGCAGGAAGAAGCACAGGGCCAGGACCAGCAGCACCTGGACGACGCGGGTCAGTATCTTTTTCACGGCGCGTTCCCCCGGTTGGAACTCGGATCTGCTCGGACTTTAGCGCGGACGGTCAGCCGCAACCACCGATAAATCGCGCTCACGCCGCCTTGAGGTTGGCGGCGCGGCGCTCGTGATAGACGAAATAGAGATTGCGCGCGTAGATGAACACACCGAAGCCCTGGCCGAGGATGAACACCGGGTCCTTGATGGTGAGCGCATAGCCGAACGACAACAGCCCGCCACCGATCGAGAAGAACCAGAACGCGACCGGGAACACGCTCTTGCGCGCGCGCTCGCTCGCGATCCACTGCACGATGAAGCGCATGCTGAACATCAATTGCCCGGCGAAGCCGAACAGCACGACCCAGCTGAGCTTGAGGACGAACACATTGTAGAAATAGTTCCCGACCTGGTGCATCAGATCAGCCAGCATCGCGCTCTACCTCCGAAATCAGCGGCACGCGCTTGCGGCGCCGCACCAGCCACCATACCCCGGCAAGATCGAGAATGCCGACCCACAGCCGGTCCCACATGCCGTAGTTCGAGACGCCGTGCCGGCGCTCGCGGTCGACCACGTCGACATAGACCACGTCGAAACCGTCGCGCCGCACAAGCGCCGGCAGAAAGCGGTGCAGCCCGTCGAAATAGGGCAGCGCGAGGAAGACGTCGCGGCGGAATGCTTTCAGGCCGCAGCCGGTGTCGCGCGTGCCGTCACGCAGGATCGCGCCGCGCACGCCGTTGGCGATGCGCGACTGCAGCCGCTTGAAGCCGCTGGCCTTGCGCCCCGTCCGCTGGCCCGCCGCAAGCCCGACCCGCGCGCCGCCCTTCGCCACCGCATCGAGCAGGGCGGCGAGGAACTTCGGGTCGTTCTGCCCGTCGCCGTCGAGGGTGGCGACGAGCGGCGCGCGCGCCGCCGCAACGCCGGTGCGCACCGCCGCCGACTGGCCGCACGAGACGCGATGCTTGACTTGCCGCAGGTAGGGGCGCGTGCGCATCGCCGCGGCGAGCTCCGCCTCGGTCGCGTCGCTCGAGCCGTCATTGACGCATACGATCTCGAAGGCGCGGCCGGCGAGCGCCGCCGCGATCTCCTCGACCAGCGGCGCGATATTGCCGGCCTCGTTGCGCAACGGGACGACCACCGCGACCGCGGGCGCCGGGCTCATGTCGCTCATCGGTGCGTTTTCAGCCACGCATTTCTCTCTATTTGCCGAAC
>DATBZM010000330.1:0-20761 GCA_036513175.1 Xanthobacteraceae bacterium | reverse complement strand
GGACCAGACGGTCGCGGATCTCGGCGAGCTTTCCCTCGCGCTCGCGGTCGCCGGCCGCGACCTCGCGCTCGATCTCGATCACCTCGTGCATCGTCTTGATCGATTCGTCGGCGACCTGCGCCAGCACCTCGATGTTGCGCTTGTCGCCGCCGAGGCTGCGCGCCGCGCTGGTCGCCGCCTCGTGCGCCCCCTTGGAGGCGAGCAGCGTGATCTGCCGAGCCGCCTCGTCGAGCTTTTCCGACTCCTGCGCGGCGCGCGCGATGTCGACCTGCACGACGGCCTGGCTCGCGACCGCCATCAGCCGCGGAATGACGACGAGGAGGCCGTCGGAGATCTTCATGATCCGCGTCTCGGCCGCCTTGCGGTTCTGGCCGATGATCGGGATGAGGATGGCCGAGCCGACGAGATTCTCGCGCATCTCGGCGATCTTGCCGCGGAAATTGGCGAGCGCCGAGCGGAACTCCATCACGTCGGCGGCGTCCGCAGCATCGCCTGTCGCGACCGCGTGCTGGCGCAGCGCTTCGAGCTCCTCGTGGCCGCGGTCGAGCGCGATCTGGCCCGCCGCGATCTCGATCTTGAGGCCATACAGGCTTTGCCGGATGGCGGCGGCTTGCTGGTCGAGCAACTGGACCGCGACCGTCAGGTCCGCCTTGGTCCGGCGCGCCTTGGCCTGCTCGGCATCCATCAGCTCGAGAAACGTCTGGCGGTTCTTCATGAAGCTCTTGAACGCGCTGTGCGCGTCGGCGGCGGTGCCGAGCAGCCAGCCGACGAGGCCCTTGCGCGCCGCCGGCGGCGCGCCGCCGCTCGCTTCCCGCTGCAGATCCTCGATCCGCAGGATCTTAACCCCGTCGATCACGCTCGCCGCGATGCGGCCGACCTCGCCCGCGTCGCCGAGCCGCACGCCGGTGAGGAGCTGCCGCGACGCTTGCGCGATGCCCGCCAGCACACCCTCGCCGTGCGCCAGCAGCGTGTCGGTATTGCGGAAGTTGACCTTGGCGGCGGATGCCTGCGCGGCCGCGAGGTCTTGCGCGCCGAGATTGGCGACCTCGACGAGGCGCGGCGGCGCCGGTTCCAGCGCCAGGCGCTGGTCAGCCGGCACGAGCGGTTGGGCCGGGGTTGCGACAAGAGCGGTGACAGGCGGAGAATCGAGATTATCGAAGGTCGAAAGATCGAGCGGGGTCGACTTGCTGTCCGCCATTGAAAGCTCCCAGCGGGGGCGGCCGCGCGCGGCCAGTCTGGTGGGTGACTCGGACCCGCAACCTTAGTAGGCATCGGATACCTCGCACAAGGCTTGCGCGGAGGAACGAGGCGCGAAAATCCCGAGTTCCCGAATGATGTATTAACCCGGCTTTGCGCGCAAACCCGATCGATCGATCATTGGTGCCGCTGCCGCGCGCTTCGGTTCATCGTGCACGGGATGGCGAGGAGGATCAGGCCGGCGGTTCGCGATCGCGACCGCACGCCCGGTCGTTCACCGCGCGGCGCCGCCAACGCCGAGCGTCACGCCACGCACCTCCTGCGCGGTCGGCGCGCGCGGCGGGCCGCCGCCGAGGTCGCTGATGGTCAGCCGGATCGCGACGCGCCCGTCGCGGATGGCGTCGCTCGGCACCGGCAGCGTATAGGTCCCGGCGGCCTGGCCCGGGCGCGCGCCGAACGGCGAGATGGTGCCGAGCGGCTGGCCCGTCGTCGTCGTCACGTTGACCACGCGGCCCTTGCTGATCGGGCCGAGCTGCACCTCGATCCAGGCGGTCTCGCCCGGCCCCAATGGATGCGGCAGCGCGAGCGTCAGGTTCTGCGCCGCCGCATTCTCGTTCTGCGCCGCGCCTGGCGGTGCGGTCAGCATCAGCAGCACGAGCGCGGCGGCGGCCCGATGCATGATCCTAGAGCGTCCCGACCGACACGGCGCGCAGCGTCGGCGCGGGCCCGCCCTGGCCACGCGCCGGCACCACGCGGATGTTGAGCGTGGCGCTCTGGGTCGCGCCCGGCGCGGCGTGCAGCGCCGTGAAGGCCGGCAGCGCCTTTGGCAGCGGCACCGCGAAGGTCGTGTCCATGTTCATGTGCATGCCCGGCATCATCGGGCCGAAGAACGCGATCGTCCCGGCGTAGTAGGGGCTGTCGGCCCCGGCCTGGGTGATGCCTGGGGGCGCGTTGACCAGCACGTCGAACTCGCGCGCGGTCGAGAGGCCGCCGGGACGCGGCAGCGTCACCTGCGCCATCAGCGGGCGTGGCGCCGCCGCGGCGAGATGACTCTCGACGGCGGCGCGCGGCACCGCGACGGTCGCCGTATTGGCGCGCAGCGCGCCCTTGAGCGGCGCGGCCTTGCTCGCGACGGCAGCCACGGCCGGCGGCTTGATGACGTCCTCGCCGGAGCCCGGCTCATAGTCGTAATCGAACACGTCGGTGCTCAGATAATCGCCCGCCTTGCTGTTCGGACCGACATAGTGGCCCTGGCCGTCGACATAGAACAGGAACGGCTCGGCGGAGAACGTCTGGAGATCGGCGCCGGCCGGCAGATAGGGAAGGCCGAGCGCCTTCTGCTTGCGCGTCCACACGTCCCATAGCCGGTCCATGTTCGAGTGATGCAGGAAGAAGATCGGATCGACCGGCGAGAGGAAGTTGGTCATGTTGCCGTACGGCCCGGGATCGACCGGCCCGACGCCGCCGATGTAGTTGTGCACGTTGTTGTGCGGCAGGCCCTCGAGGGTCGAGAAGCTGCCGGGCGGCGAATTGTGCGAGGCCGTCTTCGAGCTGGTGAAGCTCAGGTAGTTCACCGAATTGTTGAAGTCGGTCGGCAGCAGGCCGGCATAGATCACGAAGGGCGAGCAGTCATAGGCGGTCTTCGCGTCGAGCTTGGGATTGTCGCGCGAAAGGTAGCGCGAGCCGCAGGTGATCGCGAACGCCTCGTTGCCGGAAATGCCGGCCTCGACGCTCGGGTCGGGATCGTAGCCGGTCACGTCGTTCCACAGCTTGTCGAAGGCCGTGTAGCCGCGCGCGTTGAGCTGGGTATGTTGCGCCGGCGTGAGGCTGTTCCAGTAGTTGTTGAGCGGCGTCTTGGTGAACGCGGTGAACTTGGCGAGGTTGCCGGTATAGGGCTCATAGGCCTTGTCGGTCGGCGTGAGCGGGCCGTCGAACATCTGCTCGGGAATCTGCGGCAGCTGTGTCCAGTCCCAATAGGGCAGCGCGAAGGTGTCGTCGCCGCTCAAGGCGCGGATGGTGCGCTCGAAGAAGCCGAGATAGCCGCGGTGCCAGACGTAGAACCACCAATTGCCGTGCGGGCAGTCCATCAAGTGGACGAAGGCGTTGTGGAACCAGTTCTGCGGATGGTCGGCCGGCAGGGCGAGCATCGCCTGGACGCCCTTGGCATAGCTCGCGAGCGCCTTCCGGCCGTTCGGACTGGTGGCGTTGTAGCGGGTGTATTTCGCCGCCGCGCGCGAACGTGCGGGCGGCAACGCCACGGCGCCGGCGGTCGCGGCGGCGGTGGCGAGAAAGCGACGACGCGTGTAGCGGAGGCTGTCGGTGCGCATGTTCGTCCCCTGCGGTGAACCCGACGTACTATGCAGCCTGCCGCGTGCAACTGCAACCTGCAGATCGAAACTGTACGCCTTAATCGGCGGCGGCTTTTTCCAAGCCCGCAATGTCGATCTTCGTCATCTTCATCATCGCGGCCATCACGCGGTCGGCGCGCGCGCCGGTCATGAGGTCGGGCAGGCCCGCATAGTTGATCTGCCATGACAGGCCGAAGCGGTCCTTGAGCCAGCCGCACACATTGTAGCTGCCGCCTTCGCCGAGCGCGCTCCACAGCCGGTCGACGTCGGCCTGCTCGGTGCAGTCGACGAGGAGCGAGAAGGCTTCGCTCAGCCGGAACGTCGGACCGCCGTTGAGCGCCGTGAGGCGCCGGCCTTCGAGCTCGAAGCCGACCACCATGACGCCGCCTTTCGGCCCGGGACCGGCGTCACCGTAGCGCGACACATGGGTGATGCGCGAGTTGGCGAAGACCGAGACGTAGAGCTTGGCGGCATCCTCCGCCTGCGTGTCGTACCAGAGGAACGGGGTGATGTTCTTGATCGCCATCGGGGGCTCCCTTCGGGTTGCTCTGCGGCAAGGACGCCGACGGTAGACACACTCCGACAGGAGTGGAAAAATTTTGTCGATGGTCGGGCGGCCGGATGGACATGGCGCGCCCGGGCACCGAGACTGCGCACATGAAATCCGTCACGATCTACGGCATCAAGAACTGCGACACCATGAAGAAGGCGCGTGCCTGGCTCGACCAGCACGGCGTCGCCTACGTCTTTCATGACTACAAGGCCGCCGGGATCGAGCGCGGGCAGCTCGAGGGCTGGGCGCAGGCGGTCGGCTGGGAAACCCTGCTCAATCGCGCCGGCACCACGTTCCGCGCGCTGCCCGAGGATGATAAGAATGCGCTCAGCGCGAGGAAGGCGATCGCCCTCATGCTCGCGCAGCCGTCGATGATCAAACGCCCGGTGCTCGACGTCGGCGGCAAGCTGCTGGTCGGGTTCAAGCCCGATCAATACGCCATGGCCTTCGCGGCTGGACGCCGATAGAACGGCTGCTCGTCTGGAGTGCCCACCATGGATATCGTCCTTCCGCCGCCGACCAGCATCGGCCTGTTCGCGATTGCGGCGCTCGCGCTGCTGCTGATTCCAGGGCCGGCCGTTCTCTACATCGTGTCGCGCTCGCTCGCGCAGGGGCGGCTCGCCGGACTCGTCTCCAATCTCGGCATTCATGCCGGCACGATGGTGCACGTCGTCGCCGCGAGCCTCGGCCTCTCGGCGCTGCTGATGACCTCGGCGCTCGCTTTCGCGGCGGTCAAATATCTCGGCGCCGCTTATCTGATCTGGCTTGGGCTGCGCCGCATCTTCGGCCCTGACGCCGCCCCCGACGCGACGCGCGGCACGCTCCGGCAGGGCTACCTGCAGCTCGTGCGCGACGGGTTCATCGTCAACCTGTTCAATCCCAAGACGGCCCTGTTCTTCCTTGCCTTCCTGCCGCAGTTCGCCGATGTGAGCCGGGGTCACGTGGCGACGCAGATCGCCTTTCTCGGCCTCGTGTTCGTCGCGCTCGGGCTCGTGACCGATAGTTGCTACGCCATGGTCGCCGGCACGGCGGGCGACTGGATCAAGCGCAACCGGGGGCCGCTCCGGTTCGAGCGCTACGTCACCGGCGTGGTGATGATCGGTCTCGGGCTGACCGCCGCTTTCGCGGGAAACGGCAGGAAATAAGCCGGGCGAGCGCTCCGCCCGGCGAATAGCGCGTTTCTCTGGCGAACGACCTTTGGTAGCATGCGCCTCCGGCATGGCGGCGCGAGGTGCGCCGGCCCTGCCGCTGGGGGGGCGGCCATGGCGGATACCGCAGCAAGCGGAAATCAGCGAGCGGCAAGCAACGGCGCGGACATGGCCGCCGCGGGCGGCTGGCGCGGCGCGGTCAGCTTCATCCTCGTCGGCCTGACGTTGTTGCTCGCCGCCGGCTGCATCTTCATCCTGTCGAGCGTGCTGGAGCAGACGCGCCTCGCCAGCATCGCGATCGACGGCGTCAACATCAGCGTCCGCCGCCTGGTCTCGGTGGGCGACCAGTGGAGGATCACGCGCGAGCAGATCGCGCAGGAGGCAAAGCTGCGCGATGCGGCGCGCAACGACAGCATCAAGCTCAACCTCGCCCTCACCAACGCGGAAAACGAGCTTGCCGCGAAGAAGGAGCATCTCGATCAGCTGCTGCAGATTCTGCACCGTCGCGTCGATGCGACCGAGCCACCGATCGCGGCGGTGAACCTCAAGGGCTACCCCGACCAACTCGGCGCCATCGGGGAAGCGAGGCCGCAGCTGCACAAGGATCATCCGGAGCTGGACGCGTTCGTCGACGACGTCGTCAAGGCCTATGCGGATTACACCAGCGCCGAAAGCGCACGTGATTCGGCCAGTGGGAAACTGGCGGCGGTCGGGCAGGAGATCAAGGCTCTCGAGGCCAACATCAGCGGAGACACGACGAGCCTGAACTCGGCGTTCGATCTGATCAAGAAGGACATGGACGCAGCCTCGCGCGCCAAGGTCGAGAACGCGCTCTACGAACTTTACTTCAACAGCCAGCTCACGACCCTCGCCAGCACGTCCTTGATCTCCATGGAGCCGGACAACCTCACGCTCCTGCTCGTCATCATGATGGGCGTGCTCGGCAGCGCGCTGCAGATGACGCATGCGTATTGCGTGAAGAACCAGGCCATCACGCTGCCGGGCTATCTCTTGCGCATCTCGCTCGGCGCCATCACGGCGCTGGTGATGTTCATCGTCGCCAAGGCCGGCGTTCCGGTGTTGACAGACACCTCGCGCCTCGGCGGCGATGCGCCGATCAATCCGTATTTCGTGGCCTTTCTGGCGATCGTGTCCGGGCTGCTCTCGGAGAGCGCGCTTGCCAACGTGCAGGCGCAAGGTGCGCGGCTGCTCGGCCAGGGGCCGGCGGCCCCCGACCGCTGGGCGCGGCACGACCTGAACGACGACCTCAAGGCGCAGCCCGGGCTCTCGGCCGCGGCGCTCGCGGACCATCTCGGCGTCGACGTGCCGACGATGACGGCCATGCTCGGGGGCGACAAGGCGATGGACGACGAGGCGCAGAAGCTCACGTCGATCTACCTGCGAACGAGCCAGCGCGACCTTTTCACGGATATTCCGCCGCCCAAGCCGTAGGGCGGACGCCGGCCGGCGCGACCTTCACTCCGCGGCGCGGCGGCGGTCGATCTCGATCGCGCCCGCCTTGAGCCGCGGGATCAGCTCGCGGCCGAACTCGACCGTGTCGTTGAACGGGTCGAAGCCGCGGATGAGGAACGAGTCGACGCCGAGCGTGTAGTATCTGAGCATCGCATCCGCGACCTGCTCGGGCGTGCCGACGAGGCACGAGGTGTTGCCGAGCGCGCCGGTCGCGCGCGCAATCCCCATCCACAGGCGCTCGTCGTGCGTGTCGCGCTCGAGCGCGAAGCCCATCAGTCGCTTGCCGGCATTGTCGACCGGGCCGGCCGCGTTCTCCTGCCGGCTCCAGCCCTTCTTGCCCGACATCGCGGCGAGGATGCGGTGCGCCTTGTCCCAGGCCTCGTCCTCGCGCGGCGCGATGATCGGGCGCACCGACACGTTGAAGCCGACCGCGCGCCCGGACGCCTGGGCGCGGAACGCCGCCATGCGCTCGCGCGTCGTCGCGAGCGGCTCGGCATAGATTGCGTAGACGTCGCAGAATTTGGCGCCCATCTCCAGCGCGCCCGGCGAAGCGCCGCCGAAGAAGAGCAGCGGATGCGGCTGTTGCAGCGGGCGCACGTCGGAATCGGCGCCCTTGACGCGATAGAACGCGCCGTCGAAGTCGAACGGCGCTGCGCTCGACCACGCAAGCTTCATCAGTTGCAGATACTCGGCGGCGCGCCGGTAGCGCTCGGCCTTGGGCGTGAAGTCGCCGTCGCCGTGCTGCTCCTCGTCGGTCTTGCCGGTGATGATGTGCACGGCGAGCCGGCCGTTGGTGAGATGGTCGAAGGTCGCGACCTTGCGCGCCATCAAGGTCGGCGCGACGAAGCCCGGCCGATGCGCGATGAGATAGCCGAGCCTTTCGGTGCGCGCGGCGGCGTGCTGCGCGACCAGGAAACCCTCCGCCGAGGACGAGGTGTAGCCGACCAGCGCCATGTCGAAGCCGGCGGCGTCATGGGCGCGGGCGAACTGGATCACGTAGTCGGGCGACAGGCCGCCTTCGAGCACGTGCAGCGTGGCGTCGCCGCTGGGTGGGGAGGCGCCGATCATTCCGATGATCCGGATGGGCATGGCGTGGTCTCCGGCTCGCGGGTGCGAGACTGCGCGTGACGACGAGAGCGGTCAAGCCACGCCGGGCCTTACAAGTGCCCGGTTCGACGTGCTTAACCTCGGCCGCGACGAGCTCATTTGGTGCGGGGTGCGTGCATGATCGCTCGATCGGTGGCGTGGGCCGTGATGCTGCTCATTCGCGTGATCGACCAACCGGCGTCGCGAATTTTCGATCCGGACGCCGAGAAGGAAATGGCCGTTGCCCGCTGGTACATGATCACGAAACATGACGACCTACGTCCCCGTGGTAGCGCAGAATGTTCTTGATTTGTTCTCGCTAAACTGTTAGACAGGTCGATGCGGTCTCCGCCAAGGTGGATTTTTCGATGGATGCCGCGAAGGCATGGGCTGTAATGGGACTCGTCTCGCCTAGGCGGTCAGTGATGTTCGCTCCCAATACGCGCTCTGCGGCCCTTTTGCTCGCGATCGCGATGACATTGCCGGGGTCAGCGATAGGAGCGCGCGAGCAGGTCAGTTCGGTGCGACCAGGATTCATAATTTACAGATCTGACCTCGATCGATGGCACAACAAAATAGACGATATGATAACTATCTATGGATGGGCTTGCATCCCAATTCCAGGGAATAGGTATCCGTGTCCAATCGTCAAGAAAGTGGAAGGATTCTTGAGGACTCTGCCCCAAGTGCAGTCCGCGCTCTTGCAGGCGCTGACGCGTATGGGTGCAAACTGTGCGATGAATAAACAGATATTGAGATGTACATTTGACCGTTACGTTGATCGCTTGGAGCAGCGAGCCTACCCCGCCAAACCAGCTTTAATTAGCCGTAACTTATTTCATTTAGACATAAGTGTTGAAGCCGAGGGCCTCTCGCTAAAATATCGCATTGACTACGATCGAAAGTCGGCGGCACCGGGAATCTCGATAATACCACGAAACCAGGTAAGGAGTGATCCATGGACGACTGGACAATAAATGTCGTGAAGGTTCCAATCTCGTTGGGACCGCTTGGCGCCTACTATCATAACAGCATCGTTATCCAGGATGAGAAAGGTAATTTTGTTCATGGATTCGATGCCGGACCAACGGACCAACTGATCCTGTCAATCATACATTGATCGATCTCGACAGCCCCCTCGCAAAGCTGGTTCCAGCTTACACGTCGGGAACCTTCAATATTGGTGTTGCGGAGACCGACCGAGAGAAGCAGAGCTACTCGTACGGTTACGGGCCTGGCGCTGAAGTATATCGCGGCACGAGAGACCAGGCGATGGCCCGCCTGCGGGCCGCCCAAAGCTGTGCGGGCGACATCAACGCGGCCAATCAGCGCTATGTCCTGGGTGGCACTGGCAGCGTGAGTGTGGATAGTCAAAATCCAGGTCAGCGGCTCCCTGGGTTCAATAGTAACGGCGGCGCGGCCTCGTTGCTGCAATGTATGGGAGCCAATCCGTCCGACCCGAACATCACCAATGCAAGTCCGGGAGCAGGCAATCCGGTTCTGACGCCGTCGCAGGTGCGCGAGAACATCGACAATATCAATTCTGGTTTGCCGCCGGACGTGCAGATTCCGCGTCCGCCCGAGCAGCGAGGCGATCTAACGAATGGTTCGGTTCCGTTCGGCTTCGGCGGAGGGTTGCTGAGTCCAGCGATAAGCCCGAATCCTGAGCCATCGACCATGTCGGGTAATGGAATCCTCAGCGGCGTTCAGCTTGGACCTGACGAAGGCGCCGATGCCGCGGAATCGCCATGGGCGCAGGCCGTCCGCGAGATGTGGGCGAGACGAATGAGCGCCGATCCGAATGCGCCGGAATAGTCTGGCGTCGTCGTGGGAGGAGCAGCCGCGCGTTGGCGTGCGGCGGACGCGGCTCTCGCATCGCAGCCACTCCGGGTAATGCCCCGCTTGCGCCGAGCGGCCGAGCGGATGCATCCTGTCTGCCCCACCGACGCCCCTCCCACAGAGGTTTCCGCCATGGACATTTCACTCTCCGGCCGCTCGGCCATCATCACGGGCGCGAGCAAGGGGCTCGGCCTCGCCATGGCGACGCAGTTCGCGAGCTCGGGCGCCGACGTGGCGCTGGTCGCGCGCGGGCGCGAGGCGCTCGACGAGGCGGTCGCCGGCATCCGCGCCAAGGCGCAGGCGAAGGTCGTCGGCGTCGCGGCCGACATGTCGAAGGCCGATGACGTCAAGCGTGCCTATGACGAGGCGATGCGGGCGCTCGGCAAGCTCGACATCGTGGTCAACAATGCGGGCACCTCGCGCACCAGTGCGTTCGAGGCGCTGACCGACGAGGTGATGCAGCAGGATCTCGATCTCAAGCTGTTCGGCGCCATCCGCCTCACGCGACTCGTCTGGCCGCAGTTGAAGGAGCGGCGCTGGGGCCGCATCATCAACGTGCTCAACATCGGCGCCAAGGCGCCGCGCGCCGGCAGCGCCCCGACCTCGATCTCGCGCGCCGCCGGCATGGCGCTCACCAAGGCGCTGGCCGGCGAGGGCGCGCCGCACAACATCCTGGTCAACGCCATGCTGGTCGGCCTGATCGAGAGCGACCAGCACGTGCAGCGCGCCAAGCGCACCGGCGTCGCGCTCGACGACTACATCAAGAATGCCGCGAAGAACATTCCGCTCGGCCGCATGGGCAAGCCGGAGGAGTTCGCCGCCATGGCGTGCCTGCTCGTGTCGGACGCCTGCGGCTTCGTCAGCGGCACGGCGATCAACGTCGACGGCGGCGCCTCGCCGGTGGTGTGAGCAATCGGCGAATAGCGAATAGGGAGTGGCGAATTGAGGACCATTCGCTATTCGCGCGTCACCCGATCTCCTCGGCCGTGATCACGCGCGCCCCGGCCTGCGCCAGCGACCGCCGTGTCGCCGCGACCGATCCGTTGACGTCGATGCCGCGGCAGGCGTCCTCGATCACGACCGTCGCGAAGCCGCCGCGGTGGGCATCCTCGGCCGAGAAGCGGACGCAGAAGTCGAACGCGAGACCGGCAAGGAAGACGCGGGTGAAGCCGCGTTCCCGCAGATAGCCGGTCAGGCCGGTCGACGTCGCGTGGTCGTTCTCGTAAAAAGCCGAATAGGAATCGATCTCGCGGCGAAATCCCTTGCGCACGATCAGCTCGGCCTGCGGCGCGACGAGGTCGCGGCGGAATTCGGCGCCCCCGGTCTGTTGCACGCAGTGATCGGGCCACAGGACCTGCGGTCCGTACGGCAGCGTAATGATCTCGTACGGCTCGCGGCCCGGGTGGCTCGACGCAAACGACAGATGCCCGGGCGGATGCCAGTCCTGCGTCAGCACCACGTGGCGGAATTTTTCGCACAGCCGGTTGATCGCCGGCACGATCTCGTCGCCGCGCGGGACCGCGAGCCGCCCGCCCGGACAGAAATCGTTCTGGATGTCGACGGCCAGGAGAACGTCGTGGTCGTTCGGCGCAATGGTGCCCGCCATGGCGATGTCTCCGGTGGGGACCGGATGATCGGCCTGGACGGGCACGTGCGCAAGACAGGCGAGTAGCGAATGGCGAATAGCGAATAGCGAATGGATCATTCGCCGTCGCCCGCCCGCTACTCGCTATTCGCTATTCGCCATTCGCCGCGCTTCAGCGCGTCACGATGTCCTTCTTCATCGGCGCGAGGATCGCGACCAGCTCGTTGGTCTCGTGCTTCGGCACCTTGAACTTCTTGAGCGTCTTGCCGAGATCGGCGACCAGCGCGTTGAAGTCGCGGTTGTGGACGCCCATGCCGGCATGCGCGTCCTTCATGCTGCGGCCCGTATAGGTGCACGGGCCGCCGGTGCCCTGGCAGATCTGGTCGACCAGATTGTGCTTGAGCCGGTCGATGTCGGTATGGGCGAAGAACGCGTTGATCCGCTTGTCGGCCGCGACATTGCCGACGAAATCGTCGACCACGGCGCGGATGGCGTCGATGCCGCCGAGCCGCTCGTACAGCGACTTCTTCATCATGTGATCGCCCATCATCTGGGCGGAGGCCGGGCTGATGGCAAAAACGGCCACGACGAGCGCGGCAGAGACGATGCGCATGGTGTTCTCCTCAGGTCAGGTGTCGGGGACGCCATCCCTCGCAGGTCGAGGGGGCGCGTTCAGCCGCCGAGGTACGGATGACGTCGCGGCAGGTTTCAGTCGTGCACCCGCTCCGCCTGGCCGCCGGGCGGTGTCCACGGCGCGCACAGTGCGTTCCGCAGCAGGGCGGGAGTGCCCGCATTCATGAAAGCTTAAGCAACCAGCCCCATGATTCAGCTGAGCTAAACGTCACGTCACTGCAGTCCATGCGCTGGTGGTAGCACGTTGGGGCGCGGCCAATAGCCTTCGCGTGGCCTGCCGCATACCGCAGAGCCACCCCCTCTATCGCGTTCGGAGAACCCCTCGATGCGTGGCCTCGCGTTCTCGCGCCTGTTGATGCTCGTCGTGCTGGTGCCGCTGATCGGTCTGGGGATCTTCGGCAGCAAGCTCACCTACGACAACTGGTCGCGCTACAGCAATCTCAGCCGCGCCATGTCGGTGCTGCGGCTCGCGCAGGCGACCGCGCGCTTTGCCGGGATCGCGATTCCGGGCGAAGGCATGCTCAATCGCGAGGTCATCGTCGGGCGCGGCGATCGCAGCAAGCTTCCAGCCCAGCGACGCGTCACCGACGATCTCTACCGCGCGATCAAGGATGCCGCCGCCGAGCTCGACGCGCATTCTCCCTTGTTGGACGAGCAGCTCAGCCTGTTCGATGAGAGGATGCAAGCGATGGTCGCGCTGCGCGCGCAGGTCGACGCAGGCGTGCTCAAGTCGCCGAACGAAAGCACCAAGGTCGTTTCACCGGCAGCCATGGTCGCGGTCGACCTGATCGGGACCTCTTCGGCGGTCGTCAACGATGCCGTGCTGTCGCGCCGCATCTTCGCGCTCTACGCGACGCTCGAGTTCATTGAATCGGCCTTGGTTCAGCGGGGCAGCGGCGAGGTCGCGCTGCGCGAAGGCCGCCTGTCGCCGGAGTTCTTCGTCGTCTTCACCCGCGGCGTCACCCACAACGAGACGTTCGGCAAGCTTTTCCGGGCCTACGCGCCGCCCGAGGCCGTGCGCTACTACAATGCCTTCGACGCGGCCGACGGGCGCGATCTCGCGCAACTGCGGAAGTTCGCTCTCGCCAATGCCGGCCAGCCGGCGAGCGAGGCGCAGATACGGCGCTGGCTCGAGATCAACCACCACCTCAGCGACACCCTCGACGAGATCTTGACGGCGACCGTCGATTCGGTGGGCGCCGAGGGTGAGCGGATGTTGGGTGAGGCGCGGCGCGACATGTTCATCTACCTCGGCCTTACGCTGATCGCGCTGATCGGCGTCGTCACGCTCGCCCGCATGGCGATGCGCACGGTGCGCGATCTGCTGGGTGAGCTTGCCAGCGCGATGGACAAGATGCGCGACGGCAACTACGACATCGCGATCCCACACGCGAAGCGCGGAGACGAGATCGGCGTCATGGCACGCGCGGTCGAGGGCTTCCGCGAGAACTTCGTGGCGGTCGCGGCGCGCGAGAACGAGCGCAAGAACGCCGCAGCCACCGCCGAACGCAAGTCGCTGCTGGCGCGGCTCGCCGGCGACTTCGAGGCGGTGATCGGCAACATCGTCGGCGCCGTCTCGTCCGCCTCGGGCGAGCTGACCACGGCGGCGACGACGCTGACCAAGACGGCGGAGACGACACAGCAATTGTCGACCACGGTCGCGGCGGCCTCGGATGAAGCCTCCACCAATGTGCAGTCGGTCGCCGCGGCGACCGAGGAGATGACCGGCTCGATCGGCGAGATCGGGCGCCGCGTGCAGGAATCGAGCGGGATCGCGGGCGAAGCGGTGGGACAGGCGCGGAAGACCGACGAGCGCATCGGCAAGCTCGCAGAGGCGGCGAGCCGCATCGGCGACGTCGTGAAGCTGATCACCGCGATCGCCGAGCAGACCAATCTGCTGGCGCTCAACGCCACGATCGAGGCGGCGCGCGCCGGCGCGGCCGGCAAGGGCTTTGCGGTGGTCGCCCAGGAGGTCAAGCAGCTCGCGGCACAGACCGCCAAGGCGACGAGCGAGATCAGCGGGCAGATCGGCGAGATGCAGGCGGCGACGCAGGATTCCGTTGCTGCCATCAAGGAGATCGGCGGCACCATCTCGCGTATTTCCGAGATTGCGACGACGATTGCGTCGGCGGTCGAGGAGCAGGGCGCCGCGACGCAGGAGATCAGCCGCAACGTGCAGCAGGCGGCGGCCGGCACCGCCAAGGTCGCCGGCAACATCGCCGACGTGAATGCCGGCGCCGCCAAGACGGGCGCCGCGTCGGCGGAAGTGCTCGCCGCGGCGCGCTCGTTGTCGCAGCAGAGCGATCGGCTCACGACCGAGGTGCAGAAATTCCTCGCCACCGTGCGGGCGGCCTAAGGACGACTGTCAAGCCTCGCCCCAATGTACGTGCCAATGCACGGATTCAGGTATGGCCGATGTATGGCCATGTACGCGCCCGTGCATGCGGCGCCACCTGCGATGATTGTCAGCATCGAGACGGTACGCTTAAGTAGCAATAGCCGGACGCTACAAGAGGTAATCCTTTCTTTATGACATTTCGGTTGAATTGATTCGACTAAATCCCCGGCCTGAAAATTCTTCCGGGCGGTTCGAGGGGGTGGGACAAATGTTTCGGGCATCGGTTGGGGATCTTTCCCTCGGCGTGAGGGCAAAGGTCCTGGCGCTCTTTGCCGTCTGCGTCGCTTGCGTGCTCGCCGCCGCGGCCTTCGGATTCTGGCGCTACTCGCTCAGCCTTGAGGCTTTCGATCACGACGTGATGGCGAGCCAGAACAATGCGATCGCCGTCGTCACCATGGAGGCCGACTTCAAGAAGCAGGTGCAGGAGTGGAAGGATACGCTGCTGCGCGGCAAGAAGCCGGATCTCTTCGACAAGCACTGGGGCAACTTCCAGGCGCGCGAGGCCGATGTGCGCCGCGAGGCCGAGCAGTTGAGCCGCGGCATTCCCGATGCCGACACGACGCAACTGGTGGTGCAGTTCCTTGCCGCGCACAAGGGCATGGGCGAGGCCTATCGACGCGGGCTCGCCCAGTTCAAGGAGCATGACTTCGACAGCGCCGTCGGCGACAAGGCGGTGGCCGGCATCGATCGCCCGCCGACCGAGCTTCTCGCCAAGGCGAAGGACCGCCTCGTGTCGCTCGCGGCCAACCGCGCGCGCGAGGCTAAGGAGATGGCGTCGCACACCACGTGGGTCGCGAGCCTGCTGCTCGCCGCCGTCACGCTCGGTGCGGTGCTGGTATTCTTCGTCGCGTTGCAGCGCGGCGTTGCGCGGCCGTTGTCCCGGGTGGTCGACGTTCTCACCGATCTGGCGAGCGGCAACACGGCGGTCGAGGTCGCTGGCCTCAATCGGCGCGACGAGATCGGCGCGGTTGCCAAGGCCATGCAGGTGTTCAAGGAGAGGATGATCGAGGCCGAGCGCATGCGCGGCGAGCAGGAGGAGCTCAAGCGGCGCGCCGAAGCCGAGAAGAAGGCCTTGCTCGAAAGGCTCGCGGACGAATTCGCCGCCGCGATCGGCAGCGTCGTCGGGGCGGTGTCGTCGTCGTCGGCCGGCCTGACGACGGCTGCCGAGACGCTCAGCAAGACCGCCGACAGCACCGAGCAGATTTCGAACACGGTGGCGGCCGCCTCGCAGCAGGCTTCCGCCAACGTTCAGGCAGTCGCCGCGGCGGCCGAGGAGATGGCGGCATCGATCGCCGAGATCGGCCGGCAGGTGCAGGAGTCGAGCCGTATTTCCGAGGAGGCGGTCGGCCAGGCGCGCAGGACCGATGAACGCGTCGGCAAGCTCGCGCAGTTGGCAAGCCGGATCGGCGACGTGACGGCGCTGATCACGACCATCGCGGAGCAGACCAACCTGCTCGCGCTCAACGCCACCATCGAGGCGGCGCGCGCCGGCGCGGCGGGCAAGGGCTTTGCGGTGGTCGCCCAGGAGGTCAAGCAGCTTGCGGCGCAGACCGCCAAGGCGACGAGCGAGATCAGCGGCCAGATCGCCGAGATGCAGGCGGCGACGCAGGATTCGGTCGCCGCCATCAAGGAGATCGGTGGCACCATCACGCACATTTCGGAGATCGCCACCGCCATCGCGGTCGCGGTCGAGGAGCAGGACGCGGCCACGCGCGAGATCAGCCGCAGCGTGCTGGAGGCGTCGGTCGGAACCAGCAAGGTGGCGGGCAATCTCGCGCATGTGCGCGACGGCGCCGGCAAGACCGGGATTGCGTCCGCCGACGTGCTCACCGCGGCAAAATCGCTGTCCGGCCAGGGCGCGCGGCTCGAGACGGAAGTGGAGAAATTCCTCGCCACCGTCAGGGCTGCGTAGGCCTCACGACGAGGCGCGTAGCCCGGATGAAGGCGCGAAGCGCCGAAATCCGGGGACCCGCTGCCCCGGATTACGCTGCGCTCCATCCGGGCTACAAGCGGAGCCCCTTGATCCCGCCTGCATTGCCTGCCACATCCAGCGCACCATGAACGAGCAATTGCGTACCGATTCTGCGGCGGTCGAGGCACCGGCGGCCGCTGCGGTCGCGCCCGCCGTCTCGGCGCTTGCGCGCGAGGTCGCGCGCCGGCGCACTTTTGCGATCATTTCGCATCCGGACGCCGGCAAGACCACGCTGACCGAAAAGCTGCTGCTGTTCGGCGGCGCGATCCAGCTCGCCGGCCAGGTCAAGGCCAAGCGCGACCGGCGTTCGACCCGTTCCGACTGGATGGCGATCGAGCGCGAGCGCGGCATCTCGGTGGTCACCTCGGTGATGACCTTCGAGCACGGCGGCCACGTGTTCAACCTGCTCGACACGCCCGGCCACGAGGATTTTTCCGAGGACACCTATCGCACGCTGACGGCGGTCGACTCGGCCGTGATGGTGATCGATGCCGCCAAGGGCATCGAGGCGCGCACGCGCAAGCTGTTCGAGGTCTGCCGGCTGCGCGACATCCCGATTCTCACGTTCATCAACAAGATGGACCGCGAGAGCCGCGACCCGTTCGAGCTGCTCGACGAGATCGAGAAGACGCTCGCGCTCGACACCGCGCCGATGACCTGGCCGCTCGGCCGCGGCCGCGATTTCGCCGGCACCTACGACATCGCGAGCGGCCAGATGCGGCTGATGGGCGAGGACAACGAGGCGACCCTCGTGCCGATCGATCTCGCGGCGCTCGGCGCCCGCAATCCCAACCTCGATGCCGCCGCGCTCGGCGAGGAGCTCGATCTCGTGCGCGATGCCTGCCGCAAGCTTGATCTTGCGTCGTTCCGCGAGGGCCACCTGACGCCGGTCTATTTCGGCTCGGCGCTCAAGAATTTCGGCGTCGGCGATCTGCTCGAGGGCTTGGGCGCGCTGGCGCCGCCGCCGCGCGCCCAGGATGCCGATCGGCGCCGTGTCGAGGCGGACGAGCCGGCAATGACCGCCTTCGTTTTCAAGATCCAGGCCAACATGGATCCGAACCACCGCGATCGCATCGCGTTCGCGCGCATCTGCTCGGGCAAGCTCACGCGCGGCATGAAGGTCAAGCAGGTGCGTACCGGCAAGCCGATGAGCCTGCGCACCCCGCATTTCTTCTTCGCCCAGGACCGCGCGCTCGCCGACGAGGCCTTCGCGGGCGACGTGGTCGGCATTCCCAACCACGGCGTGCTGCGCATCGGCGATACGCTGACCGAAGGCGAGGACATTTCGTTCGTCGGCGTCCCCTCCTTCGCGCCGGAGATTTTGCGCCGCGTGCGGCTCACCGACAAGATGAAGGCGAAGAAGCTCAAGCAGGCGCTGAACGAGCTCGCCGAGGAGGGCGTCGTGCAGGTCTTTAGCCCGCACGACGGCGCCCCCGCGATCGTCGGCGTGGTCGGTCCGCTGCAGCTCGACGTGCTCAAGGTGCGGCTCGACGCCGAATACACCCTGCCGGTCGAGTTCGACATCTGCGAGTTCGAGCTGGCGCGCTGGATCTCGGCCGACGACCCCAAGGTGCTCGATGAGTTCGCCGCCGCCAACGGCTCCGGCATCGCCGACGACCTCGACGGCGATCTCGTCTATCTCGCGCGCAACGAGTTCTATCTCGGCTACACCGCCGAGCGCGCGCCGGGAATCAGGTTCGCCGACGTAAAGGACGTGAAGAAGGCGGCGTAGCGGCTACCGGCACGCCGGGTAGCCGAACCGCGCGATCATCTCGCGGCCCGAGATCGGGTGCAATTCGAACGTGTCCATGAAATGGTGCTCGGTCACGTACTGGCGCAGCGCCGGTTTGTACGCGGCAAGCATGTGGTCCGTCGACGCCCGGCTTATGATGGCCTTTTGCCTGTTGCCGCCGGCGTGAAAGAGCAGCGTCGCGTTCGGCGTGATGCAGACGTTGCGGATCGAAAGGAACATCGTGCAGGCGGATTGGCAGTGGCTGTCGATGCGAAAGCGCTCGCCCGAGGCGTTGTACTGCTCGATCACCGCGTCGAAGTGCATCATCGCGCTGGCGTCCTTCGCGCCCATGCCCATGTGCAGCGCCGAGACGGAGCCATCGGCGTAAGCAGGCGCCGCGAGGGTGCCGAGGGCGCACAATAGCGCCAGCGCGGTCAACGCGCGTCTCGAACGCAGCCAGGTAGCCATGAAGTCCCTCCCGGAAACGGATGAAGCCCCGCTATCTTCGGCTGCACGCTGTTGCACGTTGATGAAAAACGGCTTTGACAAACCGCATGGTCGACACGAGTTCAGCACAAATCCCGTTGGGCGTCACGGCGGGGCCTTGAGCCCCAGCGCCTGCAGATAGCTCTGCTTGATGGTCCCGTTGCGGAACGCGATGGCGGCGAGGTAGTCGACAAAGGCACGCTCGGCGACCGGTCGCGACGGCGGCGCAACGTCGGCGCCGTTGCGGGCGCGGTTGACGTAGTCGACGATCGCCTGCCAGTTTGCCGGCTTCGCGACCGCGACGATCGTCGCCGGGCTCGCCATGTTCTTGTAGGTCCACAGCACCCAGCCGATGCCGTTCGTCTCGTTGAGACGGCGGAACGCGACGACCCAGTCCTCGTCCGCCTCGCCGGTCTCGGTCAGGATCAGCGGGACGTCGTAGCGGTCGCGGAAATTGAGCAGCCGCTGGATCGAGCTGCGCTGCGGGCGCGCCCAGAACATGTGATACGTGTAGGCGACGTTGCGGGCGAACGGCGGCCCGAGGGCGTCGACCGTGGTGCTCCAGCGGCCGCCGGTCAGCAACACCAGATGATTGGGGTCGACCGCGCGAATCGCCGCGGTGATCTCGCGCAGCAGCGGCCCGAGCCTCGGCTCGAGGTATTTCGTATCGTGGTAGGGCGCGACCGGCTCGTTGAGGAGATCGTAACCGAGCACGGCCGGCTCGTCGCGATAGCGCTGCGCCAGCACTTGCCACAGCCGCACCGTGAGGTCGCGGTCGGCCGGCACGTAGAACAAGAGCGGATAGCCCGAGCCGCCGTCAAAACTCGCGCCGGTCTGCCCGCCGGGCGCCGCATGCAGGTCGAGGATGACGCGCAGGCCGGCCGCGCGCGCCCAGCCGAGCAGGCGGTCGATCAGGGCGTAGCCGGGGCCGTCGAATTTCGGCGCGCCGTCCTCCCCGTCGCGCCGCACGAACATCGTCCAGTCGAGCGGCACCCGTACCGTGTTGAAGCCGGCCGCCGCGATGAAGCGGATATCGTCCTCGCCGATGAAGGTATTGCGAAAGCGCTGCCAGAATTCGTCGGCGCCCGGCGCGCCGAGCAGGCGCGCGAACAGGTCGTGCATCTGCGCCCGCGTCGTATCGCCGTCGAAGCCGAACATGTAGGCCTCGGGCACCAGCCAGTGGCCGAGATTGACGCCGCGCACGAGGAATTCGCGGCCGTCGGGGCCGATCAGGCGCTTGCCCTCGGCATGCACGAATCCGCTGACCGGCTCGGCGCGCAGCCTTCCGCCGAACGGGGCGAGGAGGGCGAGCGCCAGCGCGAGCGCGGCGATAGCCCACGACACGCGCCGCAAGGCGTGAGGCATGCGGCCCCGACCGCCGCAAACTTGCGCCTTGCAGGCGCCCGCGCGCGCTTGACGAGCTTCGTTCCGATGGCCGAACATCCGCTTGCCACGTTATCCCGCCGCACAACCGATTTCGAGCATGGAAATCTATCAAGCCGCGGTTGCGACCGCGTCATTCGCGCTGGTCGTCATCCTCAGCCGGCGCGCCAGGTTGCCGGCGTTCCTCGCGCTGCTGATCGGCGCCTTCCTCTTCGCGCTGGTGTCGCGGCGGGGGCTCGGCGCGAGCGGCGACGCCATGTCCCTCGGCTTTGCCCAGATCGTGGAGACGGCGGGCTTCGCGATCATGGCGGGCGCGGTCGTCACTACCGCGCTGGAGGTGACCGGCGCGGCAGATCGCCTCGCGGCGACGATCGCACCGGCACGGCGCATCCTCGCCGTGCTGCTCGGGTCGATGGCGAGCATCGTGCCGTCCGCGACGGTGGGGCTGGCGCTGCTGCGGCCGTGGTGTCGGGTGCTGCAGGGATCGTCGGCGGCGTCGCGCGCCGCCGCCACGACGACACTCGCGCTCGCGCTCTCGGCCGGGCAGGCCTTCATCTATCCGTCGGCAGTCGCGGTTGCGACCGGCACGATCCTCGACATCAGCCCATTGCGGCTGCTTCTCCTCGGCATTGTGCTCGCACTCGCCGCATGCCTCGTCGGCGCCTGGTTCGTGACACGGATGGCGCCGCGCGTTGCCGGCACGGAGCCGTTGCCGACGCCGAGCGAACGCCCGGCGCCGTCGCTCCCGACGGATTTTCCCGCCATCGTGCTGCCGACGCTGCTGCCGATCGCGCTCGTGAGCCTCGCCGGCTACGCGCAGACCGGGACCGAGCCGCTCGGCCGCGTCGGCCGCGACGTTCTCGGCTTCTGGGCCAAGCCGAGCGTGGTCCTGATCTTGTGTTTCGGCCTTGCTCTGCTGACGGCGTGG
>DATBZM010000329.1:0-8675 GCA_036513175.1 Xanthobacteraceae bacterium | reverse complement strand
GGCCAGGTGCTGTCTGTCGGTGACGGCATCGCCCGTGTCTACGGCCTCGACAAGGTGCAGGCCGGCGAACTGGTCGAGTTCCCGAACGGGGTGAAGGGCATGGCCCTCAACCTCGAAACGGACAATGTCGGCATCGTGATCTTCGGCGCCGACCGCGAGATCAAGGAAGGCCAGACCGTCAAGCGCACCCGCGCCATCGTCGACGTGCCGGTCGGCAAGGGCCTGCTCGGCCGCGTGGTCGACGCGCTCGGCAACCCGATCGACGGCAAGGGGCCGATCGAGGCGACCGAGCGCAAGCGCGTCGACGTGAAGGCGCCCGGCATCATCCCGCGCAAATCGGTGCACGAGCCGATGGCGACCGGCCTCAAGGCGATCGACGCGCTGATCCCGATCGGCCGCGGCCAGCGCGAGCTGATCATCGGCGACCGCCAGACCGGCAAGACCGCTATCGCGCTCGACACCATCCTCAACCAGAAGCCGCTCAACGCCACGGGCGACGAGAAGATCAAGCTCTACTGCGTCTACGTGGCGGTCGGGCAGAAGCGCTCGACGGTCGCGCAGTTCGTCAAGGTGCTCGAGGAGCAGGGTGCGCTCGACTACTCGATCATCGTCGCCGCGACCGCCTCCGATCCGGCGCCGATGCAGTTCCTCGCGCCGTTCGCGGGCTGCACCATGGGCGAATACTTCCGCGACAACGGCATGCATGCCGTGATCGTCTACGACGACCTTTCCAAGCAGGCCGTCGCCTATCGCCAGATGTCGCTGCTGCTGCGCCGCCCGCCGGGCCGCGAGGCCTATCCGGGCGACGTGTTCTACCTGCACTCGCGCCTGCTCGAGCGCGCCGCCAAGATGAACGACGACAACAAGGCCGGCTCGCTCACGGCGCTGCCGATCATCGAGACGCAGGCGAACGACGTCTCGGCCTACATCCCGACCAACGTGATCTCGATCACAGACGGCCAGATCTTCCTCGAGACCGACCTGTTCTACCAGGGCATCCGGCCGGCCGTGAACGTCGGCCTGTCGGTGTCGCGCGTCGGTTCCGCGGCGCAGACGAGCGCGATGAAGAAGGTCGCGGGCAGGATCAAGGGCGAGCTCGCGCAGTACCGCGAGATGGCGGCCTTCGCCCAGTTCGGCTCCGACCTCGATGCGACGACGCAACGCCTGCTCGCGCGCGGCGCGCGGCTGACCGAGCTGCTCAAGCAGTCGCAGTTCTCCCCGCTCAAGATGGAGGAGCAGGTCTGCGTGATCTACGCCGGCGTCAACGGCTATCTCGATCCGATCGGGGTGAACCGCGTGCGCGGCTTCGAGGACGGCCTGCTCGGCGCGCTGCGCAACCAGCACGCCGACATCCTCAACGACATCCGCGACACGCGCCAGCTCTCGGACGCCACTGCCGGCAAGCTCATGGGCGTCGTCGAGGGCTTCGCGAAGACGTTTGCCTAGGGGTTTTGCGTCATGCCCGGCACGGGGCCGGGCATGACGAAGGAAGAGAGCGCGGCAAGAAGCGACTGAGAAGAGATGCCCTCCCTCAAGGACATGCGCGTGCGCCTCGCCTCTACCAAGGCGACGCAGAAGATCACCAAGGCCATGCAGATGGTCGCGGCCTCGAAGCTGCGCCGCGCGCAGGCGGCGGCCGAGGTCGCACGGCCCTATGCGGAGCGCATGGACAAGGTGCTGCGCAATATCGCGGCGGCGGTCGCGGGAGCTGAATCGGCACCGCGCCTGCTCGCCGGTACCGGCTCGGATAAAGTCCATCTCCTGGTCGTCTGCACGGCTGAGCGCGGCCTGTGCGGCCCGTTCAACTCGGCGATCGTGCGACTGGCGCGCGAGCGCGCCAATGCGCTGATGGGCGAGGGCAAGGAGGTCAAGTTCCTGTGCGTGGGGCGCAAGGGCTACGACCAGCTCAAGCGCGTGTACGAGAAGCAGATCATCGAGACCGTCGAGTTGCGCGGCGTGCGCGCGATCGGCTTCGAGCACGCCGAAGGCATCGCGGCGAAGATCCTCGCGCTGTTCGACGCCGGCCAGTTCGACGTCTGCACGCTGTTCTTCTCGCGCTTCCGGTCGGTGATCGCGCAGATCCCGACCGCGCAGCAGATCATCCCGGCCATCGTTCCGGACCAGGCCGAGACCGGCGCGCGCGCCGCCTACGACTACGAGCCCGAGGAGGAAGAGATCCTCGCTGAGCTCTTGCCGCGCTATATCGCGACGCAGGTATTCCGCGCGCTGCTGGAGAATGCCGCGTCCGAGCAGGGCGCGCGCATGACCGCGATGGACAATGCGACCCGCAACGCCGGCGAAATGATTCGCAAGCAGACGCTCACCTACAACCGCACCCGCCAGGCGATGATCACCAAAGAGCTGATCGAGATCATCTCGGGCGCCGAGGCGCTTTAAGCGCGCCCAAAAACAGACATTCGCGAGAGGACCATCATGGCCAATCCCACCGGACGCATCTCCCAGGTCATCGGCGCCGTCGTCGACGTACAGTTCGAAGGCCATCTCCCCGCGATCCTGAACGCGCTCGAGACCACCAACGGCGGCAACCGCCTGGTGCTCGAGGTCGCCCAGCATCTCGGCGAGTCGACCGTGCGCACCATCTCGATGGACACCACCGAGGGCCTGGTGCGCGGCCAGGACGTCACCGACACCGGCGAGCCGATCTCGGTGCCGGTCGGCGACGAGACGCTCGGCCGCATCATCAACGTGATCGGCGAGCCGGTCGACGAGGCCGGGCCGGTCAAGACCGCGCAGCGGCGCGCCATCCATCAGCCGGCGCCGGCCTACACGGATCAATCGACCGAGGCCGAGATCCTGGTCACCGGCATCAAGGTGGTCGACCTGCTCGCGCCTTATGCGAAGGGCGGCAAGATCGGCTTGTTCGGCGGCGCCGGCGTCGGCAAGACGGTGCTGATCATGGAGCTGATCAACAACGTCGCCAAGGCGCATGGCGGCTACTCGGTGTTCGCCGGCGTCGGCGAGCGCACGCGCGAGGGCAACGACCTCTATCACGAGATGATCGACTCGAAGGTCAACAAGGACCCGAAGGAGAACAACGGCTCGGCGGCCGGCTCGAAATGCGCGCTGGTGTACGGCCAGATGAACGAGCCGCCGGGGGCGCGCGCGCGCGTCGCGCTTTCGGGCCTGACCGTCGCCGAGCATTTCCGCGACCAGGGCCAGGACGTGCTGTTCTTCATCGACAACATCTTCCGCTTCACGCAGGCCGGCTCGGAAGTCTCCGCGCTGCTCGGCCGCATCCCGTCGGCGGTGGGCTATCAGCCGACGCTCGCGACCGACATGGGCGCGCTGCAGGAGCGCATCACCACCACCACCAAGGGGTCGATCACCTCGGTGCAGGCGATCTACGTTCCGGCCGACGACCTGACCGATCCGGCGCCCGCGACCTCCTTCGCCCACTTGGATGCCACCACCGTGCTGTCGCGCGACATCGCCGCCAAGGGCATCTACCCGGCGGTGGACCCGCTCGACTCGACCTCGCGCATGCTCACCCCGCTGGTCATCGGCGAGGAGCACTATGCGGTCGCCCGCCAGGTGCAGCAGGTGCTGCAGCGCTACAAGGCGCTGCAGGACATCATCGCGATCCTCGGCATGGACGAGCTGTCGGAAGAGGACAAGATCGCGGTCGCGCGCGCGCGCAAGATCGAGCGCTTCCTGTCGCAGCCGTTCCACGTCGCCGAGGTGTTCACCGGCTCGCCCGGAAAGCTGGTCGACCTGCAGGACACGATCCGCGGCTTCAAGGGCCTGGTCGAAGGCAAGTACGACCACTTGCCGGAATCCGCCTTCTTCATGGTCGGTCCGATCGAGGAAGCGGTCGAGAAGGGCAAGCGGCTCGCGGCCGAGGCGGCTTGAGGCGGGCGCAGCCATGGCCACCTTTCACTTCGACCTCGTTTCGCCCGCGAAGCTCATCTTTACCGGCGACGTCACGCAGGTCGACGTCCCCGGCGTCGAGGGCGATTTCGGCGTGCTGGCCGGCCACGCGCCGCTGGTCGCGACGCTCAAGCCCGGCGTCCTCACGGTCTTCGCCGACGGCGAGCCGCAGCGCTACGTGGTGCTCGGTGGCTTCGCCGAGGTGTCGTCGGAGGGCCTGACGATCCTCGCCGACATCGGCTGGCCGTTCGACGAGGCCGATCCGCAGTTCATCCAAGAGCGCATCAAGGAGCTCGAGGAGAGGCGCGACAAGCTCGAAGCGGAACAGCAGGACGTCAGCGAGCGCGCCTTGCTCGACCGCGCGATCGCGAAGATCGACCACTATCGCGTGCTCGATCGCACGCTGCAGGGCGACCTGACGCACTGAACGCCGTCATTGCGTAGGGTGGGCAAAGGCGCGGAGCGCCGCGCCCACGTCTGCCGTCGTTGGTGGGCACGCTTCGCTTTGCCCACCCTACAAAGAATCCGCTACGCTTCCGCGAACTTGGCGAACTCCGTGACAATCCGCTCGTAGGTCGCGCGCTTGAACGGCACCACCAGCTCGGGCAGGTTGCGCATCGGCTCCCAGCGCCATTCGACGAATTCGGGCTCGTGGGCGCCGCCGCCCGGCGCCGCGACGTTGATCTCGCGCTCCTCGCCGGTGAAGCGCAGCGCGTACCATTTCTGCGTCTGGCCGCGATATTTGCCGTGCCACGCCTGGCCGACAAGCTCGCGCGGGATGTCGTAGTCGAGCCAATCGGCAATCTCGCCCATCCGCTCGACCGAGCGGATGCTGGTCTCCTCGTAAAGCTCGCGCAGCGCGGCCGGCCAGGGGTCCTCGCCGGGATCGACGCCGCCCTGTGGCATCTGCCAGGCATGCACCATGTCGATGTGCTCGGGGCCGCTGGTGCGGCGGCCGATGAAGACGCGGCCCGCGCGATTGAGCACCATGGTGCCGACACACGGCCGATAAGGCAGGTCTTCGAAGCGGGTCATGTGGGTTCCGATGTCGCGCATCGTTTGTGCATGATCTCTTCCGAAAACCGGCACCCACTTTTCGGGATCATGCCTTAACGCCGCCTTGCATAGCTCCGGCCCTGCCCGAAATCGAGCGGTTTGATCAGTCCGCGATCGCCTCGGCGTAGATGTCTTCCTCTTGCGCGTTGTGGATACGCACCAGCGCCTCGATCGACTCGATGATGCGCTGGGCGTCGCGGACGAGATAGCGATCGGCATCCGCCGGCGCGAGCCCATCGGCGAGCCGGTGCAGAAGGCGCGCCGAATGGATGACCTCGCGATGGGCACGGCTCATCGCGCCCAATCCGTGCCCGTCGGAGAGGAATTTCGAAAGCCGGGGAAAGACGGTGTGCTCGTCGGCCTGCTCATGCGCGACGATTTGCTGCGTGACGATCCGATCCGCCTCGGCCACGAGCGGCACGACGGCGGCGCCGCCCGCATCGTCGAGGGCATCGGCAATCTCACGCAGCCGATTGAGCCCCGCCTCCATGTGCTCGTGATCCTGGCGCAGCGCCATGCCGGCCGCGGCCGGCATGGTGCGGTGGCCGAACCGGTGGCCCGTGCGCAAGGCACGCAGCGCGTTGAGGATCACGGCGACGTCGATCGCCTCCTGGGTCAGCGCCCCGGCCACCGGCGGCAGGAAGCCCGCGGCCGCAACCAGCATGGCGATGCCCGACATCGCCATGCCGGCGATGATGCTCTGCAGCGCGATGCGGCGGGCGCGCCGCGCGATCGTGACCGCATCGGACACGCGATCGAGCCGGTCGACCAGGATGACCACGTCGGCCGCCTCCGACGAGGCGCTGGCGCCGCGCGCGCCCATGGCGATGCCGACGCTCGCTGCCGCCAGCGCCGGCGCGTCGTTGATGCCATCACCCACCATCACGGTCGGATTGAGCCGCTGCTCGGTCGCGACCGCGTCGACCTTGTCGGCCGGCACCCGATCGGCGAGCACCGCGTCGAGATCGAGCGCTGCGCCGATGGTCTCGGCCGCGTCGGCGCGGTCGCCGGTGAGCATCACGATGCGCGAGATGCCGGCGCTGCGCAGCGCCGCGATGGCACGCGGCGTCTCGCGCCGCAGCTCGTCGGCGAGCAGCAGGGCGCCGGCCGCGCGGCCGTCGATCGCGACGAAGACGCTCAGCGCCGAACGCCAGGCGGCGCGCCGCAAGGCGCGCACGGCCCAGTCCTCCGGCTGGCGCGAGCCGTAGACCAGTTGATACGAGCCGGCGCGCACGCGGCGACCATCGACGACGCCTTCGAGCCCCGCGCCCTGGGTCTCGCGCACATTCGCCGGCACGCGCAGGGCGAGCTGCCGGGCGGCCGCGGCCTGCACAATCGCCTTCGCGACCACGTGATGCGAGGCCTGATCGAGCGAGCCGGCGAGGCGGAGGATTTCGTCCGGATTCTCGCCCGGCGCGGCCTCGATGGCGACGAGCCGCGCCCCGCCGACCGTCAGCGTGCCGGTCTTGTCGAGCATCACGGTCTCGGCGCGGGCAAGCGCCTCGAGCGGTCCGCCGCCCTTGATGAGAATGCCGCGCCGCGCCGCCTGCGACACCCCGGCGATGAACGCGACCGGCGCCGCGAGGATCAGCGGACATGGCGTTGCGGCGACCAGCACGGCGAGCGCGCGGATCGGATCGCCCGCGTAGATCCAGGCACCGGCCGCCACGGCGAGCGTGACCGGCAGCAGCAGCAGGGCATAGCGGTCGGCAATACGGATGAACGGCGCCCTGGCGGTCTGCGCCGCCGTGACCATGCGCACGATGCCCGCATAGGTGCTCTCGCCCGCGCTTGCGCTCACGCGGATCTCGAAGGTCTCGCCCGCATTGAGCGTGCCGCTTTGCGCGAGCTCGCCGGCGCTGCGCGCGACCGGGATCGGCTCGCCGGTCAGCGCCGATTCGTCGATCATCGCCCTGCCACCGATGACGACGCCGTCGACCGGAATGACCTCGCCGGCGCGCACCAGCACGGTGTCGCCGATCGCAACCTGGTCGATCGCGACGTCTTCGATCGCCGAGTCGACCCGGCGATGGGCGACCCGGGGTGCGCGGTCGACCAGGGACCTGAGATCGCGCTCCGCGTGCGCGACCGCGACGTCCTCGAGCACGTTGCCGCCCGCGTACATGATCGCGACCACGACACCGGCCAGCGCCTCGCCGAGCGCCAAGGCGCCCGACATCGAGACGAAAGCGACCGCATCGACGCCCAGGCGTCCCGCCAGGAGATCCCGCGTCATCGACACGAGCAGCGCCAGCACCACCGGAACGGTGCCGGCGGCCCAGGCCCATTGGGCGAGATCGCCGCAACCGCGGCTCCAGGCAACGAGGCCGAGCACAAGCCCCCCGAGCGCAATCGCGATCAGTGCTCGCTGAAACAGCCGCCTGGTGAGAAACGCCGGCATGCATTGCGCTCCGCAAGCCGCATGCCTAATGCCGGGTCGGGGTCGCAGCCGTGACCTAGATCAAATGATCAGCCAACACCAGGCCAGCCGTTGAGATGGATGATCACCCGCGCTCTCAACCCGCCTTCGGCCGCGCCACGGCGGCGCTGATCGGCACCAGGAGGAAGCCGTGCGACTCGGCGCTCTTCGCCCATTTGGCGATGTGCGCGAGCGACACCGGCAACGCGCTGGCGACACCGACCGCAATCCCGCCGTCGCGCGCGATGGTCTCGAGCCGCGCCAGCGCGCGGTCGATCTCGTTCGGGGTCGGAACGGCGTCGATGACGATGCTCGCCTTGGCGAAGGGCAGATTGTTGGCGCCGGCGATCTGGCCCGCGAGGCTGCGCGGCGAGGCGCCGTCGTCGAGATACATGAGCCCGCGCTTCGACACCTCGCGCAGCACCGGCGCAAAGGCGGCGTCGCTCGCCGTGAAGCGCGAGCCCATGTAGTTGGCGACCCCGACATAGCCCTGGAACCGGCTCATCAGCCAGTGCATGCGGTCGATGTTCTGCTCCGGCGCAAGCGAGGTCAGCAGCGTCTGCGGCCCGGGATCGTTGTCCGGATAGTCGAACGGCTCCATCGGCAATTGCAGCAGCAACTCGTGCCCTTCGGCGCGGGCGTGCGCGGCCGCATGATCGAGGTCGCTGCCATAGGGCGCGAATGCGAGGGTCACCGGACCCGGAAGGGCGAGCGCATCTTCGGTCGTTTTCGTGCCGATGCCGAGGCCGCTGATGACGATGGCGATGCGCGGCATGTTGGCGTTGGCGGCCGTCGCGACGACGGGGCGCGCATAGGCGATCAGCGGCCGGCCGCCATCGAGGGAAACGCGCGGGACCGCGCCGTGCCGGGTCGTCTCCAGGAGCTTCGGGTCGGCGAGCGCAAGGCGCTCACCGACCGGCGAGGGAACCAGAACTTCCTGCCGGTCGCCGCTCGACCCGTTGATGATGGTGACGCTCTGCATGCCGGCGGGCGGGCCCTTGGGCGCCTCGGCGGGAGCCCGCTGGGCTTCGGCGACCGCCGGACCGGACTTTGCGTCGGCCTTGGCTTCGGTCCTCGGCTCGGTCTTCGCCGCGTCGCTCTTGGCGTCGTCGGGCTTTTTCGCCGCAGCCGTCGGGCGCGCGCCGGTCGACACCACCGCCATGGGCTCACCGCCATTGGGGTCGTCGACCACCGCGGCCCAGACGACGAAGGCCGCAAGACACAAGCCGAGAAATCCCGCGATCCCCACCGGCAGGAGGGACGGCAGCCTCGAGGTTTTGCGCTTCTTGTGTTGGCCGAGCGGAGTGCTCAG
>DATBZM010000328.1:0-4856 GCA_036513175.1 Xanthobacteraceae bacterium | reverse complement strand
TTGCAGCGCGGCGAGCCGCGCCGAGGTCGCGCCGGCGAAGATCAGGTCGACGTCGCCGGGCGCGACGCCGGCGGTCGCGAGCATGCGCTCGAAGAAGATGCGGGTGATGTCCTTGGCGCCGCCGACCGAGACGATCTTGCCCCTGAGATCCTGGATGCGCCTGATCGCGGGCTTCGCCAGCAGCATATAGGGCGGCCGCTGCATCTCGATGCGGACGATGGCGAGCGGCACGCCCTTCTCGATCGCGCGGATCGGATCGACGAGGCCGCTGCCCACGCTCGCGTTCACGGCATCGACCGCAAGCTGCTGGATCACGCCCGCATTGGCCTGCACGAAGACGAGGTCGATCTTGATGCCCTCGGCGGCGAAGAAGCCCTTGCGCTCGCCGACCGTCACCGGCCACAGGTTGGCCGACGCCGAGCCGACCGATCCCACCACGACGGTCTCGATCGCGCCGGCGCGCGCGGCAATCAGCGCGCCGAAGAAGATGGCGGCCGCAAATCGCATCGCTCGGAGCGGTCGCCTCATCGCGTTCCTCAGGTTTTCGCCTGCGCGCTCGCTTGCGCGACGAAATGCTCGGCGATCTCGCTGCCGGTCGCGCGCCACACGCCGGCGTGGCTGCAGATGTAGTCGAGCGCCGCGTCGAGCGCGCCGATCCGGTGCGGCACGCCGCTGATGTAGGGATGCAGCGCGATCGACATCACGCGCCCCGACTCCGCGCCCTCGCGGTAGAGCACGTCGAAGGTGCGGCAGATGATGTCGCGGAATCCGTCCGGCGAGACCAGCATGCGCTCGTACGCCGGCTTGTCGTTGCACTGCTGCGGATAGGGAACCGAGACGATCCATTTCCTGTCGTCGAGCGTCATGAAATAGGGCTGGTCGTCGTTGCACCAGTCGCACTGGTAGAGGCAGCCCTGGGCCGCGAGGAGATCGAGCGTGTCCCAGGTCTGCTGCAGGCCGGAGCTGAGCCAGCCCTTCACGGGCGCGCCGGTCGCGCGCGCGATCGTCTCGAACGTGCGGCGGATGATGTTCGCCTCCTCGCCGGGCGGCGCCTCGTTGAGCCGGCGCGTGTTGCTCTCGTTGTGCCCCATCCACTCCCATTTGCGCTTGTTGCCTTCTTCGATGATGATCGGATGGGCGTCGCAGAGATTGGCGTTGAGCGCGACGGTGGCGCGGATGTCGTAGCGGTCGAGCACCTCCATCAGCCGCCACACGCCGATGCGGTTGCCGTAGTCGCGGTCCGACCACATGACCACGTCGGGGATCTTGCCGGCCGCCCCGTAGCCACCCGGGCGCTCCTGCAGCGAGAAGAACTCGATGTTGGGGATGACCCAGAGCGCGACGCGCTCGCCGTTCGGCCAGGTCAGGCGCGGGCGCCGGATGATCGGCGAATAGTCGAACGGGCCGTAGTCGCGCGGTTTCATTATTTCTTCCTCGGCGTCCTCGTCTCAGCTCGCCTTGCGCACCGCGATCCCGCCGAGATGAGCCAGAACCTCGTCCAGCTTGATCACGTCGGCGTACTTGTGGTGCAGGTCGAACAGATTGACCTTGTGCGAGAGCAGGCTGCGGTCGAAACAGCATTCCTCGACCAGCACCACGTGGAAGCCGTGCGAGTAGGCGTCGACCGCGGAGGCGCGCACGCAGCCCGACGTGCTCTCGCCGCAGATGATGAGGGTGCGCACGCCGAGCTGGGTCAGGTGCGCGGCGAGCGGCGTGCCGTAGAAGATGCTGGCGCGCTGCTTGGTGATGACGACGTCGCCCGGCTGCGGCTTGAAATCGGCGCGGATGGCGTAGAGCGATGGGTCGGTGGGGACCTTGCGCCGCTTGGTCGCCGTCACCGCGCTCGGCAGCGAGTCGGCGCGCGTGTCCATGGTCGAATAGAACACCGGCAGGCCGGCCGCGCGCGCGGCGGCGAACAGGCGCCGGGTCGGCTCGATCGCCGCATGCGCGTGCTCGCCGCACGAGCTCGGAAAGACCTTGGCGAGCTCGGCAACCGGCTTCGCGCCGCCCTGGTACGACAACTCGTACAGATCGATCGCGATCAGCGCCGGCGATGCGCCGACGAAGGTCTTGCGCTCATAATGCGCGTAGATCTCGAGCACATCCGGCGGAACGATATCCTTCCAGCAGTGATCCTCGAAATCGCTCGCCATTTGATTGTGCTCCGCACCCGTTGCGATCATCGCAGCCTCGGCCCGAGGCAGCAAATTCCATTCCATTTTTGATCTGAGCCGTTCTGCGGCGCGCTTTCAATAGCGTCGGACAATAGCAGCCGCCGCGGGCCCGCCCTTGACGCCACGCGCCGCCGCCCCCATTGCTGTCCCGTCAGTCGGCCGGACGGCCGCTCCGGCAAGGACCGAAAGGTCGCCGGGGAGGAAAGTCCGGGCTCCATGGACATGCGGTGCCGGATAACGTCCGGCGAGAGAAATCCGCGCAAGCGGAAGAATCTCAGGGAAAGTGCCACAGAAAACGAACCGCCGATCCTCTCCCTCGGGAGGCGAGCGGCAAGGGTGAAAAGGTGCGGTAAGAGCGCACCGCGTTGCGGGCAACCGCAGCGGCAGGGTAAACCCCACCGGGAGCAAAACCGAATAGGGACGGCGCGGGGCCTCGTTGGCGCAAGCCGGAGGGGTCGCGGGATCTGTGTCCGGATCCGGTCGTCCGGGTAGGTTGCCGGAGGCGCCGGGCAACCGGCGTCCCAGAGGAATGGTCGTCACGCGGCGGGGCTTGCTCCGCCGCCTTACAGAACCCGGCTTACAGGCCGGCTGATACGTGAAGGGGGCTCGGCGGCAAAACCGCCGGGCCCCCGCCAGTTTGGGCGCTCGCTTGGCTTCCACTCGGCGTCGTTAGCGACGAATAGCGGGGATAGATTGAGTTCCGCTTGCATTCTCGGCGCGAGCGGGGCATGGCAGTAAGTGCAGAGTGACATTCGCGCGTCCGGTGCATCGCTTCGGGCGCGCTTTGCATTTCAAACGCGCAAGGTCGCCGCAAAGGACGTGATGTCGTCGTTGTGCGCGTTCGCCGATTGTTGCGACGGCAGAAACAGGGAGCTGGGAATGCGCCCGCCCGAAACAGGGAGCACTCCAGGGATATTGGCTTTGTTCTGCTCGGCCGCAAAAACGGTTGCATCGAGCTCGATATTGCAAGCGCTGATCGTGTTGAAGGACAGATCCTTCACCGCGTCGCGTCGCTCCGGCGGCGCAACTCGTCGCCACCTGGGTTTTTCATTGTTTCCATTGTTGTTTTTTCATTGATACCCATTGTTCTTGCGCCAACGGCTTTTCTCCCGCCTGCACAATGACTTGCATTGTAATTGGCGCGCATTTTCCATTGCAGATCGATTGTATTTTATTTCTGCAATGCGCCAAATCCGATGGACAGTGGAACTGCGCCCTGACGACGGCGCTACGCCGCGTCTGCCGTCAGCACACGTCCCTTCGTCTCCGGCAGCAGCAGCGCCGCAATGATGAGAATCCCGTAGGCGATCGCCGCGAACACGCCGATCGATTGTCCGAGCGGCAGGCTCTTGCTGAGCAGTCCCACGAGCCACGGATTGAGCGCCGCAATGCCGCGGCCGAAGTTGTAGCTAAAGCCCTGTCCCGATCCGCGCATGCGGGTGGGAAACAGCTCGGTCAGGAACGGGCCCATGCCGGAAAAGATGCCGGAGGCGAAGAAGCCGAGCGGGAAGCCGAGAAACAGCATCGCGGTGTCGTTGACCGGCACCTGGGTGTAGACGATCACGGTCACCAGCGAGCACGCCGCGAACAGGATGAAGTTCGCGCGGCGGCCGATGCGGTCGGCGAGCCAGGCGCTCACCCAGTAGCCGATCAGCGAGCCGACGATGATCACCGCGAGATAGCCGCCGGTGCCGAGCACCGTGAGCTTGCGCTCGGTGCGCAAAAAGGTCGGCAGCCAGGTCGTGATCGCGTAGTAGCCGCCCTGCGCCCCGGTCGCGAGCAGCGCGGTCAGCAGCGTGATGCGCAGCATGGCGGGCGAGAAGATCTCGAGAAAGTCCGCCCCCGCGCCGGCGGCCGCGAGATTGCGCTGCGTCGCTGTGAACACCGGCGGCTCGTCGACGAAGCGGCGCACGAAGAAGACGAGGATCGCCGGCGTGACGCCGATCCAGAACAGCACGCGCCAGGCGACGGTGGCGGACAGCACGGAAAACAATACGGTCGCGAGCAGCGCCGCGATGCCCCAGCCGACCGCCCATCCGCTCTGCATCGCGCCGACCGCCTTGCCGCGGTGCTCCGGCCGGATCATCTCGCCGATCAGCACGGCCGCCGCCGCCCACTCGCCACCGAAGCCAAAGCCCATGAGGGCGCGAAAAACGAAGAGCTGCGCATAGCTCTGGGCGAAACCGCACAGCAGGGTGAAGACCGCAAACCAGCCGACCGTGATCTGCAGCGTGCGCACGCGGCCGAAGCGGTCGGACAGCGCGCCCGCGAGCCAGCCGCCGAACGCCGAGGTGAGCAGCGTCACGGTGCCGATCAGCCCGGCATCCGCATTGGTGATCGCGAAGGCGACGAGGATCGCGGGAATCGCGAAGCTGAACATCTGCACGTCCATGGCGTCGAGGATCCAGCCGCCGACGCAGGCCCAGAACGCGTTGCGCTCGCGCGGCTTCATCTCCGCGTACCAGGCCAGCGGATGATGCTCGCCGCGCGCGGCTTCCATTTGCATCGTCATGTTCCCCTCGCTCTCTCTTTACCCTCCCCTGCAGGGGGAGGGCGATCGCATCTGATTTTTGGCACTGCGCCTGCGCTCCCTCTCCCCGCTCTTGCCGGGAGAGGGTTGGGGTGAGGGGCGCTGAGTCGCCGCGAGACACTTGGTTGGCAACGACTCGCGGAGGCGCCCCC
>DATBZM010000327.1:0-7264 GCA_036513175.1 Xanthobacteraceae bacterium | reverse complement strand
CACCAAGGTCGAGCTCGTCTCGGTCACGACGCCGGAGCAGAGCCGGGACGAGCACGAGCGCATGCTCGCCTGCGCCGAGGAGGTGCTGCGCCGGCTCGACCTGCACTATCGCGTCGTCACGCTGTGCACCGGCGACATGGGGTTTGCGTCGCAGAAGACCTATGACATCGAGGTCTGGCTGCCGGGGCAGAACATGTTTCGCGAAATCTCCTCCTGCTCGGTGTGCGGCGAGTTCCAGGCGCGGCGCATGAACGCGCGCTTCCGCGCCAAGGACCGCGGCGTGCGTCACGTGCACACGCTCAACGGCTCGGGTGTCGCGGTCGGCCGCGCGCTGATTGCCGTGATGGAGACCTATCAGCAGGGCAACGGCTCGATCGCCGTGCCGGACGCGCTCGTGTCGTATATGGGCGGCATGAAGACCATCGAGTGAGCCGGCATGCGCATCCTGGTCACCAATGACGATGGCATCAACGCGCCCGGCCTCGACGTGTGCGCCGAGATTGCGCGCGCCCTGGCGGACGAGGTGTGGGTGGTCGCGCCTGAGTCCGACCAGTCGGGCGTCGCGCATTCGCTCTCGCTCAACGACCCGCTGCGCATGCGCGCCGTCGACGAGCGGCGGTTCGCCATCAAGGGCACGCCGACCGATTGCGTCATCATGGGCGTGCGCCACATCCTCGACGGCAAGGCGCCCGATCTCATCCTCTCGGGCGTCAACCGCGGCCAGAATGCCGCCGAGGACGTGACCTATTCGGGCACGATCGCGGGCGCGCTCGAGGCCGCGATCCTCGGCATCCCGGCCTTTGCGCTGTCGCAGGGCTACAGCGCCGGCAACCGGCAGAACCCGCATTGGGCAACCGCGCTCGCGCACGGCCCCGGCATCATCCGCAAGGTGCTCGCCGAGGGTATTCCGCGCGATGTGCTGGTCAACGTCAATTTCCCCGACTGCCCGCCCGACGAGGTGCAGGGCATCGCGGTGACCACCCAGGGCAAGCGCGACCAGGAATGGCTGCGGATCGATGCGCGCCACGACGGCCGCGGCAATCCCTACTACTGGATCGCCTTCGCGCGCGGTCCGCGCCCGCCGTCGGCCAACGGCACCGACCTGCAGGCGTTGCGCGAGAACCGCATCTCGGTGACGCCGCTGCGCATCGACATGACCGACGAGCCGTTCATGACCCGGCTCGCCCAGCTATTTGATTGATGCATTCCGCGCGCCGCTTGCGTAGATTTCTCCCCAAGAGGTGGCGCGTGTCTTCTTCGCCCTCGGCCGACGATCGCGTCGGACGCATGGAATTCCTGCTCAGCCTGCGCCGGCACGGGATCACCGATGCCGCGGTGCTGCGCGCCATGGACGAGGTTCCGCGCGAGTATTTCGTGCCGGCCGACTGCGCCGACGCCGCCTACGCGGACCAGGCGCTGCCGATCGCCTGCGGCCAGACCATCAGCCAGCCCTACGTGGTCGCCTACATGACCGAGCAGCTCGCGCTACGGCCGGAGCATCGCGTGCTCGAGATCGGCACCGGGTCGGGCTATCAGGCCGCGATCCTGTCGCGGCTCGCCCGCGAGGTCGTGACGATCGAACGCTACCGCACGCTTGCCGACGCGGCGCGCGGGCGGCTCGCGACGCTCGGCTACGGCAACGTCGAGGTGATCGCCGGCGACGGGCTTGCGGGCGCGCCCGACAAGGCGCCGTTCGACCGCATTCTGGTGACCGCCGCAGCCGAGGAGGTCCCGCCGGCGCTGGTCGACCAGCTCGGGGAAGGGGGCGTCATGGTGCTGCCGCTCGGGCCGCACCACGGCGCACAAGTGATCGTAACCATAACGAAGACTAAACAAGGGCTCCGTCGCGAGAGCCTGATCGGCGTGCGATTTGTGCCGCTTTTGCCCGGAAAAGCGCGCGAATTATAACGATTTCGGCCTCATTCGGTTAGCGTTAAGCGTCGGTATCCTGCTTAAAGCAATCTTTACTTCGCCCCGCTTTAACTGACCTGTCCATTTGTTGCGTACGAGTGAGTAGACCAATGCGTGCGGTCGTCGATTTTACGGGGCGCGGGTGGTCCCGGCTCGCGTTGCTTGCGGCGCTTTCAGTTGGCGTTGCGGGCTGCAGCGCCGATACCAGCCGCTTCGGCAATCCCAACTCCAACCCTTACGCGTGGAACTCCGCCCCGCCGGCCGAAACGACCGGCTCGGTGCAGGCGGCGCCGACCAGTCATATTGCGACGCAACCACTGCCGCCGCCGCCCAATACGACGCGCCCCGCGACCGTCGCGTCGGTTGGCGTCTCCGGCGGCGGAGGGGGCATGGGGTCCTACAATCCGTCTTACCCGGCACCGGCGCCCGCACCGGCGCCGATGCACGCAGCCTTGCCGCCGCCGCCCGCGCGCAGCGAGGTGACGGGCGCGATCTCGCATGAGGCGCATTCCAACTGGAACTGGGATGGCGGCACCGCGATCGTGGTCGGCGCAGGTGAAAACGCGGAAACGCTCGGCAGCAAGTACGGCGTGCCGGCGAACGCCATTCTGCAGGCGAATGGCCTGCGCAGCTCGGCCGAGATTCGCCCCGGCCAGCGGCTGGTCATTCCCAAGTACAACTATTCCGCCGCCGCGCCGCCGCCGCCTGCGCCGCAGCACTACGCGCCGCCGCCGCCCGTCGCCCCAACCGCCGCGGCCGGCCACAATGTGCACATCGTCGCTCCGGGCGAGACGCTGATGTCGATCTCGCGGCACTATCACAAGCCTCTCGCGCAGATCGCCGCCGCCAACAACATCCCGCCGCAGACCCATCTCAAGATCGGCGACCGCATTCTCATCCCCGGCAAGGTGACCGAGGCACGCGCCGATACGCGCGCCTTGGCGCCGCCGGCGCCCGCCGCGCCGAAAGTGCAGGCGCCACACGCCCAGGCGCCGGCGCCGCATCCGGTCGTGACGGCCGAAGCCGCGCCGACCGCGCATGTCGCCGTCACCGGCATCCAGGTCCCTGCGGCTCCGGCCGCCAAGGCCTTGGCGTTCCGCTGGCCGGTGCGCGGCCGCGTGATCGCGACGTTCGGCCCGAAGCCGAACGGCGAGCGCAGCGACGGCATCGACCTCGCGGTTCCGCAGGGCACCGAGGTGCGCGCGGCCGAGGACGGCATCGTCGCCTATGCGGGCAACGAGCTCAAAGGCTACGGCAAGCTCGTGCTGATCCGTCACGAGGACGGTTTTGTCACCGCCTACGCCAATGCGAGCGAGATCCTGGTCCAACGCAACGAAAAAGTCCGCCGCGGCCAGGTGATCGCCAAGTCCGGCCAGACCGGCGGCGTCGCGGTGCCGCAACTGCATTTCGAGATCCGCAAGGGATCGACGCCGGTCGATCCGTCGCAGTTCCTGCCGACGGGTGCGTGATTGAACTTAATGATGGTGCACGACGCCTAGTCTGGCGGCGGCCCGGCGTGCGCTTGCTTCGCGCCGCGCAATCAGCTCAGCCACGTCTCGACGCGCCGCTTCCACGATCGCGGGGGGCGCCGTGCGCGGCGTCCCGCTCTGGAAGGGCGGCTCCGGCGCATAGGCGATGTCGAGCTGGATGCGCTGGGCGGCCGGGATGCCGCGCACCTCGGCGGCGAGCCGAAGCGCGCCATCGATCCCAGCCGTAACGCCGGCCGCGAAGATCCAATCTCCATCGATCACGACCCGTTCGTCCACCGGGACGGCGCCGAACCAGGGCAGGAGGTGGAACGACGCCCAGTGCGTGGTCGCCCTCTTGCCGCGGATCAGACCGGCCGCCCCGCACAGCAAGGCGCCCGTGCAGACGGAAAGGACCTTCTTCGCGCCTTGCGCTTGCCAACGCAGCCAGCCGAGGATGTCCTCATCATCCATCAGAGCCTCCTGGCCGCGTCCGCCGGGGACGTGCAGGATGTCGAGTTGCGGCGCTTGCGCAAGCGTCGCATCCGGCGCGATGCGCAGCCCCATCAGGTCGCGCACCGTGTCGGTCGACTTCGCGTATATCCGGTGGGTCGCGTTCGGGATGCGGGAGAGCACCTCGAACGGGCCGGTCAGGTCGATCTGGTCGAGGTCCTCGAACAGCAGCGACCCGATATTCAGATGAACGGTCTCGGAAAGCATGTCATGCGCCTCTTGTCGGAGAAGGGGTAGGCGACCTCAGGGCCGCCATGCGTGTTCCCGGAACAGGGGCTCGAGCGGCGGCTCGGCGATGTTCAGGGTGTAGTTGGTGATCGTGGAGGCGGCGCTGACCGCGAGCACCTCCAGCGCCTGGTCTGCCTTGAAGCCGGCGGACAGGAAGGCCGCGACCGCCGCATCGCCGACATGGCCCCGCGTTTCGATCAGGCTGCGGGCATAGATGGAGAGGGCCGCATAACGCGGCTCGCGCGGGGCGCGGCGTTCTCGGATCGCCTGCACGTCGGCGGGAGCCAGGCCCGCCTGCAGGGCGAGATGGGTATGGAAGGCGACCGCCCAGGCGCAGCTGTTGGTGACCGCGTTGGTCAGAAGCAGCGTCTGGATCTCGGCTTCGCTGAAGGTCCCGCCATGCACGCCCGCGAACAGTGGAACGAAGATGTTGGCCAGCACCGGCGAATTGGCGATGACGCCGGCGACGTTCGGCACCATGCCGAAAACCTGCTGCAATTTTGCGAGCGGCGCCCTGGACCCTTCGGGCGCCTGATCGATCGTCTGGACTTCAAAGATGGACATCGGTCCGCTCCTTGGCTTGGGTTGATCTCGACATTGTCGATGTGGGGGGGCACGGTTTGGCGATGTCGCCAAAGACCCCACCAATCCCGCCAGCCGCGCCGCGGCTGGTCGAAGTGCTGGCGTTTCCGGAGGTTCAGTTGCTGGACGTGGCCGGACCGCTCCAGGTGTTCGCCGTCGCCAACGACCAGGCCACCAGGCCGCGCGAGCCCTTGCCCTACAGGACCCGCGTGGTCGCTCCGGCGGGCGCGCAGATACGCGCCACGGCGGGACTGGCGTTCGCCACCGAGCCGCTGCCGGACCCGGCCGAGCCGCTCGACACGTTGATCGTGGCCGGCGGACAGGGCGTCATGCGGGCCGCCGAGGATGCGAGCCTGGTCGACTGGCTCAGGGCGCGCGCCGGCGCGGCGCGGCGGACGGCCTCGGTGTGCACCGGCGCTTTCCTGCTCGCGGCGGCGGGGCTGCTCGACCGGCGCCGCGCCGTCACGCACTGGGAATATTGCGACCTGCTCAGCCGGCGCCATCCCGCCGTGACGGTGGAGCGTGATCCGATCTTCGTGCACGACGGCCCCATGTGGAGCTCGGCCGGCGTGACCGCCGGTATCGACCTGTCGCTGGCGCTGGTGGAAGAAGATCTCGGGCACGCTATCGCGCTGGGTGTGGCCCGCTATCTGGTCATGTTCCTCAAGCGGCCGGGCGGACAGGCGCAGTTCAGCGCGGCGCTCTCGCTGCAATCGGCGGACGACCATTTCGCCGACCTGCACGGGTGGCTCGCCGGACACCTCGCCGAGAACCTGTCGCTCTCGCGCCTCGCGGCGCGGGCGGCAATGAGCGAGCGGACCTTCCTGCGCCGCTATCGCGAGGCGACGGGCCTGACGCCCGCGCGCGCGATCGAGCGGCTGCGCATCGAGGCGGCGCGTCAGCTGCTCGCCGAGACCCGCCTTTCCGCCAAGCGGATCGCGGTGCGCTGCGGGTTCGGCTCGGAAGAGACGATGCGGCGAAGCTTTGTGCGACTCCAGGGCGTGAGCCCGCAGGATTTTCGCCAGCGCTTCGGCGGCTAGGATTGCGCCCACGCCGAACCGGCGTCTATCATTCGCGCAAGTGTGACGGCGCTTTCGACGAGGCCGGCATCGCCGCCACTGTTATAAGCACGCATTTTACCTAGGTAATCATCATGACGCGTCGGTCTCGCGCTCCGACGCGTCGACGGAGACCTGGAATGGACAGGATCGATGTACTGATCGCGACCGCGTTGGAAATGGAACGTGACGCAGTGCGCGCCGTCGCGACATTCAGTGCAACTCAGCCCAATGGGGTGCGATCCTGGCAGGATATGGACGTCAACAACCCGCCGGAATACTGCGTCGGAAAATATGCTCTCCCGCAGGGAGGAAGCATCAACATTGCGCTGGCGCGCCCAACCAGGATGGGCGGTATTTTCATGTCTAACGTCGTTTCGACGCTCATCGAACGGCTCAAGCCGCGATGCCTCGCGATGTGCGGTGTATGCGCCGGCAATCCGCGGGATCTTGCTTTGGGTGACATCGTCATTGCCAGCGCCGTTTTTCAGTATGACGAAGGTAAGCGCCTGGATGGCGGCGGCTTCCAAGGCGATTTGTTTCCAATTCCAATGGATATTCGCTGGCTTGAACGGGCGAAAGCCTTGCGATTCGAGGGGCTGCCCAGCCATGGGATCGCCTCGGAGGATGACGCCAGGCTATGGCTGCTGGAGAGATTCTATCACAGCGAGGATCCTCGGGAGCTTCCAGCGTTCAACCGTTATTTTCCGGCAGGAACCTGGCAAGAGCGCGTAAGTCGGTTGGAAGCGGAAGGTCTGCTCAAGCGCACGGGGCGGACATTCGTCATCACCGACGACGGCAAGGAGTTCGTCAACGCGAAGCTGGCTTACAACGTCGATCCGCCATTGCGTTTGCCGTTCGTCATCCAGGTCGGGCCGATGGCCAGCGGGAATGCGGTCGTCAAGGACGGCGTGACGTGGGACACGCTCAAGCGCAGCGGCCAAAGGTCGGCGATCGCGCTCGAGATGGAGGCTGCAAGCATCGGCGCCAGCAGCTACAGCCGCAGCTATTCGAAGTGGATCGTCGTCAAAGGCGTCATGGACTACGCGGACCCCAAGAAGGATGACCGCTACAAGCCGTTCGCCGCGCGCGCATCCGCCGAGGTGCTGCTGCGGTTCCTGGAGGAGAATGCAGCCAGCATCCGCGACGAGAGCGAATCGGCCGCCATCAACCAGCCGAGCAGAGCGCCGGCGGCCCGCGAGCCGGCGGTCGTTCCCGTTGCGGCTCGACAACAGAACGGGGCGTCCGAAGCCTATCCGTTTCGCTTCCCCGACGACAAGGATCATCCGCACCTGACGGTGCTCGTGGTATGTCGTGAGAACGGATCGGATGCCCTCGTCACCGTGACCGAGCGGGGATTGATTCTCCGACAAAGCGACCTCGCAGAGCGATCCGGCAAATCGGTAGCCGCCGATGCACAACGGATCGGCGACAATGTATTCCGACTGAATGTCCAAACCGCCTTCACCGACCGCGCCGCGATGATCGCCCGTCTGCGCGCCGTCT
>DATBZM010000326.1:0-7942 GCA_036513175.1 Xanthobacteraceae bacterium | reverse complement strand
GTGCCGCATGGTCGCGCTGAACGCGGCGCCGAGCTGTTGCCGAAAAGCGTCGCCCGCGGGCGTCGGGTCGAGCAGCAAGGGCCCCGGGCGCGGCGAGGTCATGCGGCGGAAATTGGCCGCCGCCTCGTGCACGTTGCGATGGCCGATCGGCCGGCGCTCGGCGTCGTATGAGTCGAGCAGTTGCGGGCCGCCCCACCCTTGCCGCACGGCGGCGAGCTTCCACGCAAGATCGACCGCGTCCTGGATACCCGTGTTCATGCCGAAGGCGCCGGTCGGCGAGAGCATGTGGGCGGCGTCGCCGGCGAGAAGCACGCGGCCCGCGTGGTAGCGTTCCGCCACCAGCTCGCGCCGCACCCACGGCATGACGGTGAGAATCTCGTAGTGGAAGTCGCGTCCGACCGCGCGGCGGATGAGCTGATGAATCTCATCGGTCGAGTGCTCGCGCGGCTCACTGCCGCCGATGATCGAGAAGCGCCACTGGTCGGTGCCGTTGATGGCGACGATCGTCGACCACGTGCCCTCCTGCCCGAGAATGATGAACCGGTAGGCGCGGCCCTTGTCGTGCAGTGCGACGAGGTCGGGGCAGCGGAAGATGACGTTGGTGGTGTAGGTCAGCGCCGCGGTGCCGGCCATCGGGATGCCCAGCGTCTCGCGCACCACGCTGCGGCCGCCGTCGCAGCCGACGAGATATTGCGCGCGGATTCGGCCGCGCTCGCCGGTAGTCGCATCTTCGACCTCGGCCCTGACGCCATCGGCATCCTGCGTGAAGGCGAGGAGCCGCGTGCGATAGCGCAACTCGACGCTCCTCTGCGCGGCGGCGAAATCGCGCAGGATCGGGTCGAACAGGTTTTGCGGACAGCGCTCGCGCCGCTGCGGGCTCTCGGGCGGCGCCTTGGCGGCATCGAGGGTGGCCATGCGCTCGCGGCCGAGCTCGTAGCCCGCAAGACTCGTCACATAGACATTGTCCTGCGGCAGGTCGCGCGGATAGGGCGAGGCCTCGACCGCGCCGACCAGCCCCCAGCGCCGGCAGAACTCCATCGTGCGGATGCCGACCAGATCCATGCGCGGCTGGTAGATCGAGCCGTCCGACTGCTCGATCAGCATGCATGGGATGCCGCGCCAGCCGAGATCGCCGGCGAGCGCGAGCCCGACCGGCCCGGCGCCGACGATGAGGATGGGGGTATCTGGTTCGTAAGGCATGCACTGCGCCCGCGCTCCCTCTCCCCGAAGGGGAGAGGGTCGGGGTGAGGAGCTCTAGGAGCCAGAATTGAAACTCCGAGCGCCCCTCACCCGGCTCCCCCGGCTCAAGGCCGGGGTTCGCCACCCTCTCCCCTACGGGGAGAGGGAAAAATTCACTTCGGCCGCTTCATCTCGCTCGACGAGTTCACCACGGCATGCAGGCTGCGGGCGAAATCGACGGCGCTCGGCACGTCCATGGTCATGGCGCGGCGCATGTATTCCTTGACGCCTTCGGTGGCGATCGCCGGCGCCTTGAGCATGAACTTGCACAAGGCCTCGACCGACTCGTCGAGCTTGGCGGCGGGCACGACCTCGCTGACGATGCCGTGGCTCAGCGCCCGTTCCGGCCCGACCGTGGCGCAGGACCACGTCATGTAGCCGAGGCCCTTGCGGGTCATGCGGTCGATCATGGCGGACAGCACCATGGTCGGCAGGATGTAGTGCTCCATCTCGGGGATCTGGAAGGTCGCGGCCTCGCTCGCGATCGTGATGTCGCACAGCGCCGCGATCGCGCAACCGAAGCCGAGCGCCTTGCCTTGCACCACGCCGATCACGGGGAGCGGTGTGTTGCGGATCGCCGCATAGGCGTTGAAGATCACGTCGTTTGCCCGCTTGCGCACCATCGCCTCCGGCATCACGGCCGGCTGCTGGCCCATGGTGGCGCGGCCGATGCAGAAATCCTTGCCGGCCCCACGCAGCACGACGAGGCGCGCTTTCTCATGCGCCGCGTCGAGCAGGCGCTTGAGCTCGGTCGCCATGTAGTCGGTCGCGCCATTGCCGTGATCCGGGCGGTTGAAGGTAATGCGCAGGATCGGCCCGTCCTGCTGGGACAAGATTTCATCGCTCATTCGTTACTCTCCTCCGTGCCCGTCATGGCGGGTCGTTTGGCATCCGGCGTGGCCGCTTGTCCAGGTCAATCGTAGCCGGATGACCCTCGCGCAAGCGAGGGGAAATCCGGGATCGGCGTCGCCACGTGGAAAGACAATCCCCGCATGTCGCTTCGCTCATGCGGGCTACGATTTCCGCCGCCGCCGCACTTTCTGCTCGCCTTCGATCTGCGCGCGCGCCTTGGCGCACCACAGGTCCCAGGTGCGTCGCCAGGTGCCGGCCGAGGCCTGGCGGCCGCTGGTGGCGGCCACTTCCTTCTCGTCGAGATAGACGATCTTGCCGTTCGGTCCGGCGATCAGCATCGCCTGCATCTGCAGCTTGGCGGAAAGCTCGAGATAGACGCTACGCACCACCGCGATCATCAGGCTGTCGCCGACCACGACCGATCCGTGCCCGCGCATCAGCGCGGCGGGCTTGCCCGCCAGCACCTTGGCGAGCGAAGCGCCGAGATGCGGCGTCTTGATGATGAGATCGCCGCTTTCCTGGAAGTCGCGGATCTCGAAGGTCGGGATGCCCTCGCCGACGAAGGCGCCGGTGTTGAACAGCGGGCGCAGCGGCACGGTGGTCACCCCGAACGGGATGACCGAGGGCGAGTGGTTGTGCACAACCGCCTGCACCTCCGGCCGCGTCTTGTAGATCTCGCCGTGGATGTAGCGCTCGAGATAGAGCGCGGCGCCGGGGTCGCGGATGACGTTGCTGTCGAGATCGAACTCGCAGATGTCGTCGGCGGTGACGAGCTCGGGTGCCATGGCGCGCGCCAGCAGATAGCGATGCGGATCGCGCTCCGTGCGCACGCTGACGTGGCCGTAGGCGTCGACGACGCCGTGGGCGGCGAGAATCCGGTAGGCGAGGACGAGGTCTTCGATCTGGCTCATGCGGCGCGCATTCCACCCGGACGCGCGCGCCGCCGCAACCCCCATGCGGGCATCGTCGCCGGCGTCGCGCGCATGCGTCGCGCGATTGACGCGCGCGAAGCCGCCAAGCTAGCTTTCACGCGCAGAAAATATCGAGGAAACATCCCATGCGGCTCGCGAGCTACCGCCTCGACGGCGAGGACACCTACGGCGCGGTGGTCGGCGACGGCGTCGTCACCCTCGGCGGCCGCAATGCGCGCTACCCCACCTTGCGCGATGCGCTGGCCGCGAACGCCCTCTCCGAGCTGCGCACGGCAGCGAGCGGCAAGAGGCCCGACCACAAGCTCGCGCAGGTCACCTTCCTGCCGGTGATCCCGAACCCGGCGAAAATCCTCTGCGTCGGCATCAACTACCGGGACCACGCCGCGGAGACCGGCCGCGATACCATGTCGAATCCGCAGATTTTTCTTCGCCTCGTCAACACGCTGGTCGGCCATGACGGCGAGATGATCCGCCCCAAGGTGTCGACCAACTTCGATTTCGAGGGCGAGCTCGCGGTGATCATCGGCACGGGCGGCCGCCACATCAAGGAGGGCGATGCGCTCGCGCACGTCGCCGGCTACACCTGCTTCGTCGACGGCAGCGTGCGCGACTGGCAGAAGCACTCGGTCACGTCGGGCAAGAACTTCATCGGCACCGGCCCGCTCGGCCCCTGGATGGTGACGAGCGACGAGATCCCCGATCCGACCAGGCTCACCCTGATGACCCGGCTGAACGGCCAGGAGATGCAGCGCTCCGGCACCGACATGCTGATCTACTCGGTTCCGCACATCATCTCCTACGTCTCCGCTTTCACGCCGCTCGAGCCGGGCGACGTGATCGCCACCGGCACGCCCGCCGGCGTCGGCCACCGGCGCACCCCGCCGCTATGGATGAAGGCGGGCGACACGCTCGAGGTGGAGATCACCGGGATCGGGACGCTGCGAACGCGGGTCGTGGATGAGTGACGCGCTCGTAGCCCGCATGCAGCGAAGCGGAATGCGGGGAAGGTCTGTCCCCGCATTGCGGCGCTTCGCGCCTTCATGCGGGCTACGACTTTAGATACCTGTCGAACCACGCGATCGAATCTCGCACCGCCTCACGCTGCACGGCATCCGGCGCATAGACGCCCTGCTTGTTTCGCCCCACGTAGACGAAGCCGTGCACGTCGTGCTCGTAGCTCTTCCATGTCGCGTCCTTGCCGGCTTCGACCAAGAGGTCGTAGCAGACGCGGAATATGCCCTGCAGCTCGTCCGAGTTGCGGCCCTGCACGAGGATCGGTGTCGCGATCGGGGCGATTCGCGCACGCGCCACGTCCTCGGTGATGCGCGGGCGGACTTTTGAGACGTCGCGCATGAGCATGCGCTCGACGTCGAGCAGCCCGGTCGCCGGATTGATCTGCGCGGTCGCGTCGGGCTTGAGACGCAGGAATTCGTGCGCGGCCGGCTCGCTCGCGATCATGGCGCGGATGCCGTGATATTCCGACGCGATCTTGAGCGCCATCTCGCCGCCATGGCTCATGCCCATGTAGCCGATCCGATCGGCCGCGACGTAGGGCAGCGTCTTGACGAATTCGGCGATCGCGATGATGTCCTCGTATTCGAGCGGCCCACGGTTGAGCAATTGCCGGCCCTGCCGCTTGTCCTCGATCAGCCGGCCGATCCGGTCGTAGGCGTAGTCGACCTCGGCGCGGTAGCGCGTCCACGCCACCGCGTAGCCGGCGGCGAGGAACTGCTCCTGCGTCCAGCTCGTGTTCTGCGTCGCATTGCGGATCCACGCCATGCCGCGGCCGCCGTTGCCGGACGCGAACAGGACCAGCGGAAACGGCCCCGCGCCCGGCGGCTTGCGCAGGCCGATCGGCGCATAGACGCCGTCGATCATCTCGACGAGCGTGAGATCGACCGGGATTGCGGACTCCCGCACCGGCTCCGTCACGACGATATGCTGCGGGTCGATCTCGCCACTCATGCTTCCTCCCGGCGTTGTGGGCCACTATAACGACGCGGTCCATCATGCGTGCAAGCGGCTTTCCCATCGACACGGTCTTCGCGGCGTTGACGACGCAGCTCGGCGAGCGCGCGAGCCGCGGCGCAGCCGTGCTCGCGGCACATGGCGCGAGCGAGAGCTACCACGCAGGACATCCGCCCGACATTGTTGTCTATCCCCAGTCGACCGCGGAGGTGGTGGCGATTGTCGCGATCTGCGCCGCGCATGGCGCGCCGGTCGTGCCGTACGGGGCAGGCACCTCGCTCGAAGGCAATGCGTCGGCGATCCGCGGCGGCGTCTGCGTCGACTTCGCGCAGATGAACCGGCTCATCGCGCTGCATGCCGAGGACCTCGACTGTCGTGTGCAGCCCGGCATCACGCGCAAGCGGCTCAATGCCGAGCTGCGCGAGAGCGGCCTCTTTTTCCCGATCGACCCCGGCGCCGACGCCTCGATCGGCGGCATGACGTCGACGCGCGGCTCCGGCACCATGGCGGTGCGCTACGGCACCATGCGCGAGAACGTGATGGCGCTCGAAGTGGTGCTCGCCGACGGCCGCGTCATCCGCACCAGTCGGCGCGCCCGCAAATCGGCTGCCGGCTACGACCTCACCCGCCTGTTCGTCGGCGCCGAGGGCACGCTTGGGATCATTACCGAGATCACACTGCGCCTGCATCCGGTGCCGGAGGCGATGTCGGCCGTGGTGTGCCCGTTCGCGTCATTCGAAGGCGCGGTTGCGACCGCGATCGCGGTGAGCCAGGCCGGCATCCCGGTCGCCCGCATCGAGCTGCTCGACGAGGTGATGATCCGCGGCGTCAACCGTTACGCGAAGCTCGGCATCATGGAGCAGCCGACGCTGTTTCTCGAATTCCACGGCACGCCGGCCGCGGTCGCCGAGCAGGCCGAGGCGGTGCGCGCGATCGCGCACGAGAACGGCGCGCTCGGGTTCGAGTCGGCGACCCGCACCGAGGATCGCAACCGGCTGTGGAGCGCGCGCGACAATACGCTTTACGCCGGCACCGGGCTGCGGCCTGGCGCGAAGGCGGTCATCACCGACGTCTGCGTGCCGGTGTCGCGGCTCGCCGAATGCCTGATCGCGACCAAGCGGGACATCGAGGCGAGCGGTCTCCTCGCGCCGATCGTCGGCCATGTGGGCGACGGCAACTTTCACACGCTGATCCTGGTCGATCCGGCCGCGCCGGACGAGATTGCCCGCGCCCAGGCGCTGCACGAGCGCATGGTCTCGCGCGCCCTCGATCTCGACGGCACCTCGACCGGCGAGCACGGCATCGGCACCGGCAAGATCGCCTTCCTCGAACGCGAGCTGGGCGAGGCGGTCGACGTCATGCGCGCGATCAAGCGGACGCTCGATCCCAAGGGAATCATGAACCCGGGAAAGATTTTTCGCTGACCTCGTGCCCCGGATGCGGTGCAGCGGCGCGCGCTTGCGCGCTGGTGCACCGCTGATCCGGGGCCCAGAGCCACCTGCTCTGGGTCCCGGTTCTGCAGCGCACCGCTTCGCGCTGCTCTGCGCCCGAGACACGAGGCATTGAATGGCGCTGCGTCACCCGCTCTACTGCGGCCCGCACCACCCCAAGGAGACGCTCGTGAACAAGAAAGACGACCCCGCCTTCCTCTATTTCCCGACCAATTATCGCTGGTCGATGGGCCTGCTGATCTGTCTGTCCGGTGCGCCCTGGATGGGAGCCGAGATCGACGAGGTCAACCGGGTCGGCCGCGCCCTGCTCGACCACGTCGGCGACGACGAGGCCTGGTTCGCGGAATGGAAGCGGATGGGCGACAAGGTCGAGGCGCGCGGGCGCGAGGCCGAAAAGGCCGGCCACAAGCGCACCGCCGCGTCGTGCTTCATGCGCGCGTCGCGCTACTACCAGACCGGCGAGCGCTTCAAGCAGCCGCGCACGCCGGAGAGCATGGACACCTATGCGAAGTCGGTCGCGCTGTTTCGCGAGGCGGCCGGGCTGCTGCAGCGTCCGCGCATCGAGCCGGTCGAGGTGCCGTATGAGAACTCAAGCCTGCCCGGGCTGCTGGTGCATCCCGACCCGGAGGCGACCGGCGGCAAGCCTGCACCCTGCATGGTGTTCTTCGACGGCTTCGACGTGACCAAGGAGCTGCAATACGGCTACGGCATCCCCGATCTCGCGGCGCGCGGCATCGGCTGCCTGATCGTCGACGGGCCGGGCAATGGCGAAAGCGTGCGCTTCCGCAACCTGCCGCTGATCGCCGAGACCGAGCGCTACGCCACCCCGGTCTACGAATATCTCGCGGGACGACGCGAGTTCGATCCGAAGCGCATCGGCGTGATGGCGCTATCGCTCGGAGGCTACTATGCGCCGCGCGCCGCCGCGCTCGAGCCGCGCTTCGCCGCCAGCATCGCCTGGGGCGCACAATGGGACTATCACGCGATCTGGGCGAAGCGGCTGGAGCTGCTCGACTCAGGAAAAGTGCTGTCGCTGTCGGTGCCGCCCGAGCACCTGCAATGGGTGCTGGGCGTTCCCGACCGCGCCGCGGCGCTCAAGAAGCTCGAGGGCTTCCGCCTCGACGGCATCGTGCAGAAAATGCGCTGCCCGTTCCTGCTGGTGCACGGCGGCGGCGACGAGCAGATCCCGCTGGCGCTGGCGCAGAAATGCTTCGACGCGGTCGGCTCGACGCAGAAGACCTTCAAGGTGTTCGACCGCGAGGAAGGCGGCTTTCACCACTGCCAGGTCGACAACGTCACGATCGGCGTCCACTACATGTGGGACTGGCTGGAGGACGTGTTGAAGCCGGGGAGATAATCTTTCCCCTCCCCCGCTTGCGGGGGAGGGACGCGCGCGAAGCGCGCAGGGAGGGGGCGAGTCGGCGGCGCATGAGCAAGCGGTGCCCCCCTCCCCGCCCTCCCCCGCAGGCGGTGAAGGGGGCGCACGCACCGTGCATCGTG
>DATBZM010000325.1:0-18103 GCA_036513175.1 Xanthobacteraceae bacterium | reverse complement strand
CAACATGAGCCACTCCGTTCACCCGAGCGACGGCCGCGCGGTCGCGCGTAACACATGGATACGCCGCATGTTTGCTACCAATTCGCGTCTGCAGGACTACTCGCTCGCCGACATCGTCAACCTGGTGAAGGCCGCGACCTTGGCCGAAAAGGTCAATGCCTCGATCGACGAGCTGGCGTTCCGCCGGGTGATCGCGCGGCACAGCACCCCCGATTATCGCTATGCCAAATACCTCAAGAAGCGCACCTGGCTGCGCTCGAAGATGATGCGCGCGCTGGAAACCGGGGTCGACAAGGCGCCGCCCGGCGCAGTCCTCGATCTCGGCTGCGGCCCTGGCTATTTTCTCTACATCTGCAAATTTTTCGGCCACGCGGTGCACGGCGTCGACCTGCCCGACGATCCGTTCTTCAACGACATGGTCCGGTTCTTCGGCATTGCGCGCACCGACCTGGAAATCCGTCCCTTCCGGGCCTTGCCGGCACTCGGCCAGCGGTTCGACCTCATCGCCGCCCATCAGATCTGCTTCAACGGGCACGCCTCGACCGCGCCGTGGGGCGTGAAGGAATGGGATTTTTTCCTTGCCGACCTGCGCGGCAACCACCTCAAGCCGGACGGGACGATCGCGCTCGAGTTCAACCCCGAACCGTCGAGCGCATTCTACGGCGAGGAGCTGCGGAACTGGTTCGCGGCGCAGGACGCACAGATCTTCCGCGGGCGCGTCATCCTGCGCGATCGCGCCACGCCACATTGAGGTTAGCGTGACTTCGTGCCGCTCATCGTGCGCAATCGGCCAGCGGTAATTTTGATGTCGACGCCACCAATCCTCCGCGGGCACCTCCACGTAATCACATGATAATGCCACGCTTCGGTCTCGTTTCGGGCTGAAGCGTGGAGGTATGCTCGCCAAGGCTGGCGCGTTATCCGGTTCGGGAACAAGGACCATGTACGCCTATTTGTTGAGTCATTTCGATCTGCCGATCCTTCATGTCATCAACGGTTTCTGCGGCCAAAGCTGGATACGCGATCGCCTGGTGAGCCACCTCGCGCTCAATTTCAAGTGGGCGATCCCGCTTTGCGTCTGGTGGGTGCTGTGGTTCCGGCCATCCCACGATCAGCTGGCGCGACGGCGGATACTCCTGGTGATCATCGCGAGCGTGCTGGCGTCGCTCGTCATCAATCGCGCGATCTCGGTCGCCATGCCCTATCGCGTGCGGCCGATGGAGACGCCCGACATCGGCTATCACGCGCCGCTGTTCGAATCGGGCTTTCGCTATCCCGATTTCGAGGCGTGGAGCAGCTTCCCGAGCGACCAGACGACCTATTTCTTCGCCTTCGCGGCCGGATTCTGGCTCCTCTCGACCCGATTGGGCATCGTCATGGTCGCCTACAGCACCCTGATCGCCGTGTCGCGCGTCTATCTCGGGACGCACTTCCCGAGCGACGTGACGGCGGGCGCCTTGCTCGGCATCGCGGTCGCGCTCGCGCTCAATCGCGACTATGCGCAACGCGCCGTGACGCCGTTGCTCGCCTTCGAAAAGAGCAAGCCCGCCTATTTCAATGGGCTGATGTTCTTCATCCTGCTCGAGATGGGGACCGGCTTCATGAACGTGCGGGATATCGGCCGCTCAGTGCTGCATCTCGTGCACGGATCCTGAGGCGTGGCGCGCGCCGCGCCAGCGCCCGCCCCATGCCGCCGACGGATCAATTGCCGCTGCCCGACAGGAACTCGCGTCGCACCGTGCGCAAGATGATCCACACGTCGAGCCACAGCGACCATTTCTCGATGTATTCGAGATCGCAGCTGATGCGCCCGATCGCGGAGCGCGCTTCCGTCGTGCTGCCGCGATAGCCGCTCACCTGCGCGAGCCCGGTGACGCCCGGCCGCACCACGTGGCGCACGAAATAATAGGGCACGAGATGCTCGTACGGCAGGCTCGCCGCCAGCATGCCCGGCACATGCGGGCGCGGGCCGACGAGCGACATGTCGCCCTTGATGACGTTGATCAGCTGCGGCAGCTCGTCGAGGCTGGTGCTGCGCAGCAGGCGCCCGATCGCGGTCACGCGCGGATCGTCATCCGTCGTCTGGCGCACGCCGCTGCGGTCGGCGAGATGCGTGTGCATGGTGCGGAATTTGTAGATGCGGAAGCGATGATTGCGATAGCCGTAGCGATACTGGGTGAACAGCACCGGCCCGGGCGAGCTCGCCTTGATGGCGATCGCGATCGCGGCAAACAGCGGCGCGAAGAACAGCAGCGCCGCGCCCGCGACCATCACGTCGAAGAGCCGCTTGAGGCTCGAGCGCCCCGGCTCCTTGTCGAGCTGCGCGGCGCGCGCCTGGTGACGCGCGCGCGCAGCCGCGAATTGACGGCTGGATCCGACCGGTTGGTGGAAGATCGGCGCCGGATCGCGCCACGCCACGCGCGGATCGTTCTGCGACGCCATAGCCGATAACGCCATTTCTTGGCTCCCTTGCGTTCAAACGGCCAGTTCTTGCCGCCAGCTCCTGGCAGAGGGGCGACTCGCGGCTCGCGCCGGAATCACGTCCCCGGTGCGCCCTCCATAGCGCGAAGCGAGAGATGTCTTGTGAACCCGACCCGCTGGGATGATCCGGCACGTGACGACCCTTGCCGGCGCCAAACGGGCGCGCCGCTGACGCGCGGCGTTCTGTGGCGCATTCTTCTGCGCGCTTTTTGAATTTAATGCGGCAGAGCAAAAACGTCGGCGCGGAAATTCTCGGCAGCACGCGGCGATGAGCGGACATCCGAGCGCGCGCCGCGGAGAAAAACATCCACGCGAACAATGCCGTCTCTACGATTGCACCGCAAGCCGATTGGATCAGCGGATGAAAAGCGATTCTGCCATGCGGCGGCGGCAACGCACGGCGTCAACGAAGTGGCAGGCATTCGCCGATTACAATTGATTGTCGCGCACATCGGCCGGAAAATAGTCGGCGGTACCATGATGATAAATTTGCCACGCATATCAGCGGACGATTCGCGAATCGACACGCCCGCGCATGACATGCCCGACGGTCCGCACGCGGTTCACCGCGCCGATGCGTGCGATGATCGCCATGGGCCGCGTGGAACCCCAGGGGGACGCCGGCTCCGCAATTGGCTGATCGCCGGAAACATCATGGGATGGGCGCTGATCCTCTTTGCGGTTCGCGCGCTCCTTTCCTGATTCTTTGATTCCGGAAGGTATCTTTCGGCCGCCAGCTCCGAGTTCCCGCGTCGTTGCGCCCGCTTCGTGCCCATATTGTGACGCTCTGCTGCCGCCTTGACCAGCACACGCCGAAAATTTGCGCGCACGATGACGAAATGAAAAAGGTATTTGGTGATCCCGCGCGATGGTTCCGACGTATTGATAAAATCATCTGCTTGCCGACCTGATCCGCCTGTGACAGGGGTAACGGTGTCAGGCCTATTCACTTGCAGGGTGGCGCGTAGGATTGGGTCATGGGGGATGGTTTCTCGCGGTTCGCCTGCGTGGCACTCGCACTCGCGCTTGCGGGGTGCAACACGGACGCGCTCGAATATGGCGGGCCGACCGTTCCGGTTCGCGCGGAAGCGTTTGCGCCGGTCCGACCGCTGCCCGGGCCTTACGTCCTCGGATTGAACGACACGGTGCGGATCAGGGTCTACGGCGAGGCCGATCTCTCCGGCGAATACGTCATCGACAGCAGCGGCTTCCTGTCGATCCCGCTTGCCGGCCGCGTACGCGCGGCGGGACTGACGCCGCCGCAGCTTCAGCGCGAGATCATGAGCCGGCTGAGCGACGGCGTCATCAAAGAGCCGCATGTGACGGTCGAGATCTCCGCCTACACGCCGATCTATGTGCAAGGCGAGGTGAAGCGTGCCGGCGAATTCGCTTACAGCCCCGGTCTCATGGTGATGGACGCGGTCGCGCAGGCCGGCGGGTTCACCTATCGGGCGAACGAGCACAAGGTCTATATCCGGCCGAAAGGTGCGGGCGAGGAAGAGCTTTATCCGCTCGACTTTCCGGTGCCGGTGCATCCCGGCGACAACATTCGAATTCCCGAGCGCTACTTCTGAGCGCGCTGCGCGCTCGCCGGTGCGCGAAGATGAAATCGACAAAAGGGTAATGGAGGGTGACGGGGTTGCCGCTTCGGCGGCATCACAAGAAAGGCTTTTTGCCGTGCAGTAGTTCCCGTTGCGGCGCAGGAACTGGAGCAAACGCTGCACGTTGAGGGCTCAGGTGGGAAACGGTTGCCCTCGCGAAATAGAAACCCTTCGACACAGAAGGGAAGAATTCATGGCGGCGTCGACCCCGGTTGGGTGCGTTCGGGTGACGAGCGGACGGGTGAGTGGTGCATCGCAGGCGGAATCATTGGCGTTCGCGCGTTCTTCGGCGCACGAACACGATGGCACGGTGGTGCTTTGCCACCGCGATTACGCTTGCGACAGCATCCTTCGCTGATGCGCAGGTCGTGCCGTACGTCTCGACTCCGGTCGCGCCGCCGTGGAACGCGCAGCAGATTTTCGAGCCGTCAACCCTCCCTGATCTGACGAGCCCGGATCAACGTACACCCATTGCGCCGGAGGATTTACCGGTGACCCAACGCGTGCAGCCCGGCTACGAGCCCGTCGGCGTCCGGGCGGGATCGTGGATGATCAGTCCATCGATCACCACCGGCATGCTCTACGACAGCAACGTGTTCGCGGCGCCGAGCGGCGCGCAGGCGGATCTCGCCGCGATGATCCAGCCGACGCTGCGCGCGCATACGCTGTGGGAGCGCAACGGCCTCGATCTGCAATTCTCGTCGCAGTCGACGCTGTACATGAATCATCCCGGCCTCAATCAGACCGATGTCGGCTTGCGCGGCACCGGCTGGATCGATGTGCGGCACGATGCGCAGATTCTCACCAGCTTCCAGGCCGTGCACCTGCACGAAGGCGTCGGCACGCTGAGCTCGCCGACCGGCGCGATCCAGCCGACGCCCTACGATCTGTTCTCCGGCGACGTCACCTACCGCCAGGAATTCAATCGGCTCACCGCGTCCATCGGCACACGGGTCGATTCCTACAGCTACGGCACGACGCAGGCGCAGAACGGCTCGCTGATCGACCAGAGCAACCGCGACGGCCAAGTCTACCAGGTGCACGGCCGCGTCGACTACACATTGTCGCCCACGCTCGCCCTGTTCACCTCGACCGACGGCAATCACCGCGAGCTGCGCGGCACGCCGCAGAATCCGCTCGACTCGAGCGGCTACCGCGCGCTCACCGGAGCCGACATCGAGCTGACCCACCTCATCACCGGCGAATTCGCCGCCGGCTATGCCAGCCAGCGTTTCGCCGACGTGACGGTCGGCACCGTCGCGGGCCCCACCTACCGCGCGCTGCTGAGCTGGCATCCGACCCGGCTGCTCGATCTGCACTTCAAGGCCGAACGCGTCGTCACCGAGTCCGCCGATACGACCGCGACCGGCGTGCGCGCGGACGGCGTCGAGGTCGGCGCCGACTACGAGCTGCGCCGCAACGTCATCTTTTCCGTGATGGGCGCCTACGAGCTGGAGAAGTTCTTCGACCAGATCCGCACCGACCGCGTCAGCACCGCCGACGCGCGGCTCAAATACCTGCTCAGCCAATATGGCTATGTCTCGCTCGAGTACCGCTTCATCCGGCGCGACAGCGACATCCCGATCAACAGCTTCGACAAGCATCAGGTCATGATCAATGTTACGTCGCAATTCTGACGACCGCTACGATGGGCCGCCCGAGGCCGCCGAGGACGCAAGCGCGCGCGAGACGCAGCGTCACACTGCCGACCTGCGCGAGCTCACCCGGATCCTGCGCCGACGCTGGCAGATGGTCGCGGCGGTCCCGCTCGTGCTCGTCGTCCTTGCCGGGATCTTCGTCGTCGTCGTGACGCCGCTCTACACCGCGACCTCGACCATATTCGTCGATCCGCGCCGCGCCAGTGCAGCCGATACCAGCAATCAGTCGCTGCCGTCGAATTTCGGCACCGACGACGCGACCATCGAGAGCCAGGCGCTGCTGATCCAGTCGGTCGCGATTCTCGCGCGCGTGGTCGACCGCCTCGATCTCACCCACGATGCCGAATTCCAGCCCAAGCCCGGCCTGCTCGATCCGATCAAGGCGCTGTTCGCCTCGCGCCGGCTCCCCGGAGGGGCGAGCCCGGACCAGGTCGCGCGCGACAACGCGGTCGACATCCTCAAAGGGCGCCTCAAGGTGACGCGCCAGGGCACGACCTTCCTGATCGACATCAATGTCAGCTCGGAGCTGCCGCAGAAGGCGGCGACGATCGCCAATGCGATCGCCGACGCCTACTTCACCGAGCAGGTGCGCTCCAAATACGAGGCGACCAAGATCGCCGCCGACTGGCTCGACAAGCAGATCGCCGATCTCAAGTCGCGCGTGTACGCCTCCGACAAGGCGGTCGAGGACTTCCGCTCCGCCAACAATCTCACGGTCGCGCAGGGCGTCACCCTCAACGACCAGCAGATCACCGACCTCAACAACAAGCTGGTCGACGCGCGCGCCGAGACCGCGCAGGCGCGCGCCAAGCTCGATCATCTGCAGAAGGTCTCAAAGAGCGGCGGCGATGCCGGCGCCTTCGACGACGCGCTCTCCTCCGACGTCATCGCCCACCTGCGCGCGCAGTACGCCGAGATCGCCAAGAACTACGCGGACCTGTCGAACCGCTACGGTCCGCGCCACCCGCAGGTCGCCAACGTGCGGGCGCAGCTGCGCGACACCCAGCGCATGATCAACCAGGAGGTCAACCGCATCCTCGAAGGGACCCGCAACGCCTACGCGGTGGCGAAGTCGCGCGAGGAATCGCTGCAGAAGAGCCTCGACGAGGTGCAGGGCATCTCGACCGACGCCGGGCCCGCGCAGGTGCGGCTGCGCGAGCTCCAGCGCGAGGCGGAGGCGAACCGCACGATCTACGAGTCCTTCCTCGCCCGCTACAAGGAGACGAGCGCGCGCGAGAGCCTGGAGATGCCCGACTCGCGCATCGTCACGCGGGCCGATATCCCGATCTTCCCCGCCTTCCCCAAGCGGCTGCTGATCGTCGGCGTTGCGCTGGTGCTCGGCCTCGGCCTCGGTTGCGTGCTGGCGCTGCTGGTCGACTATCTCGACCGGCGCGTCAAGACGATCGAGCAGGCGGAGGCGATCTCCGGCCTGCCCGCGATCGCGGCGATACCGCTCGTCAGCACGCGCGATCTCGCGCGCATGGCGAAGCAGGGACGCTGGGAGCTCGATCACTACGATCCGCGCACCGTACGCCTGCTGCCGCCCGCGCTGCAGCCGCCGCTGATGCGCTACGCACTCGAGGAGCCGACCTCGACCTTCGCCGAGGCGGTGCGGGCGATCCGGCTTGCCCTGCTGCGGGCCTCGCGCCGCGAGCCTTCGCGCGTCGTCATGATCACCTCGTCGGTCGACGGCGAATGCAAGACGACGCTCGCGGTCAATCTCGCGCTGTCGCTCGCGGTGCTCGGCATCAAGACCATCGTGGTCGAGGGCGATCTGCGCAATCCGGAGCTGACGCGCTCGCTGTGCCCGCGCGCCGGTGCCGGGCTGTTCGAGGTCGCGCTCGGACGGCTGGCGTTGCAGCACGCGATCCTCACCGAGCAGGAGACCGGCCTCGCAATCCTGCCCTGCCCGCCGCCGCGCAACCCCGCCGTGCTGACCGAATTCGTTTCCGCCGACGGCATGGCGGCGATCCTGCGCGAGCTGCGGCGCACCTACGAGGTGATCATCCTCGACACGCCGCCGCTCGCGCCGCTGGTCGACGGACGCACGCTCGCCGAGCAGGCCGACCACATCCTGTTCGCCATCGGCTGGGACCACACGCCGCAGGAGGTCGTCGTGCACGCGCTCACGATGCTCGCGCCCGTCTACGAGCGCATCCTCGGCACGGTGCTCACCCGCGTCGATCTGCGGCGCCTGCGCCTCTACGACTATTACCGCAGCTCCGCCTACCTCAAGCCCTATGGATACGGGCAAGAGCCGGCGCACGAGCCGACCCAGGAGGCGGCTGAGTGAGCCTCGACGCACCGGCACGCCCAGGCGACACATTGCGTCCGGCCTGGCATGGGCCGGCGCCGACGCGCGCGCCAGCCTTCGTGCCTGGCCCGCCGCACGTCCGGCATCGCCCGCGCGCGCGCGCCGACGGCATTCCGATCGATCACATCGTCGTCGCCCTCGCCGCTCTTGCGCTCGTGCTGATGAACGCCGTTCCGTCGACGCTGCTCACCTATCTCAAGATCCACTATGTGACGACCGGCGGCTCGGTCGTCGAGAAGTTCCATCCCGCGACCTACGTGTTCGCTCTCGCCTTCGGCGCGATGCTGCTGCGCGACCGCGGCCCGGTCGGCGAGCTCGACCGGATGATCGCGCGCTCGCCGCTCCTGCTGCCCTACGGGTTCTCGATCCTGCTCGTCCTCGTGCAATCGATCGTCCTCGGCCGCCCGGTCACGAGCGCGATCGACACGTTCGTGCTGCCGCCGATCGTGTGTCTCATCGTCTGGGATCTCACGCCGCCGCAGCGGCGACCGCTCGTCTGGACGCTGCACGCGCTGATGATCGTCAACATCCTGCTCGGCTATTTCGAGCACCTGTCGGGCCATCGCATCGTGCCGCTCGCGGTCGGCGACCAGGTGCTCACCGACGAGTGGCGCGCCACCGCCCTGTTCGGACATCCGCTGCGTGCCGCCGGGCTTGTCGGCGCCTATGCGCTCGCGCTGCTGTTGCGGCCGAGCCTCTGCCCCTCGCCCTGGCTGCGGGTGCCGCTCCTCCTCCTCTGCATCGGCTCGCTGTTCGTGTTCGGCGGCCGCACCGCGCTGGTGATGGTTCTGTTCGGCATCGGCGCGCTTGCGGCGTGGGGCGGCCTGCGCTTCCTGCGCGGCGCGCGCGCCGGCGTGCCGCTGGTGATTGCCGGCATCTGCGTCGCCTTCGCGGTCGTGGCGGGGGCGCTGGTGCTGCTCGACGTCGGGTTCCTCGACAAGATGCTGCTGCGCTTCACCTCCGACAACGGCAGCGCCTGGGCGCGCATCGAAAGCCTCAACCTGCTCGCCTCGCTCGACGCGCGCGAGGTCCTGTTCGGGGTCGACTCGGCGCGCCTCGATTCGCTGCAATCGCTGTTCGGCATCCGCATCGGCATCGAGAATTTCTGGATCGCCTGCATTGCCCAATACGGGCTCATCGCCACGGCGCTGCTGACCATCGGGCTTGCCTGCTTCTTCACCGAGGTGCTCCGCCGCTCGCATCCGGCCGCCGCCGCGCTCGTGGCGTTTCTCCTCGTCATCGCGGCGAGCTCGCTGAGCTTCTCGGCGAAGACCGTGATGCTGGCGCAATACGTCATGCTGATGCTGCTGCTGCTCGGGCGCGATCCGGTCGCCCGCCGGCGCCACGCCCAGGGGCGTGTCGGCGCGGGCGCGTTGCCGCCGCGGCCGCTGCGATCGAGGTGAGCGGCGGTCCAATGCGCGTCTACGTCGACCATACCCACCTTGGGCGCGCCGTCACCGGCCTCGAGCGCATCACGCTCGAGCTGTTCTCACCGGCAGCGCTGGCGCCGCTCGACGTCGTTCCCGTCACGGCGCGCGGCACCGCCGCGATGGTCCTGACGCAGACCTTCGGCCTGCCCGCGCGGCTCGCGCGCACGCGCTCCGCCGTCCTGCTGTGCCCCGGATTTCCGCCGAGCCCGCTGCTCCTGTCCTACGGCACACGCGTGATCCCCTATGTCCACGACGTCTTCCTGCTGTCGCGCCGGCGCGACCTCAATCGGCGCGCGCGGCTCTACATGGCCGAGCCATTCCGGCTCGCGGTGCGGCGCCTGCCGCGATTCCTGGTGAATTCGGAGGACACCCGGCGCAAGCTCGCCGCGGTCTGCCGGCCCGATGCAAGAATCGTTCTCTACCGGCCGCATGTGCGCAATGTCTTCGCCCTGCGCGCGGATGGACGCGCGCATCGCCCGGCGGATCCCGAGCACCTGCGCCTCGTCGCGCTCGGCACTGTCGAGCCGCGCAAGAATTTCCTCGCCGCCGCCGCGCTCGCCCACGCGCTCGCCGGGCGCGGCTATCGCCGCGTCACGCTCGACATCATCGGACGCAAGGGGTGGGGCGACGACTGGGCGCGGCTCTCGGCCGCGCCGGGCATCACGTTGCACGGCTACAGGACCGGCGAGCAGGCGGCCGCGCTGATCGACGCCGCCGACGCATTCGTATGCACCTCGCACGAGGAAGGGCTCGGCCTGCCGCTCCTCGAGGCGCAGCACGCGGGCCTTCCGGTCATCGCGCCTGATCAGCCGGTGTTTCGCGAAGCGCTCGGCGTGTCGGGTCTCTATGTCGACCCGGGGAATCCGGCGGCGGCGGCGGACGCCTTGGCGAGCGAATTCGCGCGCGCGGACTGGCGCCATCGTCACGCCACGCTGACGACGCAAAATTTGCGGCGATGGAACGTGCTGGCCGCCGCCGATCGCGACGCGGTCATCGACGAGATCGGCCGTCTTGCGCGTTCCGATGCGCACGGCGCGGCGGCCCGCGATACCGTCGCACCAGGCTACGGCAACGATACCGGCAGGCAACTGGCCGACTGATGAAATGGAATAGCGCGGCGATGTGCAGCAACGACCTGATCTTCGATATCGGCATGCATTTCGGCGAGGACGCCGAGTTCTATCTGGGCAAGGGGTTTCGCGTCGTCGGGGTCGAGGCCGACCCGGTGCATTGCGCCGCCGTCGCGCAGCGCCTCGCCGACCACGTCGCGACCGGGCAGCTGACCATCGTCAATGCCGCGATCGCGGCGCAGCCGGGCCGCATCTCGTTCTACCGCAACCTCGACAACTCGATCTGGGGAACCGCCGAGCCGGACTGGGTCGAACGCAACAAGCGGCTCGGCACGCGGGTCGAGCGCATCGAGGTCGAAGCGCTGCGCGTGGAAGACGTCATAGTGGCGCACGGGATGCCGTACTACATGAAAATCGACATCGAGGGCCGCGATACGCTGTGCCTCGATGGGCTGCGCGCCTTCACGGACCGGCCGAAATATCTCTCCATCGAGGCGAGCAAGACCGATCTTGCCGAGGTCCGCGCCGAATTCGACCTGATGCACGAGCTCGGCTATCGCGATTTCAAGGTCGTCCCGCAACACGTCGTCGCCCAGCAAGTTCCCCCCAAGCCCAGCCGCGAGGGCCGCTATACCGACTGGCGCTTTCGCGAGGGAGCGAGCGGGCTGTTCGGCGAGGAAGCCCCTGGCGAGTGGCTCGATCTCGACCGCGCCTTGCGCGCCTACGATCCGATCTTCCGCGCTTATCGCCTGATCGGCGACAAGCCGCTTCTCCCGATCGGACGCTTTCGCCCGTTGCTGCGGCGCTTCGGCATCGAGGCCGGCTGGCACGATACGCACGCCCGCCTCGGCGGCTTGCGGTCCTAGCGCAAGCATCGCGGCCGGCGTAGCGGGGAAGAAAATAGTGTCCAGCGCCAAGCAAGGGATGATCTGGTCCGCGGTCAACACCTGGACCAACAACGTCCTGTCGCTCGCGGTCGTCACCTTGCTGGCCCGCCTCGTCAGCCCGAACGAATTCGGCCTCGTCGCGCTCGCCGGCATCTACGTCGCATTCGGCCAGGTCTTCATCTCCGACACCGTCAGCGAGGCGCTGGTCCAGCGCAACCTGCTCGACCCGGCGCATCTCGACGCCGCCTTCTGGGTCATGGCGCTGCTCGGCGTCGTCGCGACGGTCGCGGGCGTCGCGGGCGCGCCACTGCTCGGCGCGGTCTTTTCCGAGCCGGCCGTCGTGCCGATCCTGCAGATCATCTCGCTGCGCCTGCTGTTCGATTCGCTGATGACGGTTCCCACCGCGCTGCTGTTACGCCGACTCGATTTCAGGAGCCTGGCGAAGCGCTCGCTCGTCGCCAACATCGCCGGCGGCGCGGCCGGCGTCGGCATCGCGCTCGCCGGCGGCGGCGCCTGGGCGCTCGTCGCCCAGCAGCTGGTCAATGCGGCCGCGACGCTCGCGGTGCTCAGCGCCAACGCCGGCTGGTTCCCGCGCCTGACGTTCTCGCGCGCGCACGCGCGGGATCTCATCGCCTATTCGTCGTTCACCGGCCTGTCGCGCCTCGGCTACTTCCTGGTCAACAATGTCGACCGGATTCTGATCGGCTTCTTCGTCACCTCGGCCGCGCTCGGCGTCTACAGCCTCGCCAAGCGCGTCACCGAGATGATGCACGCCTCGATCACCGGCGTCGTCGTCGCGGTCGCGCATCCGCACTTTGCGCGAGAACAGAACGACATCGGGCGGCTGCGCGAGGCGCTGACCGCGATGATGGACAAGACCGTGCTGGTTGCGTTTCCGGCCTTCTTCGGCCTTGCCGCGATCGGCACCGATGTCGTGCCGCTGGTCTTCGGCGCCAAGTGGGACGCGGCCGTTCCGGTGCTGCAGGTGCTGTCGATCCTCATGGCGCTCTACGCCGTCTCGACGCTGCACGGCGCGCTGGTGCGCGCCATGGGCCGCGCCGGATGGTGGTCGGGCTTCGTCAACCTCACGTCGGCGCTCTACGTCGTCGGCTTCGTCGTCGCCGGCCCGCATGGAATCGTCGCCGTTGCGGCGAGCTCGCTCGCGATGTTCGCGCTGGTGACCCCGCTGCACTTCTGGATGGTCGCGCGTCTGCTCGGCCTGCGCCTCGCGCGCTATGTCGCGCTGTTCGTCGCGCCGCTGGTCGCGTCCGCGGCGATGTCGCTCCTGATCGTCCTGCTGCGCGAGCGCGGCTATTTTCCCGCGGCGTCGCTGTTCGGCCGGGTTGCGGCCGAAATCGCAGTCGGCATGACGGCCTATGCGGTGCTCATCATCGTTCTCGCGCCGGGACGGACGCGCTGGCTGATCGCGCCCTTCCGCCGCTCGGCTGCGGCGCCATGACGGTCGCCACCGCTCCGCTCGCGACCGTCGCGGCGCAGGAAGCCTGCGGCGGCGCGCGCTTCTTCTTCCTGTCGGTGCGGACCTACGAGGCCGATTTCCGCCAGTTCCTGATCCAGGCGCTGCGCGAGCGCGGCCACGACGTCTGGCATGTCCGCATCGGCCGCGTCACGACAGTCACGAGCGACGGCACGCCGCCGACCGCGTTCACCGGCGTGGCCGGTTTTCTGGCGCTGACCCGCTTCCTGCGCTCGCGTGCCCACGCCTGCGATCTTGCGGTCTTCGTCGATTCCACCGGCCCCTACGTGCCGGCGCGCTCGCTCGCGCTGCGCGCGAGCCTCGGTCCGGCGTTGTGGTGCTACGACATCTTCGACAACATGACCTACGACTATCGCGGCCTCATGCGGATGCGCACGCAGGCGGCGACGCGCCTGCTCGGCGGCCTGTCGCCGGTGCAGCTCGCCCTCTCGGCCGAGACGCTGCGATTGTTTCCGCGCGCGATCCACCTCGACAATGCGGCCCATGTCGGTCGCATCGAGCGCAGGCAAGCGAATTGCCGGGACCTGCTGCTACTCTCGTCGATCGACGCGCGCCTCGACGTGAACTTCACGCGGCGCGTCGCCGAGCTCGCCGTCGATCGCCGGCTCGTTCTCTACGGGCGGATCGAATCCCCGGCGGAATTCGACCGGCTGTGCCGGGAGCAGCGCAACATCGTCTACCGCGGCGAATTCCGTTATGCCGACATCGCGACGATACTGCGGCCTTTCGGGATCGCGCTTGCGCCCTACGCGATGAACGCGCTCACCGAGTACATCAATCCAGACAAGTTCTACTATTTCCTCAACAGCGGGATGGAAGTGATCTCGACCGACATCGCGCAGGCGCGCCGCATGCGCGACCGCGTCCATATCGCGACGTCGCCGGAGGATGTCCTGGCGATCGCCGAGCGGCTGCAGCGCGATCCCGCTTTCCGCAAGAACACCGCCGGTCCCGTGCTCGGGTGGGATCAGCGCGCGGGCGACCTTCTCGACGTCATCGCCCGGACCCGCCCGCAACGCGTTCGCGGGCGCCGGCGGTCCGGGCATCCGCCGCCATGACGGCGCGGGCCGGCGGCGGGTGCGCGAAGGCGAAGATGTTCTCGCCGCGCACCAGATAGTCGCGGCGGCTCTGCGTCAGGCAGCGGAACATCGCATCGCCGGTGCCGCGCCAATGAAACAGCCAATCATGCATCTCGAAGACGACGAGCGGCGTCGACTCGACCCAACCGGTGTTCGAACGAAACAGGACGGTCTCGTGCCCCTCGATATCGACCTTGACGATCAGCGGCGCGCCGTCCGGCCGGCGCGCAAGCAGATCCGGTATCGTGACCGTCGCGATCGGGCCATGCGCATCCTCTTGCGTCTGGCATGCCCACGGCTCGTTGGCCGGGTTGTAGAGCGATATCTGCGTGACGCGGTCGGAGATGCCGGCCTGGATCGGGGTCACGTTCGGATACGGCGCCACGTTGCGGGCGAGCAGCGCGAAATTGTTCGGCTCCGGCTCGACCGCATAGATCATCGCCCGCGGATAGCGTGTCGCGAACCAGATGCTGGCATAGCCGATATTGGCGCCGCAATCGACGATGACCGGCACTTTGCCGTTGCCGAGGAGCTCGGCGTAGACCTTGTCGATCGCCGCGTGATGCGACGGCCATTCGCCGAAATCGTATTCGCCGCGCACGAAGATCTGCTCCATGACGTCGAAGTCGCTGGTCGCCTCGCGCAACCAGATTGGATGCGGAACGGCCGGGATGCGCAGCCGCTTCGGCCCGCCGTTCGAATGCGGCGCCAGCTCCTTGCGCAACAGCAGATAGCACGCGCGAACGCCTGACCGCGTCCCGAGACCACGGACGAGGCGGACGGCGCGCAGCAGCAGCGGCGGCTTCTTCGCCATCAGGCGGCCATCTCGCCGGCCTGTACGTCCGCCCTGCGGCGCGCCACGACGGTCAGGCCGTTCGACAGGAGATTGTTGTCGACCTTCGCGATCGTGCGCGCGACGAGACGCGCGGCCGTGGGATGCGCGGCCAATGGATCGAACAGCTTGCGGGCGAGGTAGCCGTGCACGCTGAGATCCTTCTTGACGCGCAGAACCTCGTAGCCGGCGGACGAAAAGGTGCGCCGCGCCGCCCTCTCGTTGAAGTAATTCCAGTGATCGACGAAATAGGAAAGCGGCCGCACGTTGCCCTTGAGCCGGCACATCGCGAGCTCGAGCTTGCGCCGCAGGCTGCCCTCGTTGGGAAAGCGGAAGATGATCACGCCGGCCGGCGCGAGCACCGCGCCGAGCGCCGCCAGTGTTCCGATCGGGTCGAGCATGTGCTCGAACACCTGGTCGGAGACGATGCAATCGAACTCGCGGCCCGGAAAGCAATCGCCGATGCGCGACCAGTCACCCGACATGACCTCGACGCCCTGCCCACGTGCGATCTCGGCGCGGGCCGGATCGCCCTCGAAACCGGTCGCCGCATAGCCGAGGCGCTGGATCAGCGGCAGGAACTGCGAGGCGCCGCAGCCGAGATCGAGAATGCGGTTGCCGGCGCAATAGCGCCGCACCAGCGGAATCAACGAATAGGGATAGTCGTGCTCGTCGGCGGCCCTCTTTGCCGCGAAATGCGAACGCTGCGCCTCGCGGCGCTCGGGCGCCGCAAAGACATCCGCATTGTCCGCCTGGACCTTCTCGATGCGCGGCGGTATCTCGGCGATGAGGCGTCCGGTGCAGTCGCGGCACTCGAACACCGGAAGCAGCTCGCCGCTTTCATGATCGAGCGCACGCAGGCCGGTATCGAAGATCTCGCGGCCCAAGCACAAGCGGCAGCGGTCGGCTGGCATCGCACACCTCACGTGAAGCAACGCGCCCGGCAGCTCAACCCCGGCTCGCGCTGCGTCGGGCCGATGCCTATTCCATGCGCGCGGATTGTGTTGGCGTTGTGATTGCAGCGTCCACTGACATGCTGCCCGCTTCTGCGGCGGCTGCATGCCTCAGCCAGTCGAGCCCAATGCGTGCGCCATCGCCCACCATGACGGCTTTCGTTGCAGCTGGTCGTCGTAAGGCAACGGACGCTGCGGGGAACCATCGGCACGCCGGTACCGCGGCGTGAGATTCGGGTCGCGCAACCAGCTGTACTTGTCGGCCAGCTCCCACGTGAGAAGCGCAATGACCGCCGGCTGCTGCACGGCGGCCGACACGACCGTGCGAAAAATCGCCGCAACGGCCCGATCGCGAACCGCGACGTCGGACGAGGGCTCGTCGAAATCCGATACGTCGAGCTCGGTGATCAATACCTTGTACCCGCGGCCCGCAAGGGCTGCGAGATACTCGGCGAAATCATCCGCCGCGATCGGCGATTTCGTCGACAGGTGACACTCGAGGCCGACGGCATCGACCGGAACATGGTCCTGGCGCAGACGATCGAGCAAGGCGAGGAAATCCTGCCGCCTGCGCCTGCCGAGCGGCGTCGTCACCTCGGTGCCGGCGTCATTGAGGACGAGCATCGCTTTGGGATCGGCGGCGCGGGCGGCGCGAAACGCAATATCGATATACCGCGGCCCAAGCGTGCGCAGCCACACGCCGTCGCGCAATCCGCCGGGCTTGCGGTGATCGGGCCAGATCGGCTCGTTGACCACGTCCCAGGAATGCATGCGGCCGGCATAGCGGCCGACCAGGCGCTCGATATGGTCGACGAGGATGCGCTCCGCATTGGTGGAGGTCGCCGTCGCGGCGAGCCAGGCGGGATTGGACTCCTCCCAGGCGAGACAGTGGCCGCGCAGCCGCAATCCATGCGCGGCGGCAAACCGCGCGAGGTCGTCCGCACCGCCGAAATAATAGGTCGACGCATCGGGTCGAACGATCGCCCATTTCATCTCGAAATCAGGCACGATCAGCGCGGTTTCCCGCGCATAGATCGCCGCCATGGCGGGATCGGAATTGAGCACCCGCGAGACGGCTGCGGCACCGAACAGGATATTTCGCGCCTGCGCCAGCGTCCGTAGTTCGGGTGACGCACTCGCGCGGTCGATCAGCGCAACGGTGCCGCCGCGTGCCTGCGCGCCCAAAGCCGCGCCACCCGCCGCAATTTTGAACAGCATGCGCCGCGAAGGCGCGATCAAGCTCGACGATGTCACGATTTCCCCATCATTGTTCCTCGCGATTCGCGCGTGATAGTGCCGGCCATGATCGCCCGCATCGACCGCATCTGTTCCCGGCACACATTGAACTGAGGCGGGTGATCGGTGTTCCACGCTAACATCCGATGCGTCGGTATCTTTTGCCGGAAACGCAAAGCAAATGACGCGCTATCTCGATTAAATGCGTACGCATCCAATGCGTCTCCGGATCGCGCATGCCGGATTTCTTTTTTTACACGCAGCGCCACTGATGCGTCGCAATATTGCGCTTTTTTCTCCCGCGTGACCCGGCAACGTCAGACCGAAACTCGAAGCTGAATGGCGCGATCCTCTCCGACACCATGACACTACGCAAAAGGTCCGCGACCATGATGCATACGGATCGGGCCATCGTCGCCCCGCGGGCCTTCGCGGTCGGCGGCGTCACCGTCAACGTGATGACGATGGCGCAGGCGATCAACGCGATCATCACCGGCGCGCGGCGCCGCGAAACGTTCAGCGTCTACACCCTCAACCTCGATCATTTCGTCAAGCTGCGGAAGAACGCCTCCTTTCGCGCCGCCTATCATCAGGCGCGCTTCGTCACGGCCGATGGCTTTCCGATCGTGATGATGGGCCGGCTCGCCGGCACCGAGGTCATGCGCACCACCGGCGCCGACATGGTGATCCCGCTGTGCCGGGAAGCGGCGCGCCACCAGTTGCCGATCTTCCTGTTCGGATCGACGCGGCTCGCGCTCGCCGCGAGCGTGCGACGGCTGATCCGCCGCTACGGCGACCTCGAATTCGCCGGCTGCCTCGCGCCCGGCCCCGACTTCGATCCGTGGTCGGCCGACGCCGACTTCGCGATCGAGCGCATTCGCCGCTCCGGCGCGCGCATCTGCTTCCTTGCGCTCGGCGCGCCCAAGCAAGAAATCTTCGCGGCGCGTTGTCTCGACGAGCTGCCCGGAACCGCGCTCGTCTGCATCGGCGCCGCCCTCGACTTCATCGGCGGAACGCAATCGCGCGCGCCGCATTTCGCCCAGAGGTCGGGGCTCGAATGGCTTTGG
>DATBZM010000324.1:0-2877 GCA_036513175.1 Xanthobacteraceae bacterium | reverse complement strand
ATCAATACCGCCGAGATGCTGCCCGGCGAGTTCACCCGCAACACCGAATTCTCGCTGCCGACCGAGCGCCTGCGCCGCGCCATCACGGGCGCGGCGGGAAACGAGCGCACCCACTTCGTCAACGCCTCGCGGGTTGCCACCGCGCTGCTCGGCCAGTCGCTCGGCGCCAACATGTTCATGCTTGGCTACGCCTACCAGATCGGCGCGCTGCCGCTCTCGGCCGCCGCGATCGAGCGCGCGCTCGAGCTCAACGGCGAGGCGGTGCCGATGAATGTCGCGGCCTTCCGCTGGGGCCGGCGTGCCGCGCTCGACCTTGCGGCGGTCGAAAAGCTTGCCGCTCCGGTGACGCCGGACCCGGCGCTCGGCCTGTCGCAGTCCTTCGACGAGATGGTCGCGCGCCGCGTCGCCTTCCTGACCGAGTACCAGAACGCATCTTACGCGGCGCGCTACCGCGCCTGGGTCGACAAGGCGCGTGGTGCTGAGTCGGCGCGCGCGCGGGACAAGTGCGGGCTCGCCGAGGCGGTCGCGCGCTATCTGTTCAAGCTGATGGCCTACAAGGACGAGTACGAGGTGGCGCGACTCTATACCGACGGCGCATTCGCGGCGCAGGTCAAGAACACTTTCGACGGCGACAACCTGCGCCTCGTCGTGCACCTGAGCCCGCCGCTGCTCTCGCCGACCGACAAGGAAGGGCATCCGCGCAAGATGACGTTCGGCCCGTGGATGTTCCGCGCCTTCAAGGTGCTGGCGGGGCTCAAGGGGCTGCGCGGGACCATGTTCGACATCTTCGGCCACACCGCCGAGCGCAAGACCGAGCGCCGGCTGATTGCCGACTACGAGGCGATGCTCGGCGAGGTCCTCGGCAAGCTCACGCCCGAGAACCATCACGTTGCGGTCGGCCTTGCTGCGATTCCGGAAAAGATCCGCGGCTTCGGCCACATCAAGATGCGCCATCTTGCGGCCGCCAAGGCCGACGAGGCGGCGCTCCTCGAGCAATTCCGCGCCGGTCCCGCGCCGCTGCTAAAGGCAGCGGAGTGATGCAGTCTTTCTGGTCTAAGGAATTTTACGACGCGGCATTGGCGGCACAGGATAGCGATCGACCATCACATTCCAATAGGCCCAAGATCGCTCGTCCATGATGCCTGGCGGCGCGTGTTCCAACGCTTCGCGCAGGTCGTCCATCATGTCCACGTATCGACAAACCACGTCGATCTCATCGACCGTTGCATACGTCATGACGTAGGCAAGGAATCGGATGGGGTCGGCCAGCGCGCGTTCGGGCGGCTCAAACCATATCACCCGAGAGGCGACACGCAGCAGGTCTTCACTGTGGGGCAGTGGTTTCACGGTCTTTCCGAGGCGGTTTAATCCGAAATGTAGCCCTCTGGCGTTCCGACTGCGCTAAAAAACCACACCACTGGTTGAACTTAGGTCCACTTGACCGTTGCGCGGCGGTATTCTCAAATCGGTTCCAAGACCGCGATTCAGGCGGCGAGGGGAAGGGCCGGCGCTTGCCGGTCCAGGTGCCTGGAATAAGTGCCGGGTCAGAGAGGAACGCTGTGGCCGGAACGCCTGCCGCGGACGCGGACACGTTTCCCAAGCTCTTGGTGCGCAACGCGAGGATCTTTCGCGGTCGCCCGGCGTTTCGCCGCAAGGATTTCGGTATCTGGCAGACCTGGACCTGGGACCAGGTGCTCGAGGAGGTGCGCGCCTACACGGTCGGGCTGTCGCGCCTGGGCCTCAAGCGCGGCGACACCATCGCGATCGTCGGCGCGAATCGGCCAAAACTCTACTGGTCGATCATGGCGGCGCAGACGCTGCGGGCAATCCCGGTGCCGGTCTACGCGGACGCGGTCGCCGACGAGCTCGCTTACGTGCTCGCCCATGCGGACGTGAAGTTCGCCGCCGCCGAGGACCAGGAGCAGGTCGACAAGATTCTCTCTGTCTCCGAGCGGCTGCCGCATCTCGAACGCATCGTCTATGACGAGACGCGCGGCCTGCGCGAATACGACCATGGCCGCCTCAATCCGATCGATCAGGTGATCGCCGACGGGCGCGCCGCGCTCGCCGCTGATCCGGCGCTCGGCCGCCGGCTCGACGACGAGATCGCCGCCGGGCAGGGCACCGACACCTCGATCGTGCTCTACACTTCGGGCACGACCGGCGTCTCGAAAGGCGTGGTGCTGTCGGCGCAAGGCTGCATCCGCGCCGCGAGCGACACGGTCGCGTTCGACAAGCTCACCGAGCAGGACGCGGCGCTCGCCTATTTGCCGCTCGCCTGGGTCGGCGACCATTATCTCAACTACGCCCAGGGCATCGTGGCGGGCTTCTGCATGGCCTGCCCGGAGAGCGGCGAGACCGTGACGCAGGACCTGCGCGAGATCGGGCCGACCTTCTATTTCGCGCCGCCGCGCGGCTTCGAGCAGATGCTCACCCAGGTGATGATCCGCATGGAGGATGCGGGCGCGATCAAGCGCCATCTCTTCCACTATTTCATCGGCGTGGCGCGCCGCTACGGCGAGGCGATCCTCACCGGCAAGCCGGTGCCGCCGCATGGGCGCCTGCTCTACGCGCTCGGCCGCTTCGTCGTCTATGCGCCGCTGATGAATGCGCTCGGCCTCTCGCGCGTGCGCGTCGCCTATACGGCGGGCGAGGCGATCGGGCCTGATCTTTTTGCGTTCTATCGCTCGCTCGGCCTCAACCTCAAGCAGCTCTACGGCCAGACCGAGGCCTTTCTCTACGTGACCGCGCAGCCCGACGGCGAGATTTATTCCGACACGGTCGGGCCCGCGACTCCCAACGTCGATCTGCGCCTCGGCGACAACGGCGAGGTGCAGTTCAAGTCGCCCGGCATGTTCGTCGGCTATTTCAAGGACG
>DATBZM010000323.1:0-5971 GCA_036513175.1 Xanthobacteraceae bacterium | reverse complement strand
TCGTGTGGGATCACCTGAACACGGCGTTCGCCGGAACGGCGAACCTCGCCGCGAATGGTGCGCGTCCGGGCGGCACGTACAACATCCAGAACCAGGACGAGCTCAGCGTCTACTTCCGCATCCAGAGAAACTTCCTGCCGTGAGCGCCTGATCAAGGCAGGAAGCAGCCCCCGGCGGGAAGGCTTAATCACCATCTTCAGCTTCCCCCCGGGGGCACCAAAAAAGACGGGACCGGCAGCGATGCCGGTCCTGTTTTTTTGTTCGTCCTTGCTCAGTCCGCCTGGGCGTCCGGGGGATCGTTGGGCGGCGCCAGACGGTAGCCGACGCCGAGCTCGGTCAAGAGGATGCGCGGATGGTTGGGTTCTGATTCGATCTTCTGGCGCAGCTTGCGCACCACGATGCGCAGGTAATGCGTGTCGTTGATGTGCGGCAGGCCCCAGATTTCCTTGAGCAGCTCCTGGTGCGTCACGACGTTGCCGGGATATTGCGCGAGAATCTGCAGCAGACGGTATTCCTTCGGCGTCAGCGTGAGGCGTTCGTCCCCGACGAAGACGTTGCGCGCCGCAAGATCGATCTTGAGGTGGTCGATGCGGATGACGCTGTCGCCGGTGGTGGCGCGCGCCTTGCGCCGGAGCACGACCTTGGAGCGCGCGAGCAGCTCCGCCATGCCGAACGGCTTGGTGACGTAGTCGTCGGCGCCGAGCTCGAACAGCCGTACCTTCTCCATTTCGCTCGACTTCACCGACAGGATGATGATCGGAACGTTCGACCACGAGCGGATGCGCTCCAGCACCTGCGATCCGTCGAGATCGGGCAGGGCGAGATCGAGAATGATCAGGTCGGTCGGCCGCAGCGTCGCGGCGCGGATCGCCTCGCGGCCGTTCTCCGCCTCGTTCACCGAATAACCGTCGAGCTCGAATCCGCTGCGCAGGAAACGGCGAATCTGCAGCTCGTCGTCGACGACGAGCACGTTGGGGGCTGTGGCGGCGTCACTCACTCGAGATGCTCTCCAGCTGTTCGACGTTCGCCGGTATCGGCAAACGCATCGTCACCGTCGTCCCCTTGCCCTCGCCCGGGCTCTCTGCCTCGATCGTGCCGCCGTTGGCGGCGACGAAGGCATTGGCGATCCAGAAACCGAGGCCCGAGCCCGGCGTCGACTGCACGTGGCGGCGGCCGCGAAAGAACCGCTCGCCGAGATGCACGCTGTCTTCCGCCGTGAGCCCGGCGCCTTCGTCGCTGACCGCGAGCGCGAGCGTCTCGCCGTCCCGCCATCCGCGAACCCTGATTTTCGAACCGGGCGGCGAATACTTTGCCGCATTGGTGAGGAACTGGCCGAGCGCCTTCTCGATCAGGACCGCATCGACCTGAATGAGCGGCATCTCGTTCGGCAGATCCACCTCGACCGCGTGCGACCCGAAACGGATGCGGCGGCGTTCCAGCGCCGCATTGACGATGTCGGTGACCTCGACCCATTCGAGCTTCGGCTGCAGCGCCTCGCCGGTGATGCGGGTGGCGTCGAGCAGGTTCTGGATCTCGTTGTTGAGCCGCTCCGACTCGTCGCGCACCACGTTGGCGAGCGAGGCGAGCCGCGGCTCCCCGGCGACCGCGGGCGCATTGCACAGGACCGTCGCGGCGCCGAGAATCGACGCAAGCGGCGTGCGCAGCTCATGCGAGACCGAGCCGATCAGGGCGTCGCGGAAACGCTCCGACTCGGCGCGCATGCGTACTTCCGTGATCGCGTGCGCGAGGCCGATCTTCTCGATCGTCGAGGCCGCGTCGTAGAGCACGGCTTCGATGCGGGCGCGGATTTCCTGTTCCGTCTCGGGCGTCTGCTGCCCGAGATCGATGGCGACGACGCCGAGATCGGGCGTCTTCGGCGAGACCGCGCGCACCAGCCAGTGATTGCCGTGCTCGTCGGCGATGGCGGTGCCGGCCCCGCCGTCGGCGTGGCCGCTGATCACCGCCGCGACGATCTCGCGCACCTTCTGCGGCACGTCGTTCTCCCCGATCGGTTCCGATCGCCCGGATGGACCGCGCGGATCGAACAGCGCGACCCGGCGCCCGACGACGGTCGCGAGATGCTTCTCGATCGCGTCGAAGATGTCCGAGGTCGAATGGCCGCCGGCGAGCCGGCGGGAAAACGCGTAGAGGTCGCTGATCTCCTTCTCGCGCCGCCGCACGATCTCCGACTCGCGCCGCATGCGCGCCGCGAGATAGGCCGCGACGACCGCGACGATCGCAAACAACAGCAGGCCGAGCCGGCGCGCCGGATCCTCGACGTAGAACGTGTGAATCGGTCGGTAGAAGAAGAAGGCCGCGCTCGCGGCGCCCGCGAGCGTGGCCACCATGGCGGACATCAAGCCCCAGCGGATCGCCGCGAACAGCACCGGAATGAGATAGGTGATCACGACCGGCGGGAGGTCGAGGACGCCCTTCATGCCCTCGAGCAGGATCGTCACGCTTGTGACCAGGCAAAGTGCGCCGAGGACGCCGACGGTTCCGCCCGGCCGCGCGGCGGCGCGCAGCCACTGGATCGTCATTTGCGACAGGAATTGAATTCGCGGCATCGGCGCGATCTGGGCAGTGCTCTGGGACGGCGATTGATTACAACGCCGACTCTGCGGCCCGCAATCAGCTATTTGCATTGCAGCATGTCGACCAGCAACGGACCGATCACGAAATCGTGTTTATGACCAAAGTTTTGAGCCGAGCGGCCCTCGCTTCTTCTCACATTGCCGCGGGCGTTGCTTGCGATATGGCGCCGCGCGCGGCCTCCTTCGTGCGCGCGGTTCAGCGCGGGCCCGCGCCGCCCGTCACCGGGTGGCCGATGCCGAGCGGAACCGCATCGATCAGCACAAAGGCGAGCCGTGCCGGCACGGTGCCGCGATTGATCCAGGCATGATTGGTGCCGCGCTGGACCATCACGTCGCCGGCCTTGAGGCGGACGGTCGAATCGTCGAGATCCATGTCGATCGCGCCCGCAATCACGACGACGTAGTCGATCGTCTCGGTGCGATGCATGCGGCCGCCGTTGCCGGGCGGAAAATCGATCACGGCAAAGCGCGTGCCGCGCGCGGGCGGCGCAGTGCCGAGAATGCGGGCGCCGCGATCCTCGATCGTCTCGCCGAGCGCGATATCGGCCGGCGTTGTGTCGGTCGACCAGATCAGCGTCGATACCGTGCCGGGCGAGGATGATTTCCAGTTGGCGGCCGGCGCATCGATCAGGACCTTGGCGGTTGCGGTCGCGTCGTGTCCGGTGACGATGCGGCGGATGGGCGGATAGTCGGGCTTCTCGGACATTCATTCGTCCTCGGGCGGATGCAGAACCTGGCAGGAGGCCGCGAACGCTCGAGGGCGGCGGCCGGCAAGCCGTTGAACAGGCGAACGCTGTCGAGTTGCGTGACGACGGCCAGCTTCGCGTTCATCCCGCTGCCCCCAACTGCCGCATTTGCGGCCGGCGAATCGGCCGCGACTGCGAATCGTGCGCCATTGCAGCAGGAGTGCGGGTATGGCGTCCAGCGCGTGCAAAAAAAGGCGCCGAGGTCGGGCAAGTCGGTCCTCGGTCGGTTGCGTTCACCCGCGGGGAACCGCGCAGACGCCCACCGAATTTGTTCCCCGGGCCTGCGCGCCAAGCCTGCGAAAGCTTATATTTAACCGGGGGTTACCTTGACGGTCTGCAGGGTTGTGTTTTCCCCACGGTATATGTTGGCGGGCGGGCAAGTCGCCGCACCCTGCGGGATCCGAGCTCGATGGAACAGCGCAGCTTCCTGTTGAACTCCCCGGCACGTCCGCTCGACCGGCGGCTCGCCCTTGCCGTGGTCGGGGCGTCGTGCGCGATCTTTGCGGCGTCGGCGCCGTTCGCGCGCGTCCAGCTTGCGCCCGTGTGGGCCTTCGTGCCGAGCTATCAGTCGGCGCTGGCGATCAATGATCTGATCACGGCGGTTCTGCTCTACGCCCAATTTCCCGCCATCCGCTCCCGCGCCCTGTTGGTGCTGGCGAGCGGGTATCTGTTCACGGCGCTGATGGCCGTCGTGCATGCGCTGACATTTCCCGGACTGTTCGCGTCGGCCGGACTGCTCGGCGCCGGGCCGCAGGCCACCGCCTGGCTCTACATGTTCTGGCACGGCGGATTCCCGCTGGCGGTGATCGGCTACGCGCTGGTCAAAGGCGGCGGCGATACGGTCGGTCCTGCTGGCCGGTCGAGCAGGGTGCTGGTGGCGGCCTGCGTCGTCGCCGTGATCGCGGTGGTGGCGGCCTTCATGCTGATCGCGACGGTCGGGGACGCCGCCTTGCCCCAAATCATGCAGGGCAACGGCTATACGCAAGCGATGATCGGCATCGTCTCGTCGACCTGGGCCTTGAGCCTCGTCGCGCTGGCGGTTCTGTGGCGGCGACGGCCGCATTCGGTGCTCGATCTGTGGCTCATGGTCGTCATGTGCGCCTGGCTGTTCGACATCGCGCTCGCGGCCGTGCTCAACGCGGGGCGGTTCGACCTGGGTTTTTATGTCGGGCGGATCTACGGCCTCTTGGCCGCGAGTTTCGTCCTGATGGCGCTGCTGATCGAGACCAGCGCGCTTTACGCCCAGCTCGCCGGCCTCTATGAGGCTGACCGCCGGCGGGCGGCCGACGAGATTTCCAGCATCAACGCCCGGCTCAGGACGCTGCTCGACTCATCGCCGCTGCCCGTGTTCAGCCTCGACGCGCACGGCCGCGTCGCCACCTGGAACATCGCGGCCGAGCGCATCTTCGGCCGCCGGGCGGACGAAATGATCGGACAGGAATTCGCCGCGTTGCCGGAAAATGCCGGCAATGACTTCGCCGCGGCGCATGCCCGCGTGATGGCGGGGGAGCGACTGCAGGACCTGCAGATGCGCTGGCAGCACCGCGACGGCCGCGTGCTCGACATCGTGCACAGCGGCGCGCCGGTGCGCGAGGCCGGCGAACGCATCGCCGGCGCCGTCTTCATTGCCGAGGACGTGACCGACAGGCTCAAGCTCGAGCGCCAGCTCGCCCAGTCGCAGAAGATGGAGGCGATCGGCCAGCTTACCGGCGGCGTCGCGCATGACTTCAACAACATCCTGACCGTGATCACCGGCACGATCGAGCTGCTCGCCGAGGGCGTGGCCGACCGGCCGGCGCTCGCCGACATCGCCCGGCTGATCGACGAGGCGGCGATGCGCGGCGCCGATCTGACGCGGCAGCTCCTGGCCTTCGCGCGCAAGCAGCCGCTGCAGCCGGAGAAGACCGACATCAACGCGCTGGTGGCCGAGGCCGCGAAGCTGCTGCGTCCGACGCTCGGCGAGCAGGTCGAGATCGAATCCGCTCTCAAGGACGACGCCTGGCCGGCGCTGATCGACCGCGGGCAGCTCGTCACCGCGGTCATCAACCTCGCGATCAACGCCCGCGACGCCATGCCGGATGGCGGCAAGCTCACGCTGGAGACCGGCAACGTGATGCTCGACGAGGCCTATGCGAGCCTCAATCCCGATGTGCGTCCCGGACCCTATGTGATGATCGCCGTGAGCGACAGCGGATCCGGCATCCCGGCTGCGCTGCGCGACAAGGTGTTCGAGCCCTTCTTCACCACCAAGGACGTCGGCAAGGGCACCGGGCTCGGGCTGAGCATGGTGTACGGCTTCGTCAAGCAGTCGGGCGGCCACATCAAGATCTACAGCGAGGAAGGACACGGGACGAGCATCAAGCTCTATCTGCCGCGCGCCTCCGCGGAGGCGCGCTCGCTCGCCGAAGCGGCGCCGACCACGCCGCAGGGCAGCGGGCATGAGTGCATCCTCGTCGTCGAGGACGACCGCATGGTGCGCGACTACGTGGTGGCGCAGCTCGAGAGCCTGGGATATGCGGCGCTTGCGCCGGCGGGCGCCGCCGAGGCGCTGGCGATGCTCGATGCCGGGGCTGCGCCCGACCTCTTGTTCACCGACGTGATCATGCCGGGCGGCATCGACGGGCGTCAGCT
>DATBZM010000322.1:0-8804 GCA_036513175.1 Xanthobacteraceae bacterium | reverse complement strand
CATGCGAACGTCGATCGCCGAAATCGACAAGCCCCCCCGAAGCAATCCCAGCAAAGCTCAGTCGCGCGTCTCTCCCGACCAACTGGTCCTCTGCTATGATTAATTTTCCCCGGACAGCCCTGCGCACGCGGGGAGAGGGAGTGCTGGCGCCCGTGCTCACCTCACATGCGATAGTCCTGTCAGGTTGCACGCGGGGGAGGGGACGCGCGCGCTGAGTCATTCGACTTTCAAACCGGACTCCCGATAGCGGCCGCGCGGCGGCTGGCAACGGGGTATTCCGATTGAAGGCGCGCGTCGACTTCAATATGGTTCCGCGACAAGGGCGAGGGGATTGGACGTGCCGATGAAAGCAAAACGCAAGGCAAAGGCTGGCGGCTGGGGCGAGTTGCTGGTCTCGCTCGGCGAGGCGCTGATCATCGCGGTCGTCATCCGCACCCTGCTGTTTCAGCCTTTCAGCATTCCGTCCGGCTCGATGGAGCAGACGCTCTTGATCGGCGACTATCTGTTCGTCACCAAGTACAGCTACGGCTACAGCCGTTATTCAATTCCGTTCGCGCCGCCGCTCTTTTCCGGGCGCATTTTCGGGTCGACGCCGCAGCGCGGCGACGTGGTCGTCTTCCGCCACAAGGATCCGGTCCACGGCGATCTCGACTTCATCAAGCGGCTGATCGGCCTGCCGGGCGACCGCCTGCAGGTGAAAGGGGGCCTTCTCTACATCAACGACACCCCGGTCAAGCGCGAAGCAGAGAGCGATTTCGTCGGCCAGGACCCGTGCACCAGTGCGCCGGTTTTCAGCCTGCCGGTGCACGTCAAACGCTGGCGCGAGACGCTGCCGAACGGGGTGAGCTATGACACGCTGCAATGCTCGGCTGCACAAGACGGCTTTCCCGACACAACCGAGGTCTACACGGTGCCGCCCGATCATTTCTTCATGATGGGCGACAACCGGGACAACTCCGAGGACAGCCGCTTTGCCGCGGTCAGCTACGTCTCGTTCGATGTCCTGATCGGCCACGCGCGCATCATCTTCTTCTCGCTCGAGGGCGGCGGCCCGGCCTGGGCGATCTGGAACTGGCCGTGGGACATCCGCTGGTCGCGGCTGTTCAATATCATCCGGTAGGCAAATTTCGTCATGCCCGCGAATGCGGGCATCCACGTCTTTCTTCCTTGGCAAGACGTGGATGGCCGGGAGATAGGCGAGCGAAGCGACGCCGTTCTTAGAACGGCTATGCCCGGCCATGACGGGTGAATCAAATTGTGCCTTCTACTGCGCGCAGGCTTTGGCGCCCGAGCCGTTGACCGTGCCGCCCGCACAGGCGTTGAGCTGCTCCAGGCGGGCAATCGCCGCCTTGAGCTGCGCGTCACCGTCGGTGCCGATCAGATCCGACTTGATCGGCGGCGAATGCTGCGCGGCGGCCGAGTATTTGTCCGGACTAGGCGTGGCGTCGGTCTTCGTCGGGCCATTGAGCTGTCCCGGGTTCTTGAAGGCGCCGCTCAGCTCGTTCTCGCTCAGCAGCAGCGCGCCGGCGACCTGCTGGTCCTTGGGCGCCTCGACCAGCATGTCGGGCGTGATGCCTTCGCCCTGGATCGAGCGTCCGGCCGGGGTGAAGTAGAGCGCGGTGGTGAGCCGCAGCGCGCCATGGCCGGCGAGCGGGATCACCGACTGCACCGAGCCCTTGCCGAAGCTCGGCGTGCCCATGATGGTGGCGCGGTGGCGGTCCTGCAGCGCGCCGGCGACGATCTCGGAGGCCGACGCGGAGGCGCCGTTGATCAGCACCGCGATCGGCGTGCCGGCCAGCATGTCGCCGTGATTCGGCGCCGCGTAGCTGTGGTCTTCGCTGTGCCGGCGGCCATGAGTGCTTACCACGGTGCCGCCGTCGAGGAAGTCGCCGGAGATCGCGATCGCGGCCGAGAGCAGCCCGCCCGGATCGTTGCGCAGGTCGAGCACGAGGCCGCGCAGCTTGCCGCCGGCGTCCTGCTTGAGCTTCTCGATCGCTTTCTTGAAGTCGTCCGCCGTGTCGCTGCCGAACTCGGTCACGCGGATATAGCCGATCGCGTTCGGCTCGAGCTTCGACTTGACGGAGGGCACCTCGATGATGGCGCGCGTCAGCGACACGTCGAACGGCGCCTTGGCGCCGCGCAGGATGGTGAGCTTGACGCCGGTGCCCGGCGTGCCGCGCAGGATGCGCACCACCTTCTGCAGGTCGAGCCCATGCGTGCTCTGACCGTCGATCGCGACGATCATGTCGCCGCCGGCGAGGCCCGCGCGCGAGGCCGGGGTGTCGTCGATCGGCGAGATGATCTTCGGCACGCCGTCCTGCGAGGAGATCTGGATGCCGAGGCCGCCGAACCGGCCGTTGAGGTCGCTCTGCGATTCCTTGAACTCCGCCTCGTCCATGTAGTCGGAATGCGGGTCGAGCCGGCCGAGCATTCCCTTGAGCGCGTCGGTGGTCAGGTCGTCGGAGGTGACGGTGTGCACGTAGTCGCGCTGCACGATCTCGATCACGCCGTTGATCAGCGCGAGGTTCGTGACCGACGGACCGGCGCGGGTCGAGGCTCCGATCGCGATCCCGGCAATGCTCGCGGCGAGCACGGCGGCCAGGACGCCGGCAACCAGGGTAATCGGCTTCTTCATGTCGGTGACCTCACGGCATTGCGGGTCGGCAATAGCGCATCGGCGCGGCGCCCCGCAACAGTCAGGAGCGGGATTATATGACACGACTCGGGCATCCGCGGCCTAAGTCCCGTTCACAATATAGTGGCGCCGTCCCCGTCGCGGCAATCCGCACGGGGTGTATGCGGTTCCATCGAATTGCCCCAATTGAAGGAGTGGCGGGCCGGCGGAACGCTTCGCGGGCGGTGCGGTTTTCCGCCATGAGGGCGAGCGACCGCAGCCGGCCGGGCGAGCCGGCACATGACGCAAAAGGCCTTCCGATGAGCACGTCCTCCCCGGCGAATGAATTTCCTGTCGCCGATCCCAGCCGGCGCGACTTTCTCATCTTCCCGTGCCGCCGTACCGTTTCGTCAACGACACCACGCTGCGCGTCGGCGAGAACCCGAGCGACTCGCATTTCGATTTCGCCTCGATCCGGCAGATGTGACCGTCAGCCGTGACCGCGACTTTGTGAACATGCGCCGAATGATCCGGCGCAGGTCAAAGCGCGGCGGGAGCCCGGGCTCCCGCCGCGGACGCGCCGAGTGCGAACCTGCTCAGCGCGTGATGACGGCGGCTATCTTGCAGCTCGCCGGTTTGAGGCTCTTATGCAAGAGGGCGTGCCTCGCTTTTGTCGCTCGAATGGAAAACGCGGCGTGATGGCGGCAGTTTCGTCGGTCCGACATCGCGCTGGTGCGACAAAAGCGACCCGTCGCGCCTGCACGTGACAGCGGTGCCGCGACGATCTGCCGCCGTCGCGGCGCGTGCGAGCATCAAGTTTGGTCAAAGTCGTTTGATCGGATCCGCCTTCCTCCGCATGGAGTTCGCGCCGTGATCGCGTCGATCATTGCGGAAGATTAATTGGTGCGGCCGCCGCCGCGGTGGCAAGGTCGGCACATCGTCGGAAGGTAACTGAGCTCTCGCGCCGGGGTTCTGCGCGGGTGCCTTTGTCTTGGTACGAGCGTCGGCGACTGCGGCATCGGGGCCGGCATGATCAGACGCGGATTGGATTGGTGGCTTTCGATCTGGGGTCTTGGATTGCGCCCGCAATCCTGGTCCGCATGGATGTTCGCGCTCGCCTGCGTCGTGCTCGCCACCCTGGTGCGCGAGGGGCTCGGCCTCGTGAGCCCGGACAGCGCGGTCTTTGCTCCCTACTATTCGGCGACGCTGGTCGCCGCGCTGGTTGCCGGCGCCGCCGCCGGCAGCGTGGCGGCGATTGCCGGCGGCCTCGTCGCGCTGTGGCTGTTCGTGCCGCCCGACTGGGTGCTCGCGCCGTTCGTCAAGGAACAGGTCGTCAGCGTCCTGATGTTCGCCATTTCCTCGATCGTGATCGTATCGGCGGCCGAGAGCTTCCGCGGCCTCTTGTTTCGCCTGCGCGAGGAGGAAGGCACGCGGCGCCTGCTCAATCACGAGCTCGATCACCGCATCAAGAACATCCTCGCCAGCGTCCAGGCGATCGTGAACGGGACGCTGCGCGAGCAGCCGGACAGCCGCGACCGGATTGGCGCCCGGATCGCCGCGCTCGGCGCGACCAATGATCTGCTGATGCGGTCGGAATGGTCGGGCGCATCGCTGCGCGAGATCCTCACCGGCGAGTTCGCGCCCTATGGGCTCGCCCGTTTCGCGCTCGAGGGCGAGGACGTCGAATGTGCCGCCGGCGCCGCGATCTCGCTGGCGCTGATCGTGCACGAGCTCACCACCAATGCGTCGAAATACGGCGCGCTCTCGACCGCCGACGGCGTCGTCGAGGTAACCTGGCAGTGTCACGGGGATCGGCTGCGGCTGGAGTGGGTCGAGCGCGGCGGTCCGCCGCCGCAGGCTTGCGCGCGCAGCGGCTTCGGCACGAAGCTCCTGCGCGGCAGCGTGCGTCAGTTCGACGGCACGCTCGACACGCAATATGCGCTAACCGGCCTGCAGCTGCGCTTGTCGCTACGGCTGCCGCGCCGGGCGCCGTCGCCGACGCTCAGCGTCGCGCGCAGGCTGGCGCGGGAAGCCGCATCACCCCCCGCGGCGCGGGAAACTCCCTGACCTGCGCGGGGGGTGGCCTCAGTTGAGGTGCACCGAACCGCGCGCCTCCTGGACGAGCTTCGCCAAGTTGGCGGTCTGGGTGACCGAGGCGCCGCACGAGAGGCATTCCCACACTTCGAGGTCGTCCTGGAACGTGCGCGCGATCGTGCGCACGCGCCTCGTCGGGCGCCCGCAGACCTGGCAGCGGGTCGGGTCGTAGGGGTCGTGCCTATGGACGTCTGCTTCGAACATGCCGCATTGATTGCGCAAGCCCGCGGCCGGCGCATTGATGGAGATCAACTCCCGCAGGCTGGTGCCTGCCTCGCGCGGACGGGCGGGAAGCCGCCGGGCCTTGGGCGGCGCTTGAAGTTCCCTGATCGGAAGAGCGGCCCGACGCGGTTCCGCGTCGATTGCGCAGTGCGACGCAACCCGTTGGGTCTCTCGTCGACGGCCGAAATGCAAAAGAGATCGGTTGCACGGCCGAACTCGGCCCGCCTCTGGTGCGTTAACGATCAGCGGCGTCTGCCGAAGGGGTCTATCAAAGGGAGCTTGCAATGAGAAAAGCCACTCTGGTCGCGGCCGGCGCCCTGGCGCTGCCGCTCATTTGTTCGCTGCCCGCCGCGGCGCAGCACCTGATGGAGCAGGCGCAAGATGAAGGGATGCGGCAGGCGCAAGCCGCCAGCCAGAAACACCTCAGTCCGGGTCAAATCAGGCAGGTCCAGCAGGCGCTCGACGAGAAGGGCTTCCCCGTGGGCCGCACAGACGGCGTTCTCAGCCGCGAGACCAGGCAGGCTTTGACCGGGTTTCAGCGCCAGCTGAACCTTGCGCAGACCGGCCAACCCGATGACCAGACCCTGCAGGCGCTGGGTATCGACCTGAACGGCAGCACCACCGGCGCGGCAACGACGGGTGCGGCGCCGTCAGATCAGCCAGATCAGCCGGATCAGTATCACAGCGACAACGCCAAGGGCGCGAATTGAAAAGCAATCCCGGGCACGTCGCGCTGAAAGCGTCGTGACGACTCACCAGGCCGCCGCGGCCGCGTGCGCGGTGATGCGGTCGACGTCCTCCTGCAGCAAATAGCCCTCCTGCGCGAGCTTGACCGCCGCCGCGTGCACCTTGGCGGCATAATCGGCGGCACCGTGGTAGCGCTCTTCGAGCGACAGGCGGCCGTCGCCGGTCGTCTCGCGTTCCGCCTTGGTGCGGGCGAAGGGCAGGTAGGATCCGTCGAGGTAGCACAGCTCGCCGGCGCCGCCCGCATTGGCGCTGCGCACCGACCAGCCCGTCGAGGTCGCGGCCGGCACCGCGATGTCGGGCAGGATCACGCCGCTCGTCTCGTTGCCGTCGCGATCGACCTTCGGCACGCGCACGCCGTATCGATCTGGCAGCGCAACCGGGAGCACCTCGCCGATGATGCCCTTGGCGAAGTCGGGTCCGTAGTCGAAGCGCGGCCGTGGGCTCGGCCCCTGGGCGGGGGTGAACCCGGGAATGCGCACTGCCGGTCCCGTCATCGCGACCAGCGTTCCGTCGTCGATGCGCGGATGCCGGCTGGGCGGCGGCGCAACGCCGTCCTTGACCCAGCGGTCGAGCGACATGAACGCGGCGCGCAGCAGCGGCCGGTAGTCGAGCGTGTTGAAGGGGGTCGAGCACACGCCCTTCGGCATGGTCTGGACCTCGACGTGTTGCGTTCCCGCGAAGTGATAGATGCGCACGTTGGCGGGCTCGACGCCGTCATGCTCCCCGCTCGGGTCGGTGACGAGCAGCGAGCCGCCTGACTGCCAATACTCGGTCCCCGTATTGGTGCTGATCACCTTCGGACAATTGCCGCGTGCGCTGCAGCGCGCGAGAATGCCGTCCTTCGCGCCCGTGAACGGATCGCTCTGGGTCTCGAACGCGAACGGGAAGCTCTCGTTCGGATAGAACATGAAGCCGTGCCCGATCTGCACCATGCGGTTGGGCTGGGCGAAGCGCTCGTTGAGAAAGAGCCGCGCGGTCGCGACATGCGGGTTGATGCCGTCGAACACGATGCGGTGCGCCTCGTCCTCGTTGAATCCCTGGTAGACGAAGTCGCGCAAATAGCGCCCGCTCTGCGAGGTGCCGTGCGCGAGCGCGCGGGTGATCGCGCTCTTGCCGGCGAGCGCGAGCGGATTGGGCGTGCCGGCATCGTCGGCCGCCGCGTGGCGCAGGAACGCGACGAGATCGCGCGTCGCCGCAAAGCCGACGCCGGACACCGGCGGATTGGCGGCCTTGTAGACCAGCTGATAGATCGCGCCGATGCGGAAGGCGGTGCCCTCCGGCTTGAGACGGATGGTCTGCGCGTCGACGAATTCCCACTGATCCGCCGAGATGATCGACGGCACGTCGGCATTGCGGTCGCGCTCCATGAGCGTCGCCGACGCCGGGTCGACCGCCGGATAGGTCAGCCGCACCTGTTTGGTCGTCGCATCGTTGAGCAGGAATTCGTCCCACACGGTCCCGACGATCGACCCGTTCGCGGTCGACGCGGTCGGCACCTCGATGCGCAGGTTGTTGTTCGTGGCCGGCAGGTCCGGGATCCAGCCGCTCCACACCACCGAGAATCCCTCGCGCATCAGGAAGCCGTTGCCGGCCTGGGCGGGCGTCGCCGGATCGTTGCTCGCCGGCGCGCTGTTGAACTGGATCAGGGCGCGCTTGTTGCCGCGGTTGTTCACGTCGTAGAGCAGCGCGCCGTTGCCCTTGGCGAGATCAGCCGGCCGCAGGAGGTAGAAGTCGGTCGAGTATTCGACCTGCCCGCGCGCGTTGCGCGGCGCCTTGTCGAGATCGACGATCACGGCGTCGAGCGGCGCCGCCGGATCGAGCTCGCCATGAACGCGGCCGACCACCTTCTCGTAGGCACCGACCGTGCCGAAGGCCTCGCCGCCCGCGAACGGCTCGGTGCGCAGGATCTCGATGCGGGTCACGCGCGCCTGCGCGGCGACGCTGAGGGCTAGCAGGATGGCAAGAGCGCCTGCGGTTCGGTTCATGGACGCTTCCCCATGGTTGTGGAGCTTGGCGATATCAATCAATTCGCGTCTTTGCGCGGGCACGGTGCGGTTTATTCGTACCGTTCAGACGGTGTCCTCGGATGATCCTACATGGAACCAGCCGACCGGTAACCTCAATGGAATCCGACCGAAGCAAGTGTGCTTTTGCGCACACGATCACAATTCATGATGTGCTATTAGCGTTTTGTTGACCATACCGGAGGGGTCGATTAGGGGAAGGTATTCCGTTGGCATGGTGCACGTCGGGGGGCGTGCGTTGGTGGGCAGAGTTCGATGAGCACTCCTATTGTCGTGGCGCAGTCAAGCGGGCCGCAGGGTCCGAATTCGCCTCCCAAAGTCGTCACCGTCACCAAGCCTGACAACAACCAGGCGATCACGATCCATCTCGATGGATCGACCAAGCTCGACCTCTCGGCGATCGCCAACGACACCATCACGCTGGTCCATGTCGGCGACCGGCTGATCATCCTGTTCGACAATCATTCCGAAGTCATCGTCGAGCCGTTCTTCTCCGACAACGGCCAGCCGCTGCCCGACATCACGGTCGAGCTCGGGCCGAACCACGACGTTTCGGGCGCCGAATTCGCGAACCTCTTTCCGATCACCACCGACGCGTTGGTGCTGACGGGCGCGGACGGGCCGCTGATCTCGTCGGGCGCCAATTTCGTCTCGTTCGCCATCGACACGCTGGGGCCACCCGGCACGCCATTGGGGCTGCTCGCGTCCGAAGGCGCGAATGGCGGCGCGGGCGGCACGACGAATGGGAACGAGAATCAGCAGATCGTGCCGATGTCGCTGACCGGCGCCGTGATCACGGGCGCCGCGAACGAAGGCGGGCTCACCGCGACGGTCGATCAGTTCGGCACCGGCAACAGCCCGACGACGCATACGGTTGCGACCGGCGTCCCCGGCTCGCTCGACGCGCTGGTGAGCTTCGGCACCGGCGGGCCGAATGCGACCCCGTTCCAGTTCGTCTCGACGAGCGCAGCCGATGCGTGGCTCAAGAGCCTCGGGCTCTCTTCGCACGGCGCCGCGCTCGACACCGCGACGATCAACGGCAACACGCTGATCGCGAGCACCGATCCGGCCGAAGGCACGCCGCACACGGTCTTCTCGCTCAC
>DATBZM010000321.1:0-2110 GCA_036513175.1 Xanthobacteraceae bacterium | reverse complement strand
GGTGAGGGGCTCTCGGAGCATCAATTGAAATTCCGAGATCCCCTCACCCCGCCCTCTCCCCTACGGGGAGAGGGAGCGCACGCTCGGAGCAAGCGGCAATACCTATACGGCGTCTCTCGCCTCCTTGCCATTCCCCGACCTCCGACCTAATCCTGTCGCAACAAAAATCCGAGGCGCCCACATGAAGCTCAAGGACCAAGTCGCGATCGTCACCGGCGCGGGCCGCAACATCGGCGAGGAGATCGCCAAGCTGCTCGCCGAGAACGGCGCCAAGGTCGCGGTGGTCGACATGGATGCGGGGCGCGGCAACAAGGTCGCGGACGCGATCTTCGGGCACGGCGGCGAGGCGGCGGCCTTCGTCGCCGATGTCTCGTCCGAGGCAGACGTCGCGAGGCTCATCGCCGACGTGACCGCCAAATGGGGCCGCGTTGATATCCTGGTGAACAATGCCGCGATCTCCGACAACAAGGACATTCTCGAGATCACCAAGGAGCAGTGGGACAAGGTGATCGCCGTGACGCTGACCGGGCCGTTCCTGATGGGGCAGCACGCGGCGCGCGCCATGGTGGCGGGCAAGCGCGGCGGCAAGATCGTCAATGTCGGCTCGACCTCGGGCTTTTTCGGCCGCTCGCGCGCCGTTGCGTACGCGGCCGCGAAAGGTGGCGTCGCCAATCTCACCCGCGCCATGGCGGTGCAGCTCGCCCCGCACAACATCCGCGTCAACGGCGTGGTGCCGAACAAGATCGGCTCGCCGGTCGGCAAGGACGAGTTCGATCCGACCCGCCCGGTCGTCAACCTGCGCGGCCGCAACGGCGTGCCGATGGATATGGCACGCGCGGTGCTCTTCCTCGTGTCCGACGACAGCGACTTCATCGTCGGCGACATGCTGTTCGTCGACGGCGGCGTCTCGGCGATCCTGGTCGGCGACGCGGCCGCGACCAGGGAAACGCGGCCCGCGAGTTGACCGCGACGCGCATCGAGCGAGCGCATGAGCCCCGTCCCGCCGCGCTACCGCCTCGGCGTCGACGTCGGCGGCACGCATACCGACCTCGTGCTGCTCGATGCCGCGAGCGGCGAGCTGATGGTCGAGAAGGTCGCGAGCACGCCGAAGAACCCGGCGCTCGGCGTGCTCGACGGGGTGCAGCGATTCATCGCGCGCGGCGTGCAGCCGGAAGCGATCGAGTTCTTCGCCCACGGCACCACGATCACGACCAACGCGCTGCTGGAGATGCGTGGCGCCAAGGTCGGGCTGCTGATCACCAAGGGCTTCCGCGCGATCCAGGAAATCCAGAACCAGGCGCGCGACGGCAACTTGTTCGACTATTTCTACGCCAAGCCGGCCCCGATCGCGCCGCAGAGCCTTACCAAGGAGATCCCCGAGCGCTCCGATTTCCAGGGCAACGTGCTCATGCCGCTCGATCCCGACGCCGTGCGCGCCGCCGCGCGCGAGCTCAAGGCCGCCGGCGTGGCGTCGATCGCGGTCTGCTACCTGTTCGCGTTCGCCAACCCGGCGCATGAGATCGAGACCCGGCGGTTGATCCTCGCCGAGCACCCCGACGCGCATGTCTCGCTCTCCTGCGAAGTGCTGCCGCGCCTGCGCGAATGGCCGCGCCTCTCGACCACGCTGATCAACGCCTATCTCGAGCCCGTGCTGGTGCGCTACATCGGGTATCTCAACCAGGGTCTCGACGAGGCACGCATCGGCACGCAGCAGCGCTTCCTCATGCAGTCGAACGGCGGCGTCATGCCGTTTTCGGCCGCCATCGCGGGCGGGCGCACCGTGCACACGCTGCTCTCCGGTCCCGCCGCCGGCGCGCAGGCGAGCGCGTACCTCGCGCCCGGCGACGCCGACTCTTCAGCATCGGGCCTCGTCACCCTCGATATGGGCGGCACCAGCGCCGACATCGCCTTCATCGAGGGCGGCGTGCCGCTCGAGGTGACCGAGGGCGTGATCGCGCGCCGGCAGATCGACGTGCCGGCGCTCGACATGACCACGATCTCGGCGGGCGGCGGCTCGATCGCCTGGATCGACGGCGGCGGCTTTCTCAATGTCGGGCCGCAGAGCGCGGGCGCCGATCCGGGCCCGGTCTGCTACGGCCGCGGCGGCACG
>DATBZM010000320.1:0-9594 GCA_036513175.1 Xanthobacteraceae bacterium | reverse complement strand
CACCCCGCACGCGGGGAGAGGGAGCGCAGGCGCTGTGCTCACCTCACATGCAATAGCCCTGTCCCCTGCAGGGGAGGGTCAAGAGACCGCGCCTCAATTCAGCCGGTTCGACGGCGGCGGCTCCTCGCTTTCCTCCTCCGTCAGCGCGATCGGGCTCGCCTGGTGATGCACCATGCGCCACGCGCCGCCGATGCGGCGATAGAAATTGGCGGCGGCGAGCGCCGCGCCCGCGACGATCTCGATGCACAGCACGCGTCCCTCGTCGCCTGTCACGATCGCGGCATCGTCCTGGTGCGCGATGCGCACCCGGTTCTGGTTCGCCAGGATGTTGCGATAAGACTCGATCACGTCGCCGCGGCCGATCAGCGGAGGCCAGCCGGGATGCACGCAGGAGACGCCGTCCTCGGCCCAGATACGGGTCATGGCGGCGAAATCGCCGGACGAGAACGCCCGGTAGTAGGCTGCGTTGGCGGCGAGGATCGCATCGTCGTCGTTCATCATCAACATTCTTTGGTTTTGCGCATGTTCTTATCGGCGAACCGGTATCCACCCCGGATCAAGTCCGGGGCAGGCTTTCGCCGGAACATGCGCTAGACGCACCTTCCGCCGTCCACCTCGACGATGTTGCCGGTGATGAAGGCGGCATCGTCGGAGGCGAGAAACAGTGCCATGTTGGCGATGTCCTGCGGCTGGGCGAGCCGCCCGAGCGGCACCGTCGCCTGGAATTTCTCGCGCTGGCCGGGCGCCGGGCCGAGGAAGGTCGGCAGCAGCGGCGTCTCGGTCGCGACCGGCGCGATCGCGCAGACGCGGATCTTGTCGGGCGCAAGCTCGACCGCGAGGGTCTGGGTGAGCGTGTGCACCGCGCCCTTGGTGGCATTGTAGGCGGAGAGCCCGGGGCGCGGCCGCAAGCCCGCGGTCGAGCCGATATTGATCATCACGCCGCCGCCCTGGCGGCGAAAGACCGGCACCATCGCCTGGCTGAACATGAACAGGCCTTTGACATTGACGGCGAACACGCGGTCGAAATCCGCTTCCGCGATTTCCGTCACCGGCTTGTTGACGTGGGCGACGCCCGCATTGTTGACCAGGATGTCGATGCGATCGTGGACCGACAGCGTCGCGCGGATCGCCGCATCGATCTCGATCGATTTCGTGACGTCGCAGCCGAGCGCGAGCGCCGTATTGCCGATGCCGCGCGCGACCTTTTTCGCCGCATCCGCGTCGATGTCGAGCACGGCGACGCGGGCGCCTTCGCGTGCGTAGGTCTCCGCGATGGCGGCGCCCATGCCGGAACCGGCGCCGGTGACGATCGCGACCTTGTCGGCAAGACGCATGGGAAGACCCTCATCGGGTGCGCGGGGACGTCGCAATCTAGAGCCCGGTCAGCACGGATGAAAGGCCAGTCCAGCGGCCTCACGTCTCGATGTTGAGCTCCCACTGGTGCACCTGGGCGGGAACGCCCTGGACTTTCGCCTCCTGCGCCCACAGGTCGATGAACTTCTCCAGATCGCGGCGGAACTGGATCAGCGCCGTATTGCACGCGAGCGCGTTCGCGCCGGTGAACGACAAGTCCGCCTCGACGCCGGCAAGCGGGATGAATGACTCGTACGGCGTCGAAAAGATGAAGGTGAACAGGAAATTGGTCAGCGATCCCATGCTGCCCGTATTGGGCAGATAGGCAAACAGGCTCGGCCCCTCGATCGCCTCGGTCGGCGACGGAATCTGCGGGTTCTGCAGGCAGGGCGGGAAATTGGCGACGAACGTCAGGGCCGGATTGGCCGCCTGGTTCATGCGCGAGGTGCCGTGCGCCGTGATGCGGTAGATCAGGCTGGTGAGCACGCGCTCGAGCGCCGCCTTCGTGTCCATCGCCGGGAGGCCCTGGATGTTTCCCTGCGCCGGATCGCCGGAGGCCGCGATCCAGGCGCGCAGGTGCGCGTCGTTGGCGACGTCCTGGTCGCTCGTATAATTCGCGTCGACCACGGTGCCGACATAGCGTTCGGCCGCGTCCCACAGGGTGAGCAGGTTGCGCACCACCGGATACTGGTCCCACGGCGCGGTTTGCGTGAAATCCTCCTGGCGCAAGCCGAGCGTCTCGAGCGCGGTCTTCGGATCATCGGCGAAGAACGGCCGCCCGGCCGCGAATGCATCCATCATGCGCAGGAACTGCGCGCTGGTGTCGAGCGAGGTCGGCGGCGCGATCTGCCAGGCGAGCAACAGGAACTGATCGAAGGCGATGAGGTATTTGGACTGGCGGCCAAACAGCTGCCGCACGATGTGGCGCGCGCCGAGCGTCTGGAACATCGTCATCTGCATGGCGGCGGTCGGAATGTGCCAGTGCCAGACGTGGCCGAGCCAGATGCCCCACACCGTGATCGAGGTCTTTGCCGCCTGCAGGGCGTAGAGCCAGGCCGCGTCCGCCTTGACGAAATGCTGCAGGCCGGCGCCGTTCTCGCCCGACACGCGGATCGCGAAAGGCACGAGCGCGCCGGCTTGCCGCTTGAGGAAGGTCAGCGTCGCTGGCGTGAAGCGCGGGAATCCCGCGACGCTCGCGACCGGGAAGCGGGCGAAGAACGTCATGTCGATGACGAACAGCTCGCCGGCCGCCTGCAGCGCCTGCATCTCGTCGCTCCACACCGCGCCGAGATCGGACTTGAACCCGTCGGCGCGCGCGGGCGAGACTTTCTCCAGGATGATCAGATTGTAGGACAGGCCGTACGTCGCGATGGTCGGCCAGAACTGCGCGGTCGCGACCTCCTTGTCGGTGAGCGTCGCCGACCACAGCGACAGCAGCGGCGCGGCGCGCTGCTCGACGCCGCCGAACGTCGTCCACGCCATGGAGAACTGCTCGGGCTCGGTCGCCGACAGCTTGGTATAGGAGTCGTCGCCGTCCGCGCCGAACATGAAGGTGTAGCCGTCGGCGGTGCGTCCGCCGATGGTGAACCGTTTCGACAGCCCGGCGACGGCCTGCTCCATCTGCTTGCGCCGCAGGCCGAGCCGCACCACCGTGCCCGGCAGCTCGGACACGCGGAACGGGATCGCCGCAATGCTGGTGAGCTTGCCGAGGCCGATGAGGACGAGCGGCAGCCGGTGCACCGCAAAGACGAACCAGCCGAGCAGCGCCAGCGCGAGAACGACGAGCACCAGCGCGATGATGGCGACGATCGAGCCGGCCAGCGCCGCGCCGATGAAGGCCGCGATGCAGATGACGAGCTTGACGACGAGCCAGACCGCGAGCGCGATCAGCCCGACGACGACCGCAAGCGTGAGGAGGAGGCCCGCGATGAGCAGGGCGAGGACGAGCGCAGGGTTTGCCATGGCGGCTCCGCGATCGAAACGTCGATGGATGTCGGCGCGCCCTTTTACCAATTCGGCGCCCGCAGGGCCAGCCGCAGAAGTTGCAGCCGCCGGCGACGCTGCTTAAGGCCCGAGGCCGTAGCGCCGCCCCCAGCCGAGGCCGTCCTCGGTGCGGCCGCGCGGCTTGTACTCGCAGCCGATCCAGCCCGCATAGCCGAGCCGGTCGAGCGCGTCGAACACGGCGGGATAGTTCACCTCGCCCTCGTCCGGCTCGGCGCGCGAGGGCACCGCCGCGATCTGCACGTGGCCGATCGCCGGCAGGAACTTCTCCAGGCGCTTGATGAGGTCGCCGCAGATGATCTGCACGTGGTAGAAATCGAACTGGATCTTCACGTTGGGCCGGCCGATCTGCGCGATCAGGTCGGCCGCCTGCTCGACGCGGCCGACGAAGTAGCTCGGCCGGTCGCGCGGATTGAGCGGCTCGATCAGCAGCGTGATATTTTTCTCCGCCGCCAGATCGGCGGCGCGCGCATAGTTCGCGACGAACACGCGCTCGGCCGCCGGGCGCAGCTCGGGCGCGACCACGCCCGCCATGGTGTGGATCGCGCTGCCGCCGATCGCCACCACGTAGTCGAGCGCTTTTTGAAACACCTCGGCAAACTCGCGCTCGCGCCCCGGCATCGCGCCGAGCCCGGACTCGCCGCCGTTCGGCCGCGGCTGCGTGTTGATGCCGAGCTGGACGAGGCCATGGCGCGTCAGCTCGGCGCGCACGTCGGTCGGCGCGAGGTCGTAGGGAAACTGCAGCTCGACCGCCTTGAAGCCGGCCGTCGCCGCGGCGCCGAAGCGCTCCATCATCGGCCGCTCGGTGAACATGTAGGCGAGATTGGCGGCGAAGCGCGGCATGGATCCCCTTCCTCGGCGTTAGCGCGATCGCGCGCAACGACTTTACCTATCGATGACCGCCTGCCGCCCGCAAGGCCCCCGGATTAGGCGACATTCGCCCCGATCTCGCGAGGCAAAAGCTGGCGCATTGCCCACTGCCCACGCGGCGTGGGCAGGTTATGGTTGATCACGGCGGTCCGTTATCCTGCCGATGATCCCAGTCTGCATTTTCATCTCATTGATTCATATAGAATAAAGTTTTGGGCAATCGCCCAATAACCTGCCCACTAGCCAAGTGGGACGTTTTGTGGTTGACCGCACTGCCAACCAGGTCTTCGATATCCTCGATCCTGCATGCGACCGGACGCGAAGATCCGAACCGCGGCGGGATCGGCGAGGGATCCGATGAACGCCCAGCAACTGCTCCAGGAAATCTCCGACTACTGCCGCCAGACCGGCCTTGCCGAATCGACCTTCGGCCGGCGCGCCGTCAACGACGGCAAGCTCGCGAACCGCCTGCGCAACGGCGGCCGCATCACCACCGACACGCTCGACCGCATCCGCGCGTTCATGACCGACAACCGCTCCGACATCATGGGGCGGCCGGCGCTGATCCCGCGCGCGCCCGACGCAAGCCCAGCCATCCAGACCATGCCGTCGCTTCCGGCTGGCCTGCCGCCGGCAATCCATCGCATCGGCCTTGCCGCAAAAGCCGGCGAGCGCGACCCGCAGCGCAATTTCCGCTTCTTCGACAATCGGCAGAAATATCTGCTGTTCGTGAACACCTGCAGCGAGAAGTGGGTCGTCGCCCACCGCGTCTCGCTGGAGCTCGCCAACATCCATCCGCGCCCGCCGGCGGTGCGCGTGTTCGATGCCGGCGTCGGCGACGGCAGCGTGCTCACCCGCGTGATGCGCGCGATGCACGACCGCTTCCCGACCATGCCGTTCTACGTCGTCGGCAAGGAGATCAGCCTGGAGGATATCCGCCTCACCTTGCAGAAGGTCGCCGACCGCTTCGTCGAGCATCCCGCGACCGCGCTGGTGCTCACCAACCTCGCCTATGCGGACGCGCCCTGGCTGCACGTGAAATCGCTCTCAGCCGCATCGAGCCTCGTGTGGCACGAGGTGGCGCTCACCGGCACCACCGCGCACCGCTTCGAGCAGCAGATCATCGAGCTCGAGCCGTTCCTCGCCGACAACTGGAAGGCGGGCGTGAGCCCGAAGACCGGCAATCCGGTGTACGAGCGCCCGGTGGTGCTGGTGATCTATCGCGACGACCACAAATTCCTGCTCGACCCGATCCTGCCGCGGCCGGGCGGCACCCAGGCGGGCTACGACCTCGTCATCGCGTCGCAGCCCTATCGCGCCCGCGCATCGCTCGAGTTCAAGGCCAAGCGCGTGATTGCGCCGCTCGCGCGCGCGCTCGGCCCGGGCGGCCGGCTGATCGCGATCCACTCGCACGGCAACGATCCGGGCCAGGAGATCATCCAGAAGGTGTGGCCGGGCGACAATCCGTTCATCCACGATCGCCACCAGATCATGAAGACCGTGAAGCAGGAGCTCGGGCCGTCCGGGCGCGAGCTCAACTTCAACGCCTACGCCGACAACCGATCGCTCTTTCGCTATGAGATGCACACGCTGCCCTCGGAGGTCTCCGAGTCGATCGGCACCTCGACGCTATTCGCGGCCTGGAATGCGGCGATCTACGTCGCGCAAGTCGAGGACGACCGGCTGGAAACCGTGCATGGCGCGCAGCGCTATCTCGATGCAACGCGCGAGGTGCTCCGCCAGCACGGCGGTCTGTGGTTCTTCGACGAGTCCTACGTGATCTCGCGGCGGCGCGAATGAGTCCGCTCACCACCCTCCCCATCGCCAAGGCTCTCCCGATGGCCGCCCCGCCGCTGGTCCCGAACCCGGAGCCGAACGAGACGGCGCAGATCGCCGATTTCGTGCGACTTGCAAGTTTCGAGGCGACGCGGCCGAGCGAGGCCGAGATCGACGGGCTCGCGACCGCCGCCACGCCCGGCACCGCGATCTATGTCAGCGCCGTGCCGGCGCGCCCGCCGCGCGAGCAGATCGCGATCGCCAAACGCCTGCACGCGCGCGGCTTCGAGCCGGTACCGCATCTCGCGGCGCGCAATTTTGCCAGCACGACCGAGCTCGACGATTTTCTGGCGCGCCTGGTCGAGGAGGCCGGCGTGCGGCGCCTCCTCGTGATCGGCGGCGATCGCGACGTGCCGGCCGGCCACTTCCATCACGCAATCGAGGTGATCGAGAGCGGCCTCGCGCAGAACCGCGGTATCCGCGAGATCGGCATCGCGGGCTACCCGGACGGCCATCCGCGCGTCTCGCCGGTCGAGATCGATCGCGCGCTCGCCGCGAAGATCGAGGCCGCGGCCGCGACCGGGCTTGCGATTCATATCGTCACCCAGTTCGCGTTCGCGCCCGCGCCGATCCTCGCCTTCCTCGCCCGCTTGCGCGACACCGGCGTCGAGCAACCGGTGCGCGTCGGCATCGCCGGCCCGGCCTCGGTCGCGACGCTGCTGCGCTTCGCGGCGATCTGCGGCGTCGCGGCGTCCGCGCGCGCGCTCGCCCGCAATGCCGGGCTCGCCAAGCATCTGTTCGGCGCGACCGCGCCCGACGCGATCATCCGGGCGCTCGCGGCCGCGCGCGGCGGGCTCGGCGACGTCGCGCCGCATTTCTTCACCTTCGGCGGCCTCGGCGCCACCGCCCGCTGGGCCGCTGCCGTCGCGGCCGGCCACGTGACGCTCGATCGCAACGGCGGGTTTCGCGTCGAGGGGCCGTAACGAGCCGCGTACCCCGGACGCGCTGCAGCGGCGCGCCCTTGCGCGCTGGTGCAGCGCTGATCCGGGGCCCAGGGGCCGCATAGAGTGGGTCCCGGGTCTGCAGTGCCTTTGGCCGCCGTTCGAACGCCCGCGCTTCGCGCGGGCCTATGGCAGCTGCACTGTGCCCGGGACACGAGACCGCCTCACCCGAGCTTCATCATCGCCAGCGCGGCGCGGCCATTCGGGCCGTACGGGTTGCCGAGCGACTCCGCCATCTCGAAGTGGTTGTAGCTCACCGCCTCGATCAGCTCGACGGGCTTGCCGGCGGCTTTCACGGCGGCGGCGAAATCGCGGCTCTGCCGCTGGAAATCGGGGGTCTCGTTGGTGCCGTAGGTGACCGTGATCGGCGCGCGCAGCATGTCGATATGGCGCTGCGAGCTCATCGCCTGCTCCATCGCGTCGGTGAACTTGACGTAATTGCCGCGCTTGGACAGGCGCGGGCCGCGCATGTCGTACATGCCGCTCATGCACAAACCGCCCGTGATCGCGTCGGCCGGAAGATCGAATTTGGTCCAGTCAGTGACGAGCGCAACGCCGCACAGGTGGCCGCCCGACGAATGGCCGCCAATGAAGAAGCGGCGCGTATCGCCGCCAAAGCTCGCCGCATTCTTGTAGGTCCAGGCGATCGCGCGGCGCACCTGCTCGGCCATCACGGTGAGATCGCCGCCGGCTTTGTCCACCGCGATGAAGTCCGGCACGACATAGTGCGCGCCCGCCCGGACGAAGACTTCCGCCGGATAGGCGTATTCCTTCGCCGCGCCGCGCAGCCAGGCGCCGCCGTGGATAAAGACGAAGACCGGCGCATTCGGCCGGTCGGTCCGGTAGATGTCGAGCCCTTCGATCTCGCTGGGGCCATAGGCGGCGCGCTGCGGCGCGAATCGCGCGCGCGTGTCCTCGCTGCGCGCCGCGAGGCGCTTGAGGATCTGCTCCTGCAGCGGCGCGTAGAAGCTCTGGTCGTAGGCCGCGTCGAGCTCCGCCTGATCGTAGTCGAGGAAGACGCGCGGCCCCGCCGCGTGCGGCGGCGGGCCGAGCGGGCACGCCTGGCCCGCCGCGGCCTCGCGCGCGAGCGCCGCGCCGCCTGCGGCAGCCGTTGCGGCCAGAATGGTGCGGCGGGTGAGTGAATTCGAGGACGACGGGTGAGACATGCGCGTGCTCCGCGATCTGACTTGATCCATGCTGTCATTGCGCATGCGAGCGGGCAAGCCGGACTCGCCAAGCTTCTGTTCGGCGCGACAGCGCCCGACGCGATCATACGCGCACTCGCGGTCGGCCGCGTGACGCTCGATCGCAATGGCGGGTTTCGGGTCGAGGGCCATAACGAGCCTCGTGCCCCGGATGCGCTGCAGCGCGAAGCGGTGCAGCGCTGAGCCGGGGCCCAGGGGCCGCATAGAGTGGGTCCCGGGTCTGCAGTGCACCGCTTCGCGCTGCACTGCGCCCGGGACACGAGACCTCATTACTCCGCCGGTCCGGCGAACAGGATCAGGTTGCCGTCCGGGTCGCGCACGATGAAGTTGCGCGCGCCCCACGGCTCGCGCCGCAGCGTCTGGAAGAAATCGACGCCGGCCGACTGGAGCTCGAGGAAGAGCTGCTTGATCTCGTCCGCCGTGTCGACCGCAATGTCTGCCGACAGCAGGCTTTCGCGCTCGCGCAGCGCCGGGTCGATCACCGGCTTGTCGACGCAGCGCAGGTTGATCAATGCGCGGTCACGCTTGACCTGCGCATAGAACGGCGGCTCGCCCCAAGCGAAGACGACCGCGAAGCCGAGCTTGCGGGTGAAGAAATCGCACGACGCCGTGACATCGGCGACGAAGAGCTGCGCCGCGATGGCGCTGAGCACGGGCCGTGCGGCCGATGCTTGTTCGGCGTGTTGCTCTTGAGGCATGGTTTCCAGTCCCTGCTTGAGCGCCTGCCAGCTGTCGAAGCCCTCCTGGCGCGCGACGAGCTCCTGCGCATCGCTGAGCTTGAACTCGCGGGCCAGCACCTCGGAATCGCTCAGGTCGCGGAAGCGCGGCAGCATCGCCCTGATCTGCGCCGCCACCGGATGATAGCCGGTGCGGTGCCAGCGCAGGACGAGCTTGGCTTGCTTCTTGAGATTCTCGAGGTTCGGCATGTGGCTGGATGTGGGCGCGTTGCGGATCGTGTTCGCAGGTGGGCTTTGCCCCTTTGGCCGACGGCCGGTGCGCCCTGCAGCAACGGCCGAAAAATGGCCTGGTCACGCCGCTATGTCAATCGCATGACTCGTGCCCCGGATGCGCTGCAGCGGCGCGCGCTTGCGCGCTGGTGCAGCGCTGATCCGGGGCCCAGGGGCGGCAAAGCGTGGGTCCCGGGTCTGCAGCGCGCCGTTCGCTTCGCGAACGCTGCGCTGCGCCCGGGACACGAGGCCTTGGCTTGCGTCTCGCGACATTGCCCCTAGAGTGACGCCCCTCGCCTTGCTTCCATCCCCGAGGCCATGATGGGCGTTCGTTATTTCGGTGCGGCGGTGCCGCGCATCGAGGACCCGGAGCTCGTGTGCGGGCGCGGGCGCTTTCTCGACGACATCGCGCTGCCCGGCATGGTGCACGCCGCCTTCGTG